>JAKSPU010000008.1 GCA_024404505.1 Clostridia bacterium
TCGCCGTGGACGGTGTGGAGGACGCCGCGGCGCGCGCGGCCGTCCTGTGCGAGAATTTCAAACATAAATACTCCTTTTCGGCGGGCATCAGAACAGGATGCTGCCTTGATGTGTATATATTAAGTTATTTGTATTACAGTATATTTTTTATACTCTGTAAATAATCGAATAGTTTGTCAGCTTTTTCCGAATCATACTGCGCATTTTTTGCAAGCTTAATAAACTGTGATTTGATTTTATCCTCGTTGCAATCTTCTTTGAATAAAAGAAAGAACTGTACCCACCACCGTGCCTCTATACCGCCAAGAGGTGTCCGCATAGTATCTGATACCCATGTATCCATCAATCCTTTAATTCGAGCAATACGACCAAAATTATTGCCCGCATCATCATGAACCACATCTGAATACTTGCTTCCTGCTTTTGGATACGGTTGAATATCGGGATGCTCAACTTTCATTGCACTTTTGCTTCTCGATTCCCAATATTCCGTCCGCAAATCAGCAGCATATTTAGCCTGTTCAATAAATGGTGCCTCCAGAACTGGTTTCCCAGAAATGACATTAGAAAAATGCCACGGGAAAACTGCAATCAAATCCCACACGGTCATAGCTCCTGCCGAAGCTTGAAAACGAAATGATGGTTCTTGTTCTTTCGCAAGAAGATACCATCCCTTTAATTCAATACCAATTAGGGGTTTATCGTCCTCATTATTTTCAAGACGTACATCGGGAAAACTTTCCGGATATCTTCTGAATGAATAGTTATTCCATTTCCCATCAGGATCCCAAATAGATCGAACTTCATTCAAAGTGATAATAGTCTGTTCTTCGATAGCTCCACCCAACAAAGAATTTGCTGAAAATAGGTCTGTTATCGTTACACCTTCAATATTGATAGTTGATTTGAAATACAGCGGAACTGCACGTAAGGCACGAATAACCCCTTCACGCAAGACTGTACGTTCATCATCGAGGGGCAGTTCATAACGATTTGCCATTTATGAATCCTCCTTAAATATTCCATGACTACAGTATTCTTGTTTTGCTTCTTCTAATCGTTTCATAGCTAATTCAGCAAAGCCAATATCAATTTCTGCAACATACGCTTGGCGATCAAGTAATATAGCGGCAACAGATGCAGAGGCTAACCCGCCAAATGGTTCCCAAATGACATCACCTATATTGGTAGTAGCAGAAACCTGTGTCAACATTAAATCCAATGGCTTTTGATTCAAATGTGCCGCAGATAATTTAGTCGGTTTATATGTACGAGGCGCGCTTCGTTCCATCGTACCTTTTAACCTTTCAGAATCAGCCAGTGGTGGTCTACTCCATACATTTGTAATTCCATTTTTATGGTGCCAAACGGCACGCATTTTATCCCATTGTTCAGCTGTAATCTGATTCTTACCATCCAACGAAAAATATAGCCAATCCGTGGATGTTCCATAGTTATTACAATATTCGGCCATTTTTTGAACTGCTTCACCGGGAGGCCAATACCATAACCAATCCGCTGTCAAATATTTTCTTGTAGCAGCATTTTTTACACCGCATGCTTCATTGGCTTTTGACATTGGAAGTCCGCTTCTTTTCCATTCTGAACGCAGCCATTCTTTCGCATCCAATATTTGTCCATCCCGTGTTCCTATAAAAGTTTTTCTGCGATACAGCGCAGCAACTTCTGTAACAACTGGGAATTGACGAATTGTATTTCCATTTACATTTCCTGCTATATGTGCTAATCCTTTATCCCATACGGCTAATTGAACATATTCCCATCCATTAGCCAGCAATAAAGGGTGTACTGTAGCCCATCCGACTTCTGTATTCCAAAACCACAAACTGGTAGAGGGCTTTGCTGCCTTTGTCCAAGCAAGAACATGAGGCAAATACCATTCGGTCAACCCATTTACATCTACTGTATCGCCGCGGAAACCACGAACGCCATAAGCGCCATCGGAAACAATTAAGTCGGGAGAAGGCCATTCTTCATACACATCACAAACATTGCCTTGATATAAGAAATATCTATTCTCAATATCATTCATAATTCAAATCTCCTTTCTGCTCAGTCAGCACCGCTCGAACTGATGGTCGAGGGTGCGCTTTTTCATTTCCATGGCCACAGGGCGCCCGTGGGGGCAGAAGGTGATGTCCGGCAGTTTCATCAGCTGCTGCACCACCCAAGCGACCTGCTCCGGCGGATAGTCCCGCCCGGCCTTGATCGCGGCCTTGCAGGATGCCTGAAACAGCGCTTTTTCAAACAGGATGTCCCGTGTGATGCGGGCGTCACCTGTCCCGTGGGCCAACTGCTCGGCAAAAGCGGCGAACATATCCGGGATCGCGGACGTCTCGATGCCGGACGGCAGGGCATCGACGCGGACGGTATTCCGCAGGCAGGTGAACGAGAAGCCGATGGCCTCCAGCTCCTTCCGGTAGGTGTCGATCAGACCCACCTCATCGGACATCAGCATGACATCGACGGGCAGCATCATGAACTGTGAGTCCACGGACTTTTTCCGGAGATTCTCACGCAGGTTTTCAAAAATGATGCGCTCGTGGGCGGCGTGCTTGTCGATCAGCAGCATACGCTCGCCCTGCTCGACGATGACGTACGAGTGGAACACTTCGCCGACGATGCGGTACGGCGGGGTATCGGGGGCGTCGGCAGCGGGAGCCGGCTTGTCATCCGGCAGCGGGGGCACTTCGTCCGGAAGCGGGGGAACCTCGTCCGGAATGGGCGGCGCCTCATCCGGAAGCGGGGGAATCTCATCCGGAATGGGCGGTACCTCGTCCGGGAGAGGTGGCTTTTTGCCCGGGAGAGGCGGCATTTCATCCGGCAACGGGGGAACTTCGTCCGGGAGAGGCGGTACCTCGTCCTGCGGCGGGGGCAGGACGTAGCCGGTCTCACGGCGGGGCTCGGCGGGCCGGGGCGCGGACTGCGTATGCGGCGCCTGCGCGGAGGACCCGGATGCGGGCTGATGCCCGTGTCCGCCGTTGAGATACATGGCGACGTACTCCTCGGCGGTGATGCGTTCCGGCCCTGACGTGCCGGCTGAGGGAGCCGGATCGTTCATCGACATCTGCCGTTCGTTCACCGGCTTCGGACGCTCGGTCTCCACGGGAGACGTCATGTCGGAGTAGCGGGAGCCGGTCGGCCCGAACGCGGGCTTCATGGTCTCGGTGCCGAGGGACGGGCGGGAGGTATCTTGCTCCAGCGCTTGCCGGACGGCATAGTAGATCGCTTCAAACACCGGTTTTTCGTTGGAGAACTTGACCTCCAGCTTGGCCGGATGGACGTTGACATCCACGCGCCCGGGGTTCAGACCGATGTTCATGATGCAGACGGGGTACTTTTCCGGCGGCAGGTAGGAGGTAAAGGCCTGCTCGATGGCGGCCTGCGCGGTCCGCGACTTGACGTACCGGTGGTTGATGAAGAAATTCTGCCCGTTGCGGTTGGCCTTGACGTTGTCGGAGCGCCCGATGAATCCGTCGATACGGATGCCCTCGAACTCATAGTCCAGGGGAATCAGGCGGGAGGCGAACTCGCGCCCGAACACGGCGTAGACGGCAGACATGAGCTTACCGTCTCCGGCAGTGTCGAGCTTGATCTGCCCGTCGCTGATGAAGCGGAAGGCGACCTCCGGGTGGGAGAGGGCGACACGTTCGACGTTGGCGCTGACGGCCATGGACTCGGTGGCGTCGCGCTTGAGAAATTTCCGCCGCGCGGGGACGTTGGCGAACAGATGCTCGACGATGACGGTGGTGCCGTCGCGGCAGCCGAAGTCGGTGACGCCCGTGATCGTGCCGCCGCGGACCTCGAGCTGATGCCCGGTTTCGTCCTCGCGGCGCTTGGACATGATCCGCATATCCGAAACGGAGGAAATGGCGGCGAGGGCCTCGCCGCGGAAGCCGAGCGTCATGATGCCGTCGAGATCGTCGGCGGACCTTATCTTGCTGGTCGCGTGGCGGCGGATGGCCATGGGCAGATCCTCGGCGGACATACCGCAGCCGTCGTCCGTGACGCGCATCAGGCTGACGCCGCCGTTCTGGATCTCGACCGTGACGTGCTTCGCGCCCGCGTCGATGGCGTTTTCCATCATTTCCTTGATCGCCGACGCGGGCCGGTCCACGACCTCGCCCGCCGCGATCAGGTTGGCGACTTCAAAGGAGAGAACTTGAATATTGCCCATAGAGATCCTTTCTTGTGTCAAAGTACGTCCGCACTCCGCAGAACAGCGGCAATATCGATCCCGCTTTCCCACGGGCGGCAGAGGGTGCCGGCCTGTGTCGTGAAGCCGTCGCGGAAGTATTCGCTGTACGCGCCGAACTCGTCGGCCATCGACAGCAGCTTTTCCCGGACGTGCAGCGCCTTTTCCCGGATGTCCGGGTCGGCTTCGTCCTCCGGCTCGCAGAGCGTCCAGAGGACGAAGCCGAGGTCGTAGCCCGTGCCGCAGCCCGCGGTCTCGCAGGCGTCGAGGACGGCCAGCGCGGCCTTTACGCGCTCTCTGACGGGGATCAGCGGCGAGTCGATGAACGACGGACACAGGATAGCGGCGGGGACTGCGTACCGCTGTCCGCCGCCCTGCCAGATCGGAGGCAGGTGCTTGTCGAGGCACTCGCGGCAGACGTAGTCGCCGTTCTCGTTGCGGAAGGCCAGCCCGAAACCGTGACCGCAGGCGCGGACGCCGTGGCGGTATGCGGGCGCGGGCAGCCCGGGGCAGTTGCAGACCCAGCGGCCGTCCACGAAGAAATGCTTGCGGAAGGTCTTCTCAATCAGCCGTCTGTCCTCGTCCGCGAAATCGGACGGAACGAAGCCGGGGTACAGCGCACTCAGCGCCTGCACCTCACAAAGCGCCTTGTGGTAGAGCGCCGTTGCCTCCATCGAGCCGTCGTTCATGCAGGCGCGGGACAGAAGCCCCCCGGCGATATAGGTCTCGTCGCCGTTGAAGGGGAGCATCCCGTCCGTGAGGGAGAGATGCTGACAGTTCAGCGCCCATTCGATGCCGCGCAAGGCATCCTCCCGATCGGGTGCGGACGGATTCCGGCGGAGATAGTCGCAGAGAATCAGCGCAAAGTAGGCGGTGATCTCCACGTTGTCGTTCTCGTGGACGTGGAAGGCATACTCGTCCGGCCCCTGCGCGTTATGGATCAGCCCGTATCGTGCGTAGATGCCGATATAGTATTGCGCGAGACGGTCGGCGGCCTGACGTGCGCCCATTTCACGCAGTCCCCGGTAGACGCCGTAGTTATCGCGCAGGTAGCAGAGGTGATAGTTATACCCGGCTAAAACGCCGCCGGTCTCGCTTTGCTGACTTGTGATCGTATCATAGACGTCGAGGATCTGTTTCATATAGGCTTGGCGGGCGGGCGTCAGACCGGACAGAACGTCCTCGGTGTCAAACACGCAGTCCTCGAAGGGCGGGAAATACGCGTCCCCGAAGCGGCCCGCTTCCTCCAGCACCTCAAACAGATGATCCGGCGTTACGTCGAAGGCGAACAGGATGCTGCCCTCGCCCTCCAGCGTCCATTTGTCTCCGTCCGGCGTGAGCGTCAGGTCCCCGACCAGGCGCAGACCGAAATACCGCTTTTGTGCGCTGACGTAGCCGTGCGGCGCGCCGTTTTCAAACTCATAGGCGTAAACGACCTGTCCCGCGTGGCACTCGGACATATAGCTGTCCGGCGCGATGGACGCGGGTACGGGAAAGAGCGGCTGATCGGTCGAAAGGGTCATCGTCGTGCGGCCGATGATGCGGCGCGCCAGCGTGCACGCCGCGAAATAACCTGTCCCGTCGATGACAGTCACGCCGTCCCTTGTGGAGCGGAACGCGCCGGGGAACAAACGCTCGGTCTTCCAGCCGTCTCCCGCGTCGATCCGGAACGCGTTGGGGGAGGAGTACGTCGGCCCGAAGGCCTGTATGATCGACGCGCCGTCGCACACGGCGCTGACAAGTCCGTTGCCGATGATATGGATAGACATATCTGCCTCCTTATCTGACCTGCTTTTTCCACTCGAACAGCAGGTTCATACACTCATAGGGGGAGAGCGTATTGAGGTCGACCTCGCGCAGTTCGTCGATGAGACGGGCGTTGAGGGAATCGTCGATGGAGATAGAGCCGTCGTCCGCGGCTTCCTTCTTCGTGCCGACGGAATTGTCGTCCACCGCGTCACGAACGGCCTTCGACGAGGTCTCGACGGCGGCGAGGATCTCCTTGGCCCGCTTGACGACCTCGTTAGGCAGTCCCGCGAGCTTTGCGACCTCGATGCCGAAACTGTCGTCGGTCGAGCCCTTGACGATCTTGCGGAGGAAGGTGATGTCGTCCCCGCGCTTCTTGGCGGCGATGTGGTAATTGACGATGCCGTCGTAGCTGCCCTCCATCGAGGTCAGCTCGTGGTAGTGCGTGGCGAACAGCGTTTTGGCTCCCAGCTTGCGGCTGGCGGTGTACTCGATGATGGCGCGCGCGATGCTCATGCCGTCGAAGGTGGACGTACCGCGTCCGACCTCATCGTAGATGATCAGGCTGCGCCGTGTTGCGTTGCGGAGTATGTAGGAGACCTCGTTCATCTCCAGCATGAAGGTCGACTGTCCGGACGCGAGGTCGTCGGACGCGCCGACGCGGGTAAAGATCTTGTCCACGATGCCGATGTGGGCGGATGCCGCCGGCACGAAGGAGCCGATCTGCGCCATCAGCACGATGAGCGCGACCTGCCGCATATAGGTGGACTTACCGGCCATGTTGGGACCGGTGATCAGCATGAGGCGGTTGTCCCGGGTGTCGATACTGATGTCGTTCGGGACGAAGTAGCTGTCCTTGACGAATCGCTCGACCACGGGGTGACGGCCGTCCTTGATGACGATGGTGTCGTCGCCGCTGATCTCGGGGCGGGTATACTGGTTGCGGGACGCGACGGACGCGAGGGATCCGAAGACGTCGGTCTCGGCCAGCAGCGCGGCGGTCTTCTGGACGCGCTCGCTGCGGTCCGCCACATACGCGCGAACCTTGTTGAATAACTCATACTCCAGAGCGCACAGCTTGTCCTGCGCGCCGAGGATGGTGGATTCCATATCCTTCAGCTCCTGCGTGATGTAGCGCTCGGCGCCCACCAGCGTCTGCTTGCGGATATAGTTCTCGGGGACCATGTTGACGAAGGACTTGGATACCTCGATGTAGTAGCCGAAGACCTTGTTGTAGCCGACCTTGAGCGTCTTGATGCCGGTCTTTTCCTTCTCCTCGGCGGCCACGCGGTCGACCCAGCTCTGTCCGTTCTGCATGATGTCGCGCAGGCGGTCGACCTCGGCGTCGTAGCCGGGAGCGATCATGCCGCCGTCGCGGACGCTGAACGGCGGTTCCTCGACGATAGCCCGGCTGATCTCGGCGCAGATATCGTCGAGCGTGTCCAGCTCGTCGTAGATCCGCTTCAGCTCACCGGATTGACAATCGGCCAGCAGTGCCCGGATCTCGGGCAGCAGGGCGGCTGTCGAGCCGACGGCCCGCAGGTCCTTGGCGTTGGCGGTGCCGAACACGATCTTGGTAACGAGGCGTTCCATATCCAGCACGTGAGAGAGCAGTTCACCCAGCTCCTCGCGCTTCATGTAATCGCCGACCAGCTCCTCGACCGCACCCTGACGGCGGACGATCCTTGAGGCGTCGAGCAGCGGATGCTCGACCCATTGACGCAAAAGACGCGCGCCGGGGGACGTCTTGGTGCGGTCAAGGACCCAGAGCAGGCTGCCCTTCTTTTCCTTGGTCCGCATGGTCTCGGTCAGCTCGAGGTTGCGGCGGGTATTGAGGTCGAGGCCGAGGTACTGCCCCTCACTGTAAACGGTCATCTCCTTGATGTAGGAGAGATCGGATTTCTGCGTCTCGACGAGGTAGTCGAGCAGAGCACCGACCGCGCAGAGCAGCGGGCGGTTCTGCATGACGGACTCGCTGACGGAGTCTCCGAACTGCTTCTGCACCCTTGCGGTACAGTCGGACACGTCGAAACGGGTGGCTTGGTTGTCGGAGATCAACGCACCCCTGCCGCGCAGGTAGTCGGCGATGAGAGAGCAGCGCTTGGCGCTGATGTTGATGAGGACCTCACGCGGGTTGTAGGTGCCGAGCTCGGCGAGCAGATGCTCGTCCATCTGGATGCCGTCGATGACGGTGGCGTATACCTGCGCGGTGGACACGTCGGCAAAGCAGACGCCGTACTCCATTTCGTTGAGGTACAGCGAGCAGATATAGTTGTTCTTCTGCTCGGCGAGCAGCGTGTTCTCGATGACGGTGCCGGGCGTGACCACGCGGATGACCTCCCGCTTGACGAGTCCCTTGGCCAGCGCCGGGTCCTCCATCTGCTCGCAGATGGCGACCTTGTACCCCTTCTCGATCAGCTTACCGATATAGACGTCAGCCGCGTGGAACGGCACGCCGCACATGGGCGCGCGCTCGGCCTCGCCGCAGTCGCGCCCGGTGAGGGTCAGCTCCAGCTCCCGCGACGCGGTGATGGCGTCGTCAAAGAACATCTCGTAGAAGTCGCCGAGACGGTAGAACAAAAGGTAGTCCTTATACTGATTCTTGACCTCGAAATATTGGTCCATCATGGGTGTCATGAGCAGGCACCCCCTTTCTTATGGGTGAAAATGAGGATTGTCCGAGCGGCTCAATGGCAGCCGGAGCAGGTGGAGCAATCGTGCGTGCAGTTCGACGGCACCTCGCCGGTGATGGCGTAGGTGATGGTGTTGTTGACGGCCTCCATGAGCGCGTTGACAGCCTCCTGCGCCTCGGCCAGCTCCTGATAGGTCGGATGCTCGGTGATCTGCCTGTACAGCTCGTCGATGCGGTCCTGAATCAGCTGGATCATCTGGGGATCGAAATCTTCGCCCGTGGCGACGTTCTCGGCAGCCTTCTGCTGGACCTCATACTCGGACATCAGCGTCATAAGCTCGGGGTCCTTCTCGTAGGCTTCCTTGGCGGCGTCCATGCGGACCATGCGGGGGTCCTTCTTGAGTGCCTTGCCCAGCACCATTGCCATTTCAAAAACGTTGTCGGTGTCGAGTACGATCTTGTTATCTTCGGTCTTGGTCATGATTTTATTCCTCTTTCTGTAATTTTTTTATTGAATGACCGTGCCCCACAGCGCGTAGGGCTCGGTGCGGTCGATATGCACGGACAGGAAGCGGCCGGTCATGCCGGGCGTACCCGTAAAGAATACGGACCGGTTGCCGGGCGTGCGTCCCGTGAACACGGACGGGTCTGTCCTGCTGGGGCCGTCGCACAGTACCTTGAGCGTCTGTCCTTCGAGGGAAGCGCTGCGGCGGGCGGAAATATCCTCCTGTACCTTCAGGAGACGGGCATAGCGGGCTTTTTTTACGGCGTCGTCGACCTGCTCCATCGACGCGGCGGGCGTGCCGACGCGCGGCGAGTAGATGAACGCGAACAGCATATCGTACTCCACCGTGCGGAGCGTGTCGAGGGTGGCCTCGAAGTCCTCGTCCGTCTCACCGGGGAAGCCGACGATAATGTCGGAGGTCAGCGTGAGCCGCGGCAGCCGCTGCTTCATATACGCCACGGTGTCCAGATAGCTTTGGCGGTCGTAGTGACGGTTCATGCGCTTCAGGATGGGATCGCTGCCGGATTGCAGCGGCAGGTGGAAGGTCGGGACGATGTGCGTCCCCTTGGCCATGACGTCGATGAGGCGTCGGTCTGCGTCCTTGGGGTGGGAGGTCATGAAGCGGAGCCACCAATCGCCGGGGATGGCGTCAAGCGCCTCCAGAAGGTCGGCAAAGCTGCACGGCTCGGCGAGACCTTTGCCGTAGCTGTTGACGTTCTGACCGAGCAGCGTGATGTCCTTGTATCCCTTCGCCACGAGTTCGCGGACCTCGTCGATGATGTCCTGCCTGTTCCGGCTCCTTTCGCGTCCCCGGACATAGGGGACGATGCAGTAGGAGCAGAGATTGTTGCAGCCGTACATGATCGACACCCACGCGCGGTAGTCCGACGCACGGTGCGTCGGGATGCCCTCGGCGATCCCGCCGGACACGTCGTCCGGATGCTCCGGCAGCATCATGCGGCGCCGACGGTCGATGCAGTCCCATAAGACCGCGGGGAATTGGTGCAGCGATGAGGTGCCCAGCACGAAGGTGACGTACGGGTAACTCTGCTTGATGGTTTCGCGGCGGTGGTCCTGCGACGTCATGCAGCCGCAGACGCCTATGATCAGGTCGGGCCTGACTTTCTTCAGCTCCTTGAAGCTGCCGACGGCGGCGAGCGCTTTGTTCTCGGCGTGCTCACGGATGGCGCAGGTGTTGACGAGGATAAGATCCGCGTCCTCCTGCCTGTCCGTGACGGCGTAGCCCATAGCCTCTGCCATGCCGCACAGCTTCTCGGAATCGGCCTCGTTCTGCTGGCAGCCGAAGGTCAGCATATATACGCGGCGGGGCTCGCCCGTCTCTGTTTCATGGATCTGATTCCATGCCAGCACCGACCGCATGGCAGACGCCCGGCGGCGTCCGTCGCACGGCGGCAGCGTCCTTTTCAGTTTGTCTTGCATATGGATTCCTTATTCGGATTCAATGTGATACGGAAAAAACCGTTCTTATTATTATAACGGATTTTTTTGATTTTGTCAAGTGGGGAAAAAGGGAAACGTGTACGGGCGGCGGACCACTTGACAAAAGCCGGCAATCATGCTATAATGTCGGCAGATCGAATAACATCATACTGTGCCGCACGGGAGGGGGGAACAACATGAGAATTCACAAGGGCATACTGCCGCCCGGATACGTTTTGCTTTGCGGTCTGCTGATCCTTTTGGCGGCTGCGCTGTCTGCCTGCGCCAACGCCTTTGAGCCGGTCGCCGGCACGGAGCCGGCCGCGCCCGATACGCTTCCGGAAACGCAGGCGGAGACGCTCCCGGACGCACGGACGGAGGCCCCGACCACATTCGGGACCGAGCCGGAAACCGAACCGGATACCGAACCTGATACTGAATGTGATACCGAACCTGAAACCGATCCTGAGACCGCGCATACGCACGCTTTCGGTGCGTGGGTGATCACGCATGAGGCGTCCTGCACGGAGAGCGGGCAGCGGGAATGCTGCTGCTTTTGCGGTGAGACGCAGGTCGAGTCCGTCCCGGCGCACGGACATACCGTTGTGAACGATCCCGCCGTCGCGCCGACCTGCACGGCTGCCGGGCTGACCGCAGGATCGCACTGCGGCGAATGCGGGACCGTGTTCGGGAGCAGACAGCCGATCCCCGCCCATTCGTTTGCTTTGACGGAGGGCAGCCGGGACGCCGTGACCTGTGAAAGATGCGGGAAGCTGGTCGGATACTGCGGTGAGGCAGCGTGCTGCTACGCCAACGCCGTCTGGTCGCTTGACCCGGAATCCGGCGATATGGTCCTCACGGGGACCGGCGCCGTGGACGGCGTCAGCACGGATCCCGAGGACCCGTATCCGCGCCTTGCCCCGTGGGAGGCGTACATGAGCGCCGTCCGCACCCTTTCCATAGAAGACGGGATCACGAAGATATTCCCGCAGGCCTTTTCCGTCTATTCGCATCACGACTACCGGTCAATCAAGGTCCTGTCGATCCCGTCAAGCCTGACCGACGTCGGGGCGGAAGCGTTCACCGGATGCGCGTTCGACGTGCTGGTTTTTGATCAGCCCGTATATCGCGGCATGATGGATTCCTTCAGCGGATGCACCATCAAGGAACTGCACGTCGCCGGCAACGCGCGGCTCGGATATGCGATCGAGGCAAGCCGGATCGGCAAGCTCGTGATAGAAGACGGCTGCACGGGCATATACGGGTACTTCAGAGCTGCCGATATCGGGGAAGTCATGATACCCGATACCGTCGTCTGCGTGGATGGCGATATTGTGTACGGCAGAGCGTTTGACGGAGACCTGAGCCGGGTGAGCTATATCAACGTCTATAACGGCGGTTACTATCTGGGCACAGCCGGCAATCCCTACCGCATCTTCATGGGAAGCGTTTCGCAAGACGAGGAGACGCTGCGTCTGCACCCTGACACCAAGGTCCTCGCAAATCTGTCCCTGTCAGGGAAAAAGGGTACGGTGGTGATCCCGGAGGGGTTGGTCTCTTTGGGCGACTGCTCGTTCGGCTGCAGCGAGGTGGTCTATGAGGGCACGATGGCCGAATGGGACGAGCTGCTGCTAAGAGCGGATCGCGTTTTCAGCATCAGCATACCCGTCCGCTGTTCTGACGGCGTGTACAAATGGAACGGGTAAAACAATATCCGGATACACATAGCAAGCGGGCTGCCGTGGTGAACGGCAGCCCGCTTCCGTATATTCCGTCACCTCTCGTCCGTATCCGACATAAAATAACGGTGAGGAGGTGATGCACATGGGTCATTACCAGGCCGGGGGAGGCATGGAGACGATCCGGTATCCCGGCACCTGCACGGCGGTGATCGGGTCGATGACCTTGACGATAAAGGCACAGAACGCGCTGGCGGCGGCGTCCATCCGGACGTCCGTCACCAAGATCGGGTCGGCCAGATCCCGCAGCGGATGCGCGTACGGGTTGAATTATCCCTGTATGCAGCGGGACAACGTGGCGGACGTCCTGCAAGGTGCGGGCATCCGCGTACGGGCGCTGCCGGAGGAGGGATCATGACGGAGACGGCAGGGCAGGGAAGGCGGTCGTTTCGCCCGCCCGTTTATCTTGACAACGCCGCGACCAGCTTTCCGAAGCCCCCGTGCGTCATCCGCGCGGTGCGGGAGGCGATGGAGCTGTACGGCGGCAATCCGGGACGGGGATCCCACCGTCTTGCGCTGCGGGCCGCGGAGGAGGTCTACGCCTGCCGGGAAGCCGCGGCACGCTTTTTCGGTCTGCCGCAGCACCCGGAGAACGTGATCTTCACGCTGAACACGACGCACGCGCTCAATATCGCGATAAAAGGGTTGATGAGGCCGGGGGATCGGGCGGTCTGCTCGGACATGGAGCATAACGCCGTCTTCCGCGTGCTGCACAAGGGCGCGTCGGAGGGGAGATGGACGTATGACGTTTTCCAGACGCTGACGACAGTGCCGGGCCGAACCGACGCGATGCTGCTGTCGGCACTTGAGCATAGGCTGGAGCCGGGTACGCGGATGCTGATCTGCGCGCACGCGTCCAATATCTGTCCTGCGGCGGTGCCGCTGGAGGCCGTCGGGCGTTTGTGCCATGAGCGCGGCATCCTGTTTGTCGTGGACGCGGCGCAGTCGGCAGGCGTTCTGGACATCGACATGGAGAAGATGCACATCGACGCGCTGTGCGTTCCCGGTCACAAGGGGCTGATGGGGCCGATGGGCGTCGGGATGCTGCTGCTCGGTCCGGACGTCCGTCCGGATACTCTCTGCGAAGGGGGCAACGGGCTGGATTCACTGTCGGGGGAGATGGGAGAGGATACGCCCGAGCGGTACGAGCCGGGTACGCTGGCGCTGCCGGCGATCGCGGGTCTGCGGGCGGGGATCGACTACCTGTCCGCCGTGACTCCGCAGGCGGTCCTTGAAAAGGAGACAGCCCTCGGCGTGCGGGCGCGGGACGCGCTCATGGGGCTGCCCGGCGTACACGTCGCGGTGCCGCATCTCGACGGCTCCACAGTTCTCTTTACCGTGGACGGCATGGATTCCGAGCAGGCAGCCGCCCGGCTGGGCGGCTGTCGGGAAAGCATCTGCGTCCGACCGGGCTATCACTGCGCCGCGCTGGCGCACCGGACGCTCGGAACGCCGGAGGGAGGCGCGGTCCGCGCATCCTTCGGCTGGTTCAACACAACCGCCGACGCCGATCTGCTTGTCGGACGCGTCAGGGAAATGCTGAAAGCATAAAGGTGCTTTCCCCACGTAGCTGCGGGGAAGGGGTAGGGGAGCCATCTCAAACGCCGAGGCTCCCCTGCCCCCTCCTCCGAAAAAATCTCGGGTACACATCAAAAATCATAAAAAAAGGCACTCTCCTAACCGCCTGTGCGTGTTGGTATCATGAGATTGATACTCCGCCAAAGCAAGTGTGGAAAGTGCGGTGTGGAACTAAAAAGGTGTTTGGGGGAACACCTTCGGATGCTCAATTATTATACTATATTTTCCTCGCTTTGTAAATATCAAAATTGCACAAAGTATGAGACGAAAATTCTTAACTTCTCCCAAAAATGTTTTTTTGAGCATCTTGTCGTATGCCGGGGCGGGGAGGACCCGCGCCGTCAGAAACGGACGCGCGCACAGTTGATGGGCATCCCCTGTGACGAGAAGTTGGCCTCGTACTCGGTCATGATATTGTCCGCGGCCTCGGGTGTGTTGTGGAAATCGCGCGAGCAGAATTCAACGGTCAGCCCCATGGCGGCAAATTCCTCGAGGCTGAAGTCGAACAGGCTGACGTTGTCGGTCTTGAGCCACAGCTCGCCGCCCTCGACGAGCAGCTCCTTGTACATAGTGAGGAAACGCCGGTGTGTCAGACGGCGCTTAGCGTACCCCTGCTTCGGCCACGGGTCGCTGAAATTCAGGTATATCCGGGACACGCTGTGGGGCTTTACCCATTCGCCGAGATTCTCCGCGTTGCCGATCAGGAAGCGGAGATTGTCGTTCGGACGGGTGCCGGCTGCGGCCATAGCCTTTTCCAGCGCGAGACAGGCCACGTCGGGCACGCGCTCCATCGCCACGAAGTTGACCTCCGGGTGTGCGGCTGCCATGCCGACGGCGAAGCCGCCCTTGCCGCAGCCGATCTCCAGATGCACGGGCCGGACGGGATCGGCAGCGGGGAACAGCGGGGAATCCGGCTCGCCGAGGCGGGCCAGCAGGGTAGTATCCTCGATGAGCAGTACGGAACAGGCGGCTATACGCTCGGCTCCGTGCTTTTTGCGTCTCATTCTCATGCGGCGTTCTCCGATCAGACGTTGACGAGGAATTCGACCACGTCACCGTCCTGCATGACGTATTCCTTGCCCTCGGAGCGGATCAGACCGGCCTCCTTGGCTGCCGCCATGGTACCGACGCGCATAAGGTCCTCGTACTTGACGACCTCGGCCCGGATGAACCCGCGCTCAAAGTCGGAGTGGATCTTGCCGGCAGCCTGCGGGGCCTTGGTGCCCTTGACGATCGTCCACGCGCGGACCTCCTTGCGGCCGCCGGTCAGGTAACTGATCAGCCCGAGCAGGGAGTAGCTGGCTTGAATGAGCCGGTCAAGGCCGGGCTCATCGATGCCCATATCGGACAGGAACATTTCCTTGTCCTCGCCGTCGAGCTGGGCGATCTCCGCCTCGATCTGGGCGCAGATCGGCAGGACCTCGGTATGCTCGGAGGCAGCGAGCGCCGCGAGCTTCTCATAGTACGGGTTGCCGGTGACGTCGCCGTTCGCCTCGTCCTCGGAGACGTTGGCCACGTAGATCACGGGCTTGAGCGTGAGCAGGGGGGAATCACGGAAGCAGAGCAGCTCGTCCTCGGAGAGGTCGGCAGTGCGGGCGGACTTGCCGTCGTTCAACGCGGCAGAGACCTTCTCAAAAGCGGAGACGGCGGTCGCGAGCGACTTGTCGCCGTTCTTGTACAGCTTCTGGAGGGAAGCGAGACGCTTATCGACCAGCTCCATGTCGGCGAGGATCAGCTCCATGTTGATGGTATCCACGTCGCGCACGGGGTCAACGGTGCCGTCGACGTGGACGATGTTGCCGTCCTCAAAGCAGCGGACGACGTGCAGGATGGCGTCCACCTCACGGATGTGGGACAGGAACTTGTTGCCGAGGCCCTCGCCCTTGGAGGCGCCGCGGACAAGACCCGCGATGTCGACGAACTCGATGACGGCGGGCGTGTACTTTTCGGGGTTGTACATCTCGGCCAGCTTGTCCAGCCGCTTGTCGGGGACGGGGACCATGCCCACGTTGGGGTCGATGGTGCAGAAGGGGAAGTTGGCGGAGGCGGCGCCGGCGTTGGTCAGCGCGTTGAACAGAGTGGACTTGCCTACGTTGGGAAGTCCGACGATACCGAGCTTCATGTGATACTCTCCTGATATGTGTAATAAATTGAAAACTGACGCTTATTATATACCAATTCTCCGCAGGATGCAAGAGGTTTTGCGGAAAAAAGTGACGGTGCGGGAGCCTCGTCAGAAGACGAGACTGTAGATATACTCGAACAGATGCAGGTTATACAGGCCGCGGAACAGGAACGAGGACTCGTAGACGGTCAGGTCGCCCGTCGCGTAGTAGAAGCCGTAGGCGATCGTGGATACGAGACACACGACCAAAAGACCGATGACGGCGCCGAGCGCAAGGCCCAGCGTCTTGTCGAAGCGGCGGAGGATCGGCAGCTCGACGATCTTGCAGAGGATCCACATGGCGATCGACAGGAGGATGAAGGTGATGAGGAACACCAGCACGTAGCCCGCGACGGCCGACATGACGCCGGATATGGAGCGAGAGATGGATTCGGAGTAGGTGTCCACAAGCGAATCCACGGTCTGGCGGGCAACGTCGGACCTGACCGGATCCTCCTCTGCGAGGATGCCGTAATTCTCCTTGGCGCGTGTCAAAAATTGCTGCACGCTGTCGGAGGCCTGCGCGCCGAGATTGGAAAGCGTGGCGTTGACCTTTTCGTAAACGATGGAGTGGATGTACTTTTCCTCCAGCCACGCGCCGACCGATCTGCCGAACAGCGCGCAGACCGCGATGGTCAGCACGAGCCGGACAACGGACAGCACGGATTTGAGAAAACCGGTGTACCAGTTCTTGAACAGGATGGCGGCGAACAGGACCAACAGTACGATATCGATGATCTGGATCATGAAATACTCCTTACTTTTGTATCAGGACGCGGGGAATTCCTTGGCGTCGAGTCTGGTTGCGAACGCGGTGCCGCAGATCAGCACGGAGCCGTCGGAGGACGGCAGCACGGCGACCGCTTCGCGGTTGATGGGAGCGCGGGACAGCTCGGTCCCGTCCGCGGACAGGCGATACAGGGACGCGCCGGCGCGGATGAAAAGCATATTGCCGCCGAACGACGCGGAGGTCGGTTCGGCCTGAATATCAAGGTCAGCCTTATACACGGATCTGCCGTTTTTGTCGTAGACGAGGACCTGACGGGCAGGCACGCTGCGCGAGTCCTCTGTGACGAGGGCCGTACGCCCGTCGGCGACGGCGCACAGCGTGATGTCGCGGTCCGAAATGACCTCGTCCGCGATGACAGTGCCGTCGGTCCGGAGTACCTGCAGGCGGTCCGTGTATACGACGGCGGCGCGGTCGTCGGCCATGAAGCCGCAGACACCGGCAAATGCGCCCTTCACGGAGACGGTCTCGGCGGTGATGCGCCCGGACAACCGGATCAGCACGACGGTGGAGACCCACTGCCCGTCCACGTCCTCCACGGACGTCAGCACGGCGTTGGTCCCGGACGGATTCAGCGAAAGGAAGGTGACGTAGCCGTTCAGGTGGTAGTCCGCGACCTTGTTCATGTCCTTGTCGTAGAACAGCGCCTCGGAGGTGTACAGCTTGGAGCGGGTCAGGATGGCGAATGAGCCGTCGTCCGCAACGGCAGCGCCGTATACGGGGAACTCCGTCGTTTCGTTCCGGATCTGCGAGAACGCGTTGAACACGGAGAAGGAACATTCCCCGCGCCCGTAGGTGATGAAATACTTATCGGAGGCAGCAACGGCCGGCGTGCCGTAGGACACGTTGACGGACAGCGTCTGCTTGCCGGAGCTGCTCAGCACCGACACCTCCTCGGAGCCGACGGACACGAGTCCGCCGCGGTAGCGCGTGAACGCGGGCGTGGATACGGAAACGGGGTACTCCATGCGGTCCGCCTGCGCCTGCACGGTCAGCGCCGACGCGTTGATATCCTTGACAAGGTAGTACAGGTTGGCGTAGGTCAGCGTACTGCGGCTGCTGATCAGCGCGACCACGACGAACACGAAGGTCAGGAGGAACAGGAGCAGCGAAGCCAGCGAGAAACGCCTGGACAGGTTGGTGTAGTAGGGGATGGACGGCGCGGACAGGTCGATCGGCTCGGCCCCGTCCTCCGGCAGCGGGAGTCTGCCGGCCCACGTCCGCAGGCGGCTGGCGATGCTCCGCCCCCAGCCGGATATCCGCTCGGAGAAGGTCACGCGGTCACGGTCGTCAGCCATTGCCGTCACCTCCGTGCCAGCCGGGGATCCCGCTGTCGTCGTAGAAGACCCGGTTGAGGTAAAGCCCCTCGGGGGGCGCGGTACGGCCCATCCGGGTGCGGTCAAGGCTGTCGAGGAGGTCCGGGATGGAATCGGGGTCGATGCGCCCGGTCCCGACGACGGCCAGCGTGCCGGCTATGATGCGGACCATGTTGTACAGGAAGCCGTCCGCCCGGATGCGGAACGTCACGACGTCGCCGTCCCGCGTGACCCCGGACTCCATGACGTGCCTTGTCGGGTCCTTGATCTTGGAGCCGGCAGCCATGCAGGCGGAAAAGTCGCGCGTGCCAATCATGTGACGGGCGGCGCGGTCCATGCGCGCCACACCGTCGGAAAGCAGCGGGAAAGGGAAGTGCCACGCCCGCCCGATCTCAAAGGGATCGCGCTGCTGCGACACGAGGATGCGGTAGATATACTCCTTGGAGACGACGTCATACCGCGGGTGGAAGTCCGCGGGGACCCACATGGCGTTATAGACCGAGATGCTGTCCGGCAGCCGGACGCACATGGCGCGCGGCACCCGGTCGGGGGAGACGTGCGTCACAAGTCCGGGTTCTCCCTGCTTTGCGACCGTCGCACAGAACATCTTCGCGTGGACGCCGCTGTCCGTGCGGCTGCATCCCGTGACGTCGCAGGGGAAGCCGAACAGCTCCTCGGCGGCTCTGTTCAGTTCCATTTGTACGTTCGGCTTGTCGGGCTGTGCCTGAAAGCCGCAGAAGTCCCGCCCGTCGTAGGACAGGTACAGCAAGAGCTTCCGATCCATAAGCAAGACTCCTTTCTTCTGCGTGATTACGTTTGACAGCGGCTGTCAGCGGTATTCCTCGACGAACTTTTTCAGCTCCGCCTCGGAGTACCCGAACTCCCGGGTCACGATTTTCGTGAAGCGCTTGTTGCGCTGCTGGATGAACTGCGTCACATCCTTCATGACGTCGGCCCACGTATCCGTGTCGGCGCCGTCGCCGGGCCAGCGCGCCTCCTGCAGCTTTATGAGCTTAGACCACTGCGACCGCAGCGGGGAGAGCGCGGCGTTGTTGTTCTGCACGGTGAAATGCTCCGTGTTCAGCTCGTAGCAGCGCGCAGCGAGCCGCTTCTCAAAGTCCTTGTTCTGGAGCAGGGCCACGGCGATGTTGGCGACCACGGAGTTGCGGTTGAACGCGAGGTCGGTGATGGAATCGTCCGCCTGCGTAAAGTCGTACAGGCTGAGTCCCATGTCCATGTCGAGCAGCGTGAAGTGCCACTTGGTGTCGACGCCGGACGGATCGTCCGGATTTTTGTTTTTCCAGATCTTGATGTTGTTTTCGGGCCAATCGCGGGCGTTCCAGAACAGGCGGCAGGCGTACATATCAATAAAGGAGTCGATGTCGAGCCTGTCGCAGACGTACTTGTAGTTCGACGCGACGCTCATCTTGTGCTTCTTGATGTAGGTGACGAGATCATTGAAGTCGTCCTGATCGCCCTCCTCGCCGGAGGCGACCACAAAGGGCATATTGCAATCGGTGTGGACGTAGGCGTAGTCGTTCTCCAGCAGCGTGACGTTGTCCTTGTTCACGCCATAATGTGCCTCGACGTACTCCGGGCTGTACCGCTCGCGCACGTTGTAGGCACCCCAGAAGTCGCCGTTGACGAACACGAGGGCCGGCATGGCAGCCAGCGTGTCCACCTCGAGACCGGCGCAGGCACGCTGCATATAGGCGTCGCGCAGGTAGGATTCGCCGTTGTCGTTGCCGGAATTCCGCAGGATCAGACGGGAGAAGGACGTGATGTCGTGGCCCTCCCAATCGGTACAGTGTCCGTCGAACAGGTTGAAGTTGAGGTCGCTCTCAAGGTCTCCGTCCTTGTTGTTGGAGGCCTTGTAGTACACGCGCAGGGACTTCATATAATGTCCGCTGGAGCCGTTGCCGGACACGGCCAGCTCCACTGCGGAGTTGCCGACGCGGGTGCCGTCCTTGTCGAACACCTCCATGACCGCGAGTCCGCGGGGGCGCGTCGCGGTCAGATCGTCGTAGGGGTCGTAGTTGGAGTAGAAGCCGTCCTTGCCCAGCATTTCGCCGACGGGTATCGAAAGGGACACGATCAGGCTCTTGTAGCCGGCGAAAGCCGCACCGATGAAGTAGGAATGGGTGAAAACGGCGGTCTCCTGTCCGTTCCCCTCGGCGTATGCCTTGACCACGTATCCGCCGGGCAGCGTTTTTTGGTCCGGCTTCGCGCCGTTCCCGGCGTAACGGTCCCAGGATTTGATTGCCGTGCCCCAGGGCTCGGCGGTGGAATCCGTGAGCGTCACGGCGGACGTGAACGTCCGGCTGGACAGGCTGTCGCGGGGATCGGAGCCGTCGATCGTGTAGTGGATGGTCATGCCCTCCGGCGCGGTCAGCACGAGGTCGATAGCCTCGTCATAAACGCCGGCCTTGTGCGAGAAGGCGACCTCGAGCAGACGGGGCGTGCCGACCGTGTTGACCCGTCCGTCGCTCGTCCGGGGGCAGAGATCGGCGAGATCGGCCGCCGCGGTGCGGGAAAGATCCGCGACGTGGTAGCCGCCTGTGGAGTACAGGTCGGTCTTGACCGCCATTTTGCTCTTGGACAGGCTGTCCACGGTCCGATTGCAGGTGACGGCGTCGTCGTCGGATACCAGCACGGCCACAGCGGGCAGAGTCAGCGGGTCGGCGGAGCCGTCGGGGGTCAGACCGGACGGCGCGAGCAGCAGCGCCCACTGCTTGTTGTCGATCAAGACGTTCCAGCCGAGATCGTAATAGTCCAGCCGGATGACGGAGGTGTCGGGGTCATACCCCTCCGGGGACATTGCCCGCACGAGGTAGTATCCTCCCGCGGGAATAAGGGCACCCTCAGGGAAGAAGCGCTCGGCATAGACGTCTTCGGCGCCGTTCCGCAGGTAGAGCGAGGCACCGGACAGGGAAATATCGTGATCGGTGACGTTGAAGAGTTGGATAAAGCCGTGAGAGAGCGCGGCATCGGTGCCTTTGGCGCCCGTGCCGTACACGGCGGAGATGATGACACCGGCATAGTCCTCCCAGCCGCCGGGCAGCGGCGGCTCGCCCGTGTCCTCCTCGTAGGTCGGACCGGACACGGTATCGGCGGGGTCTTCCGTCCCGCCTCGGCAGGAGGACAGCAGGAGGACCGGCGTCACGGTCAGGGTGATCAGGGCAAGCATCAGGCACAGGAATCGTTTGGCGCGGGAATGATCCATGGGTAAGGTCCCTTTCTGCGGTCAGTATTCGAGTTCACATGTGCAGCACGCGTGCGGCACGTGCGCGGTACGCGATATAATCCTAATTATATATCATACCATAAATCCATTCGTTTGTCAAGAAAAATGATGTACAAAAAGAAAACGCAACCTCTTTACAAACGCGGCGGAATATGATATAATATTCAGGATAATATTTTTTGAGGAGGATCTTTCGCATGAAGGTGATCCTGACGCTTGACGACCGCTTCGGTATGCTGTTCAACCGCCGCCGTCAGAGCCGTGACCGCATTCTCATCGACCGCCTGACCGACCTTGTCGGGAGCAGACGCCTGCTGATGAACCGTTACACCGCCGGCCTGTTCACCAAGGGGCTGCCGGAGGGGTCCGAGGTACGCGAGGACTTTTTGTACGCCGCCGGCCCCGACGATTTCTGCTTCGTCGAGAACGCGGCGCTCGCCTCGTTCGCCGATGACGTCGACGAGGTGTACGTATTCTTCTGGAACCGCCTGTATCCCGCCGACAAACGCCTCGACCTTGACCTGACCGGCTGGACCATGACCCCGCTCGACGAGTTCTCCGGGGCGTCGCACAGCCGCATCACGCTGGTCCGCTATACCCGCCCCGCTCCGGAAGCCGAATCCAACCTGACGTAAGGAGAAAAAATATGAATATCGATCTGAAAAACAAGAAAACACTCCTCATCATCGCGGCTGTCGTGATCGTGGGCATCCTGCTGATCGTCCTGCTGGCCGGCGGCGGTCTTGACCTCCCGTCCGGCGATCTGCCCGGCAACGACACGCAGGGCGGTCTGCCCGTCATCACCGAGGCGCCCACCTCGGCGCCTGACGTCCCCGGCACGTCGCCCGCGACCGATGCGCCCTCGAACACACCCACTGAGGCACCGACCGAGGCACCGACCGAGGCCGGGACGCAGCCTGCCGGCTTCGACCTTGCCGCGATCCCTCCGTTCTCCGACGTGCCGTTCGCCGTTGTCAACGACAACGTACCGTTCTTTACGGAAGCCGACATGGTCCCGAAATCCTTTGAGACCTACGGCGACCTCGACAGCCTCGGACGCTGCACGACCTGCTTTGCCTGCGTCGGCAAGGATCTGATGCCGACCGACGAGCGCGGAGACATCTCCAAGGTCTATCCGACCGGCTGGGTCCAGAATTATTACTCCTTCGTGGAGCAGGAGGCGCTCTACAACCGCAGTCACCTGATCGGCCACCAGCTGACCGGTGAGAACGACAACAAGAAGAACCTGATCACCGGCACCCGCTACATGAACGCCGACGGCATGATCCCGTTTGAGAACATGGTCGCCGACTACGTCCTTGAAACCAACGGCCACGTCCTGTACCGCGTCACGCCCATCTTCGAGGGGAACAACCTCGTCGCCGCGGGCGTGCTGATGGAGGCGAAGTCCGTTGAGGACAACGGCGAGGCCGTGGAGTACTGTGTGTTCTGCTACAACGTCCAGCCCGGCGTGAAGATCGACTACAAGACGGGCAAGAACGAGGCTGACGGCACCGGCGGCTACATCGACAAGCCCGTGACCTTCGTGCTGAATTTCAATTCCGGCAAGTATCATACGCCCGGCTGTTCCGATATCGCCAGCATCTCTGAAAAGAACGTGCGCTATTGGTACGGCACCGAGGAGGAGCTGCTCCTCGCCGGATACGTCCCGCACACCAAGTGCAACAAGTAATCAAAAGAGAGGTACTCGTCATGTCCCATATCCAGATCGCAGTTGACGGCCCCAGCGGAGCAGGTAAATCCTCGCTGTCCAAGGCGACGGCCAAGCGTCTCGGCATCGTGTACGTCGATACCGGCGCGCTGTACCGCACCGTCGGCTTCTTTGCCCGGTCCCGCGGGATCAGCCTTGACGACATCGAAAACGTCGTGCCGCTGCTCGGCGAATGCTCCGTGGAGGTCCGCTACGAGAACGGCGTCCAGAACGTATACCTGAACGGCGAGAATCTCGGCGACCGCATCCGCGAGAACGAGATCTCCATGTACGCGTCCGCCGTGGGCAAGGTCCCCGCCGTCCGCGCTTTCCTGCTGGAGACCCAGAAAAAGATCGCACGCGAGAATTCCGTCATCATGGACGGCCGCGATATCGGCACCGTCATCCTGCCCGACGCCCCCGTCAAGATCTTCATGACCGCCTCCAACGAGGCCCGCGCCCTCCGGCGCGTCAAGGAGCTGGCAGAGAAGGGGATGCCCGCCGATTATGAGACCGTGCTGGCCGATATGATCGCGCGCGACGCACAGGACCGTGAGCGCGAGATCGCGCCCTGCGTGCCCGCAGCCGACGCCGTGGTGCTGGACAATTCCGACCTCGATTTCGGGCAGTCCGTGGACGCCATCATTTCCATCGTGGAGACGACGCTCCGCGGGAAGGGGATGACGCTGTGAGCCGCCCGGAGGCTCCGCAGGTGCCGGCGGTCCCTTCCGCCGAGGAGCGCCGCGCGCTGAACAAAAAGAACGCCCGCGGCGTTCTGTATACCATTTTCCGGGCGATCGTGTACTTCCCCGTATGCTTCTTCCACAATCTGCATTTCCACGGGCGTGAGAACGAGCCCCGCCGGGGCGACGGCTCCTACCTCGTTATCTGCAATCACCTGACGTGGCGGGACCCCATCTTCCTCTGCGCTGCCCTGAAGCAGCAGCAGCCCCACTTCATGGCGAAGAAAGAACTGTTCAAAATACCTCTCCTGCGCGGTCTGATCAGCAAATTGGGCGCCTACCCCGTCGACAGACAGGGCGTGGACATCGGCGCGATCAAAAGCACCATCCGGATGCTGCGGACCGGCACCCCGGTCGGTATGTTCCCGCAGGGCCACCGCTACAACGGCGAGGACCCGCGCACGACTCCGATCAGATCCGGCTGTGCCATGATGGCGCTCAAGGGCGGCGTGCCGGTGCTGCCCGTGTACATCAAGGTCAAGGACAACACCGTCAAGGCGTTCCGCCGCAAGGACATCATCATCGGCAAGCCGATCATGCCCGAGGAGCTCGGCTATGACCCCGAGGCTCCGGGCGAGTACAACCGCGTCGCGGCACTGCTGTATGAGAAGGTCTGCGCGCTGGGGGACGAGCATCATGAATGATTTCCTTCAGAACGGCATCACAGCCGAAGAGGGCTGGACCGAGTACCGCCGCGGGGACCGCGCGGTGATCGTCGCCAAGAACGCCGGCTTCTGCTTCGGCGTCGGACGCGCCACCAAGGCCGTTGAGGCCGCGATCGCCGACCGCGCACCGGGCGAACGCATCTTTACGCTCGGCCAGCTGATCCACAACGAGACCTACACCTGCCGTCTGAAGGACGCCGGCGTGGAGGTCACCTCTGCGGAGGACCTGCCCGTGCTCTGTGCCGAGGCCTCCGGGCAGGCACCTGTCAGGGTGTACGTCCGCGCTCACGGCATGACGGAGGAGACCGAGGCCCTGCTGGCGGATTGCGCAGCCCGCAATCCTTTCTTCTCCGGCATCGACTGCACCTGCTTCTTCGTCAAGAAGATCCACGACATCTGCCGGGAGCAGTCCTTGCTGAACGAGCGGTCGATCCGCGAAACGGGCAGACCGGACCGTGTCCTGCTCGTGCTGGGTACGGCGGACCATCCGGAGGTCGTCGGCTTCCTCAGCCGCTTCAAGGGGGAGAAGCACGTCTTCTCGAACGCCGGTGAGCTGGAGGCGCTGCTGACGCCGGAAACCGTCGAAAAATGGGCGGATATGTCTGTCATCATGGTCGCACAGACCACTCAGAAGACAGATGAATATGAAAAGTCAAAAAAAATTCTTAAATTACTCTTGACCAATTCATACATTTTTGATACAATATGTAATGTTACGGAATTTCGGCAAAAAGAAGCCGCTCTTCTCGCACGCAAATGTGACATCATCATCGTCATCGGAGGCAGACACAGTTCCAATTCTGCCAAGCTCTATTCGATATGTAAAAGCATTTGTGCTGACACCGTGTGGGTCGAGCGGGCCGACGAATTGCCCAATACGATTCCGTCATCCTGCCGAAAAGCAGGGATCGTGGCAGGCGCATCGACGCCCCGCGATATAATAGAGGAGGTTGCGAACAAAATGAGCGAACAGGTACTGAACGAAAACTTCGCTGAGATGCTCGAAGAGTCTCTCAAGACCATAAAGACAGGAGATACCTTGGTGGGAACCGTGACGGCGATCAACGACGGCGAGATCCAGCTTGACCTCGGCACTAAAGTGACCGGCGTCATCAAGAAGGACCAGATCACCGATGATCCTGCAGCGAAGTTGAATGAGATGTTCAAAATCGGAGATGAGGTGGAGGCTTTCGTGATCCGTGTCAGCGATGTCGAAGGTTTCGCTGAACTCTCCAAGAAGCGCGTCGATTCCGATAAGAACTGGAAGACGATCGAGGCAGCGTACGAGAACCACGAGAACCTCGAGGGCAAGATCATTTCTGTCAACAAGGGCGGCGTTGTGGCGCTGGTGCTTGACAACCAGGTCTTCATTCCCGCCGCACATTCCGGCGTCCCGAGAGACGGCGATCTTTCCGCGCTGGTCGGCCAGACCGTGACCCTGCGGATCCTTGAGATTGAGGGCAAGAAGGCCAAGGGCTCCATCCGCCTTGTGCAGCGCGACGAGCGCCGCGCCCGCGAGAAGGAGTTCTGGGACACCATCGAGGAAGGCAAGATCTATACCGGTACGGTCAAGAGCATGACCAGCTACGGTGCCTTCGTTGATCTCGGCGGCGTGGACGGCATGGTCCACTGCTCCGAGCTTTCCTGGAAGCACATCAAGAATCCTGCCGAGGTCGTTGCCATCGGCGATGAGATCACCGTCTTCGTCAAGAGCTTCAACATCGAGAAGAAGCGCATTTCTCTCGGCTACAAGACCGAGGCTACCAACCCCTGGTACATCTTCACGCATCAGTATGCCGTGGGTGATGTCGCGTCTGTCAAGATCGTCAGCCTCGTGCCCTTCGGCGCGTTCGCTGCCATCGTCGACGGTGTGGACGGTCTGATCCACATTTCCCAGATCGCTGACCACAAGATCGGCAAGCCCGCCGACGTGCTGGAGATCGGTCAGGTCGTGGATGCCAAGATCATCGACATCGACTCCGAGAACCAGAAGGTTTCCCTCTCCATCCGCGCTCTGCTCGAGGAGGCCAAGGCCGCTGAGGAGGCTGCTCCCGCCGAGCTCGCTGAGGCTGCAGAGGAGATCGTCTACTCCGACGAGAACTGATACCGATCGTAGCCCGATACAAAAAGTCCCCGCTCCGTGCGGGGGCTTTTTGTTGTCCGGGAGCGGGATACGTCTTGACTTTTTCCGGCGATGATGGTATAATAATTACATTGTAAGAAAAAGAAGGGAAGCCGCGCGGCGGTCTCCCGAAAAGGAGGATACCATGTCCCGGTCCTTGAAATTCATGACCTTCAACATCCGCGTCGCCGCCGGCTGTGACGGCATCAATATGTTCTTCAACCGCGCCCACCGCGTGGTCGAGGTGATCGAGCAGGAGAAGCCCGACGTGATCGGCTTCCAGGAGGTCACCGACGAGATGCGCGCGTGGCTGCGCGACCGCATCCCCGGTTATACCGTACAGGGCTGCGGACGGGGCCGCGATTATCACGGTGAATCCATGCTGCTCGCCTACCGCACCGACGACGTCGAGATGATCTCGCTTGACAATCTGTGGCTGTCGCCCACACCCCGCGTGCCCGGCTCCCGCTTCACGGGTGATCAGTCACCCTGTCCCCGGATGCTGACCACCGTACTGCTCAAGCATAACGCGCTGGATACACCGTTCCGCTTCATCAACACGCACCTCGACCACGAGGGCAGGCAGGCTCGTTACCTCGGCTCGATGGAGCTGGTGCAGCTGATCTCGACCTATCCCGAGCGGTTCGTCCTGACCGGCGACTTCAACGCGACGCCCGAGACACCCGAGATCAAGCTCATAACCGAGGCACTCAAGGACCGTGCGCCGCACGGTGCGGTGGATTGCACCGCGGGGCTCGGCACGACCTTCCATGCGTTCGGCAAGCTCCCGAACGGGCCCAAGATCGACTACATCTTCACGGACGGCCTCTGCAAGTCGTCCTACGTCGTCGAGGACATCCCCGTAAACGGGCAGTACTATTCCGACCACTACGCAGTTGTGGCCGAGATCGATCTGGAGGATTGAAATGGCGGAAAAAACGGATAAGAAAACAGCTTCTGAAACTACCGATAAGCCTGCGGAGGAAAAGAAGTCCGTAGGGACCGTCGTCTGGGACGGCGTAAAAAGGGAACTGACCGAGGCCAAGGATATCGCCGCCATGCGGATCAAGGAATCGGCGATGAAACGCAAGCGGGAGGATCTGTATACCAAGCTCGGCAAGACGGTCTATGCTCAGCGGCATCCGTCCCACGGCTCCAACAAGAACGATCTTGAGGAGGAGGCCGCGAAGCTGGTGAAGCAGATCACCGATCTGACCGCGGAGTTGTCCTCCGTGCGGCTCAAGATCAAAATGAGAAAATCGGGGCTGGACAAATAACTCCGGCAGAAAAAAAGGACTTACCGCTTTTGCTGCGGGTGCATAAGGATGTTTTCGGAATGTGGATTTTGTACGGCAAAATCCGATGCTCGTTAAAGGTGAAGACAAGTTTCGAGGATGAAAGGAAAATATAAAATGAATAATAAGTATAATCCAAAACTGTTCCTTGTTGGTTTCCTGATGAATTTTCTTCGGAAAATCCCTTTACTTTTGATTGCAGCTGTTTTGGCAATTATCGGAATTGAAAATCAAACATGCAGCTATATTGCGTTTGGAATTGTTATCTTGGCTTTGGTATGGTCTTTGATCCAACAGATTCAAATAAAATATACGGTTGAGCATAGTGACAATCCGAATTTTGAACCATTTGCCCAAGCGATGATGAGCGATAACTGGAAAGGGGAAATAATCGATATCGTCGAGGAAAAAATCCATGAATCAGAAGAAAATAATACCGAAGAGTAAACTTTGCTGCCTATTATAAATAAAACGGAAAACCAGCCGAAGAGAAAAATCAATTCCCTTTTCGGCTGGTTTTGCTTTGGCAAAAAACATCCTTATGCGGCTGGGCCATTGGCGGTCGGTCCTTTTATTTTTTTGTTCTTGGGATTCTTAGGCTCTTCTTTCAAGAAGGGCATAAGATCCTGAAAGACTTCGTCTTTCAGGCGGGGCGCGGGGCAGAGTCCCGTAAAAGCGCCCTTTACATATACGGATTGATCCGGTAGCCCATGCCCTTGCGGCTGACGATCAGCCTGCGTCCGCCGATCGCGGCGGCCTTGCGGTTGATCCGCAGCACGTGGACCGCGACCTGCCCCTCGGGGATCCCGTCGCGCCGCCCGATAAAGGGCGAGTCGGGACAGGCGAGCGCGGCGCCGAGCCCGGCGGGGGAAACCCATCCGGCGTCCGGTATATCGGCATCCGAAGCGGCGCGGAGCAGCGTGACGAGAAGGCGGTACTCGATAGGGGACAGATACAGCGGCCAGCCGAGATAGACAACGGGCGGCACGTCCGGGCTCGCGCCCGGCGTGCCGCCTTCTTTGCCATTGTCAATATCATTGCCATCGGCGGGCAGGGCAGACGAACAATGCACGTCTGCCTGCAGATGCCCGTAGATCAGCCGCTCGCCCCGGACGTCCTGTGCGGGAAACGATACGACCATGGCTGGATCAATGCTTTCTCTTGAGGGACAGCACGGCTCCGCAGATAACTGCCGCCAGCACGGCACCGGACAGAAGGACGGAGCTGCAGCCGCTGTCGTCGGCTTCGGTGTCGGATTCGGGCGTAATATCGGAGTCTGCTTCGGTGGGAGCTTCGGTCGGAGCTGCCGTGGGAGCCTCTGTCGGGGCCTCGGTGGGAGCCTCGGTGGCGAACTCGGGATACTCGACCGGAGTGCCGGGGATGTAGTTCTGATACACGAAGTTCATGCGTCCGAGGGGAGCGCAGTCGCCGTCCTCATAGAACTGCTCCATCGTGGTGTAGATGGAATCAGAATCGGCCCACTTGAACTGCAGGCACAGCTCGCGGTAATGATTCTCCTCGATGCCGAGCATGGACTGCGGCACGGCGATCATCATCTTGTTGCCCTCAATCTTGTAATCGACCTTGCCGGCGATGGCGAAATCATACTGATTATCAGAGCCGATGTACTTGCCGACCGTGGTCTTGCTTGCGCTGTCGGCGAGGAAGTTGACGATGTAGTCGAAGCCGTACCAGCCGGTAGCGGCGTTGTCGGAGTTGACGAACAGCTGCATCCAGGAGGAGTCACCGTTGGTATCGGGGGCGGTGATGTCCTCGGCGGTCTCAACGTAGAAGTAAACGTTCTTGGTGTCGGAGGTCACCTTGGCGGCAATGATGTCGTTGTTTCCGGTGTCGTTGGTGTACTTCTGACGGCCGAAACCGGTAGCGTTGCGCTCGGTGGTATCGCCCTGCCAATCCTTGTAGGTGATCTGCACGGAATCCCACTGGTCGAAGCTGCCGTTTACGTCAATGGCCTTGCGGCTGTCCTGCACCACGACGGGCGCGGTGCCCTTGTACTTCTGGACATTGTAGGCGAGCTGGATGTAGTAGTTGTCGAAGTAGCCGCCGCGCATCATTTCCGCGTCGCGGGAGTACTCCATGGAGGCGGTATCAACGAAGACAGCCTGATTGCTGTCGGTAGGCTGACGCTGAGCGACCCACTCGTTCCAGCCGGTGACCAGCGCGTAGGTGATGTCGTTCTGCATCAGCCAGTTCCACTGATCCTGGAAGTTCAGACCCTGATAGGTGATGGTGGGATCATCCTGCGCGGCCTGCCAGCACTCCTTGAATACCTTGCCCGGAATGGAGGTGCGCTTGGGATTGGAGGGAACGTAGGTGAAGCTGCGTCCGCGGTTGTTGGTGTAGCCGTACAGGGAGGAGGAGGAGAAGATGCAGTTACCGGAGTGCTGCGCGATGGAAATGCTCATGGCGCTGCCGGCACCGTCGGTGTCCGGGAAGACTCTCTGGGGCCACGTCCAGTCCATCCAAGGCCAGCTGTTTTTCTTGTCAGCCTCGTTGGGCCACTGCTCAAGCTTGATGGTGAAGAAATCGTTGATGTTGTCCGCGTACTCGCCGATGATGACGGGCTTGCCGTTCACGAGGAACCAGGTGTCCGGGTACATATTCTTGGAGTAGATCTGATTATACAGATCGCGGATCACGCCGCCGGAGTTGGTGTGCGTGTAGAACACGACCTGCGGGGCGTCGAAGCCCTGCTCGTTCAGCTCGTGGCAGGCCTTCATGACCTGAAGGGCGTTATTGAGGTAGTAGTAGCCGTTGGTCACGTCGAAATACAGGAAGTCGATATTGGCGTAGGTGAGCAGCTCCATGTGCTTCCGGTGGACCCACTCATCGTTCGCGTAGTAGTAGCCGTACAGGGGCTCTGCGAACCAGTGCATCTGTCCGACGGCACCGTACCGCTTGGAGCCGGACACGTCGCCGCCCTTTTCGGTGCCGAGATCGTCGATGATCTTCTGCAGGTCGAAGACGCCGCTGTCGCCGTGCTCACCCTGCCACAGGAAGTAGAACAGACCGACGTACCGCTCACCGGTGGAGCCGTAGTTGCCGACCTCCTCGGAGGTGTACATGGGGCGGCCGAGATCGTCTACGCAGTAGTAACCGCCGCTCGTGTAGTTGTTCTGATTGGGAACGGTATAGGACTTGGTCTCACCGCCCACGGTGTAGGAAATGACGACGTACTGACCGTCATCGGATACCTTGTAGGTCAGGGAGCCGGGATCGTTGTCGAGATCGACGGGCTCGTCCTCGGCGCTGACGCCGAACAGTGCGGCGGAGCCAAGGATCATGCACAGAGACATGAGGATGGCCAAAGCACGGGATACGATTTTCATGATGATTCTCCTTACAGTTTTTGGCGGGAAGGCGGAACGGCTGCTCCGTTTGACGCTGCCGCGCCATTTACTCCATTATACTATATGATGGAGTAAATTGCAAGTGCTTTGACGAAAAATCATCAGATTGCACAGGAAAACGATGAAGTTATACCCAAAGTATCTTCGGGGGATAGGGGGGCCCTGCGACTGCGTTTCAAAAAAGGCGAGTGCCCACATGGGCACCCACCTTTCTCTTTCAGCGTAAACTCAACCTTGGTAAATTATTACCCTGTATAAAAGTACTTGGGATTCTTAAGGCATTACCGCACAATGATGACGGTACAGATGCGCTGCCAGAAATTTCGTCAGATGAAACAAAATTCCTTCGTGCGGTGACTCCCGCACGAAGGAATTTTGTAAAATATGACGGAATTTATGCAAGCAGATGTGCCGTCAAGGCGTCAGCCGTGCATTGTGCGGTGATGCCTTAAGCCCTTCTTTCAAGAAGGGCTTAAGCGGGGCGTGGGGCAGAGCCCCGCAAAAAAGACCGTCATTCCGTTTCTATCGTCGATTCCGCCTCTCCCGGCTGCGCGGGAAGCAGCTGCGACCATTCGGTCGGGACGTAAGCGTCCGCGTCTTCGGGCGGCAGGATTTCCTGCGTGCCGGTGCCGAGCGTGAAGGTCAATGAAAGACGCGCGTCGCTGACGGCAGAATTCAAAAGGCGGCTGATATCATCCGGCAGCTGCGCGGTTTCCGTACCCGTACCCTGACCGGGCTTCAGAGCGGCGAAGGTCAGCAGCGATTCCACGGACACGGGACAATCCAGCCGGACCTCGAGGACCGCGTCCTCTGCCTGCGGGTCGGCTTCCAGCTCAAGTACCGCGTCCTGATCGGCGGCGACTGTGTCAAGCCACCTGAGCAGGGACTGCGGATCGAGCGGCAGAGCCGCTTCACCGCTGCCGGAGGGATCGCCGCCGGACGGCAGCCTGCCGACCGCATCCCGCAGCCTGTCGGTGAGCGCGGATGCCCACTCCGACAAACGGACCGTGTACCGGTGATCCTCGGACAGCCTGACCGGGATGTCCCACACCGCGTCGACAGCCTGATCGTACAATTCGCCGACCCGCTGCCGCAGCTCGTCCGGGTCAAACGGGAACGGGGTTTCCGACTCCGCAGGCTCGACCTGCTCGCCGCCGGCGCCGGTTTCCGCTTCCGGCATAAGGTCGAATTGCCGCTTCTGTGTGCTGTCCCGCAGGTACATCGTCCCGTCGGTAAGCACGACGCCGTACTCTCCGATCAGCGGCAGGGAGGAAGTCCACGACAGACCGCCCTCACCCGCACGGAGATCGTTGACGACGGGCAGCTCCGTGTTGATGACAACGCCGAATACGCTGACGTCGATGCGCAGCGCACCGTCCGTGCGGGCACGGAAGCCCTCGTCCGGACGCAGCTCGTCCAGCAGCTCGCCGAGCAGGATCTCATTATCCGCCGGAACGTCGGTTTCGGGCTCGGTGTCAGGCTCGGTGTCCGGCAGAGCCGGGGCCTCGGTCAACTCGTCGCTCGGCGCTTCCGTGATCTCGTCGGGCAGCGTCAGCGGCTCGGCAGCCGTTTCGGACGGCACCTCATCGGACACCGAGGTGCCCGTGGGCGCCGCGCCCTCATCGCCGCAGCCGCAGAGGCTGACCGCCAGCAGGACAGCCAACAGTACGGCAGACAGGCAGATCATTCTTTTCATTATGTATCTCCTTCCGGAAAGGGGGCAAAGGGGAAGGCCTGACAGCCTTCCCCCGCAGAAAACGATTTAAAAAATTACTTGGCAGCCTTGAGGCGGGCCTCCAGAGCGGCCAACTCATCGTACATAGCCTGCGGCACGTGGTCACCGACCTGCGCGTAGAAGGCCTTGATGTTCTCGACGTCCTCGAGCCATGCGGCGGTATCGACGGTCAGCAGATCCTTGACAGTGTCAAGCGTGACACCGTCGAGACCGTCGATGCAGATGTCCTCTGCCTTGGGGATATAGCCGATGGGCGTGATGTCCGCGTCGACCGTTCCGGCGCAGCGGGCGAGGATCCACAGCACGACTCTCATATTGTCACCGAAGCCGGGCCAGATGAAGTTGCCCTCGGCGTCGGTACGGAACCAGTTGACGTGGAAGATCTTGGGCGGGTGCGGGATCTTGGTGCCCATGGTCAGCCAGTGAGCCCAGTAGTCGCCCATGTTGTAGCCGACGAAGGGACGCATAGCCATCGGGTCGCGGCGGACCACACCGACGGCACCGGCAGCGGCAGCCGTGGTCTCGGAGGCCATGATGGAGCCGACGAACGCACCGTTCTGCCAGCTCGTGGACTGGTACACCAGCGGAGCGGTACGGGCGCGGCGGCCGCCGAAGATGACGGCGTCCACGGGCACGCCCTGCGGATCATAGTAGGCGGGAGACAGGCACGGGCAGTTGACGGCCTTCGCGGTGAAGCGGCTGTTGGGATGTGCGCCGGAGGTGTTGACCTTGTCGGCCTTGTCGTACTTCCGGTAGTCCCACGGCTCGCCCTTCCAGTTGATGGCGTGCTCAGGCGGGTTCTTGTCAAGGCCCTCCCACCAGACAGTGTTCGTGTCGGTGTTGAGGCAGACGTTGGTGAAGATGGTGTCCTTCATGCAGGTGTGCAGCGCGTTGGGGTTGGACTTCTCGTTGGTGCCGGGGGCGACGCCGAAGAAGCCGTTCTCGGGGTTGACGGCCCACAATCTGCCGTCCTCGCCGACGCGCAGCCATGCGATATCGTCGCCGACGCACTCGACCTTGTAGCCCTGCTTCTGGTAGACCTCGGGCGGGATCAGCATGGCAAGGTTGGTCTTGCCGCAGGCAGACGGGAAAGCAGCGGTGACGTACTTCTTCTCACCGTTCGGGTAGGTGACGCCGAGGATGAGCATATGCTCGGCCATCCAGCCCTCCTTGCGGCCGAGGAAGGAGGCGATACGCAGAGCGAAGCACTTCTTGCCGAGAAGGACGTTGCCGCCGTAGTTGGAGTTGATGGACCAGATGGTGTTCTCCTCGGGGAAGTGGATGATATAGCGGTTGCTCTCATCAAGGTCAGCCTTGGAGTGCAGACCCTTGATGAAGTCGGCGGAATCGCCGAGCGCGTCCAGCACGTCGTAGCCGACGCGGGTCATGATCTCCATGTTGAGAACGACGTAGATGGAGTCGGTCAGCTCGATGCCGTACTTGGCGAAGGGGGAGCCGACGATGGACATGGAGTAGGGAATGACGTACATGGTGCGGCCCTTCATGGAGCCGGTGTACAGACGGGTCAGCTTTTCCTTGCACTCGACGGGATCCATCCAGTTGTTGATGTTGCCCGCGCCCTCCTTGGTGGAGGTGCAGATGAAGGTGCGGCCCTCGACGCGCGCGACGTCGTTATGGACGGTGCGGTGCAGGTAGCAGCCGGGGAGCTTCTCCTGATTCAGCTTGATGATCTCGCCGGTGGAGAGAGCCTGCTCGCGCAGTCCCTGCGCCTGCTCCTCGCTGCCGTCGATCCAGACGATGTTGTCGGGCTTGGTCATAGCGGCCATGTCGCTGATCCAATCAAGAACGAAACGATTGTTGGTGGGGTTCATGGGGTGTTCTCCTTTTATATACGATAAAATGAAACGATACACGGGGCCGGTGCGGCACATTGACATGAAATCCACTTCCCGACCAGTATATATTTTACACCTTTTCCTGTCAAATTGCAAGAGGTTTTTGAAAAAATGCAGGATTCCTTTTTCACAATTTCATCCGGGGCAGGTCGGTGTGCTTATCTCCCCGGCAGCAGATATCCATTATTGCCAAAAATAGCCGTGTAACTTTGTGTACATTTTTTGCACCGAAAAACACGGAAATTTCACACTTGCGTGTTATAATTAAAATAGATGAGTATGCGTTCCGGCCGGAACGCGTACCGAACGAAACAGGCAAGAGGTGATCTCATGCGCCGTCCGTCAGTGACACGTCACCCGAGATGGGAGAAAGTGAAACGCGCTTTCTCCACGACAGCACAGGCTCTGTCCGCCGCATTCCGGCGGAGAAATCTCCGCAGCGCCTTCCGCACCGTAACGTGGGGCCGGAAGGAGTACGCCAGCTTTTTCATCGCCATCCTGCTCGTGCAGACCGGCTTCTGGACTCTGTCGCTGACTGCGGACGCGGACCTTGCGTCCCGCCGAGCACAGATCCGTGACAGCTATGACTACCACTTCGAGATCGTCGGGCTCGACAACGAGCAGATGACGACCATGAACAACGACTTCAAGATCGAGCTGGACACAGCCGACGACAGGTTCGACACGATCACCGTGCGTCAGGAAGCGGACGGCTCCTACACCTTCCGCATCAAGGCGCTGGAGGGCCTCGACCCCTCCCACGCGTATAACCACACGGTCAATATGCTGAACAAGCGCGGCATCAAGGGCTGGGCGATCAACACCTCGCCGCTTTACGAGTACGACAGCACCTACCGCGGTCCGCTGCTCGCCGCCTTCTGGGGCATCTGTCTCGGCTGGCTGCTGCTCGGACTCGCCGTCATCGTGATCCTGTACATCATCCGTCTCGACCACTTCAAGTTCAGCTACGGCATCTACATGACCTGCGGCGCGGATTTCCCGATGCTGTACGGCACCGCCGCGGGCGAGATGCTGGCGATCTCCGCGCTGACCTTTATCCCCGCAGGGCTGCTCGGCCTGGGGATCACCGCCCTTTTGTATATCCCGCGCGGCGTGGACCTTTCGTTCACCGTCCGGACGGGCATCACCGTCCCGCTGATGTGCATAGCCGTCGCGCTGCTGGCTGTCGGCATCCCGATGAAGCGGCTGTCCAAGCAGCCGCCGCTCCGGCTGCTCACGGCTAAGGACAACGCGGGCCTCGTGACCTCCCCCCGGCGCTCCATGCGCCTCTTCGACGCCTCCTTCCCGAGCCGCTACGAGCTGGCGACCATGTGGCGTATGCGCCGGTATTACATCCGCTTGCTCCTGTCGGCCGTGCTGTTTGCCGCCATGTTCGTGTCCGGACTGTACATCGCCGGCATGACCCGCGATCTCGGCGAGCGCCCTGCATATGAGTACACCGTTACTTACGACGCCGGATACTCGTGGGACGAAAAAGGCGAGTACGCCGGCTTGAATCTCTCCGACGAGGAGCTGGACGTCCTCCGCACCGACGCCGATTATTTTCTGCCGGAAGTCAACGCCGTCGAAGGCGTGGATTACGTCTGGTGGAAGGCGGCGCAGACGGGCGGCTGGTACAATTCCCACCTGCTGCTCAAGCCCGGACAGACCGCCGGCGGCGCCGGGGAGCATATCACCGTCTCCAACGAGCGCGGGAGCGAGGGGTACACCATAGCCATCCGCGACTACGAGTATACCGCCGTCGACAAGGCGTGGCTGGATATGCTGATCGAAAACGGACTCTGCACGGTCGAGGGCGACCCGTATGAGGTCCTGACGAATCCGAACGCCGTCATCATGACGGAGGACTGCTACAACGTGACAGCCTTCCACTTTGAGGTGGGGGACAAGGTTACCGCCGCCAAATGGATCCGCTTCCGCGGCGCGATCAGCCCGAGCCTCGTGACACATCCGCAGCAGCTGCTGCGCGAGCAGATCGAAAAGGGGGAGTTCGAGTACCGCGAATTCACGGTCTGCGCCGTCCTGCACGATTTCCCCTCCGAATACAACATCACCTTCGGCGTCAGCTTCGACGTATACCGTGAGCTGACGGGTGAAGCCGCCGTCCGCAATACCTTCCGCGTTTACATGGAGAACGATACGCCGGACGAGGTCGTCCGCGCCGCCGACGGCAAGATCCGCCGCGCGGTCACCGAAATGGGCGATTGGCAGGTCAACCGGACCGGCAATTTCTTCCGCGCCCGCATCATGAGCGAGCGCAACGGCGCCGGATTGGCGGTCACACTCGGAGCGCTGCTGCTCCTGATCTCCCCGCTGGTATGGCTGTTCTCGCAGATCATGTTCTACCGCAAGCGCCGCGGCGAGTTCGACCTGCTCCACGCGCTCGGTGCGCCGGGCGGCACGCTGCCGAAGATATACCGTCAGACCGGCGGTATCCTGTCGGGGCTGGCCTTCCTCGTCACCGTCGCGCTGGCCTGCCTGTGCAACTGGCTGGTGTATGCCGTCGTGACCGTGATGCTGCCCAAGCTGCATATCACGGAGGCTGTCAGCTACGACTACCGCCTGTCCCTGCCCGCGCTCCTTGCCTGCATCGCCGTCAGCGTGATCTGCGGATTCATGTCCTGCGAGATCCCGTACCGCCTGATCCGGCGGCAATCGTACATCCAGCGCCGGGATTATTGAGCCCGAAAGGAGTCAATCATGTTTGATAAGTACGGAGAAGTCATAAACGATTTTGATAAGGACGCCGCGATCCGTTCCGCCGAGGCGGGGCTTGACCGTGAGCGCGTCATCCTTGAGGCGCACGACCTCGTCAAGCAGTACGAGCAGTCGGATGAGATCATTTCCGCGGTCAACCGCGTCGACCTCAAGGTCAGGGAAGGGGAGTTCGTTGCCATCGTCGGACCGTCCGGCTCCGGCAAAAGTACGCTTCTGCACCTTCTGGCCGGCCTTGACCGCCCCAACGCGGGCAGCATCGTCATCCGCGGACAGGACATCACACAGCTGGACGAGGACGAGCTGGGCCGTTTCCGCGGGGAGTTCCTCGGCATGGTGTTCCAGAGCCACAACCTGATTCCGCAGTTCACGGCGCTCGAGAACATCCTGATCCCGACCATGATGTGCCGCAAGGCTGACCAGCACTACGAGGAGACGCTCAAGAAGCTGGTCAGCGCGCTCGGCATCGCGGACCGTCTGCATCACCTGCCGAGCGAGCTGTCCGGCGGCCAGCAGCAGCGCGTCGCCATCGCCCGTGCCATGATCAATATGCCGCATATCCTGTTCGCGGACGAGCCCACGGGCAACCTCGACCGTCAGAACGCCGACGAGGTGTTGGACCTCTTGCTGGAGACCAAGGCCATGGTCGGTCAGACGCTGGTCATGGTCACGCACGATATGTCCATCGCCAACCGCGCCGACCGCATCTTCCACATGGACGACGGACGGCTGACCGTCGAAAAGAAGCGCTGATGAAAGACGGCAAAGAAAACGAAACCGCGCACGCGCTGATCGGCCTCATCGCCGATTGTGCCTTCCGTCAACGTTACCCATCCGCGGACGATCCCGGTGATCTGCCTCCGCTGGCGGTGCTGTACGCCTCCGCCGGAGAGCTGTACCGCCGCGATCCCGATGCCTTTGCCGCCGCGTCGGAAGATCTGCTCCGCCCGGATGCCGATCTGCCGGAGGACGATGTGATCCGCCTCGAATGTGCCGGCCTTTACGGACGTGACGCGTTGTGGACATACCTGTTCCGCCTGCGCTTTTGCCTCGGGATCGCGGGGGACGGCGACGCTGACCTGATGCGCACCCGTGTGACCGCGGCTTACGCCGACCGGATGGGCGGCGTCATGGCGATGCTTGACCGTCAGCGCCCGTGGGAGAAGCTGATCGGCTCGGTCCTTGCTTCGACCGAGCCGGCGGACGCGCCGCTGTCCCGCGTGCTGGACGGCCTGATGACCCCGGACGCCTTTCCCGGCGTAGACGGAGCGGTCGCTTATACGTTTCTATGCGCCGATCTGCGCGGCGCGCATAAGGCGCCCGCCCGTATGAAGACAGTTGCCTGTGCCGTCACAGGCCTTGCCGTTATCATGGGCGACGGACTTCCCGGCTGGCTGGAGGAGAATGGTGTCCGCGCCGTGCGTCCGCTGGCTGCTGCCGTCGGAAAACTCGGCCTGACGAAGACCGCCGCCGTGCTGAACGAGCTGGATATGCTCCTGAAGAATGACCCGGCAGGCTGCGGAGCGGCTGTGCTTGACGAATGTGAAGCTCGCCTCACAGCGTCCGTCACGCAGGAGGAGCTTTACGAATACGCGGATAACTACCTGAACAAAAAATGAAAAAGCGGTTTTCCCCATTGCATCACGTCGCCAAATGTGCTATAATACACGGGTACCCGCGATCATGACAATAACACCTTTATATATGAAAGGAATCCGACCTATGAACGCATCTGAAATCAAGCTCGTAAATGCGCCGCTGCTCCCGCTGTCCGCTCTGCGTGCCGCCCTCGCCGACGGCAGACTCGACGCCGTGCTGGAGGCCCTCGGCGGCAAGGGCGGCGCCGCCGCGCAGCGCGCCCGCTGCCTCGCCCTCTGCGATACCTTCGCCGAAACCTACGGCGCCGACCGCGACGCTGCGCTGTTCACCGTCTCCGGACGCTCGGAGCTGTCCGGCAACCATACCGATCATAACCACGGCCGCGTCGTCGCCTGCTCCATTTCCCTCGATATGCTCGGCATCGCCGCGCCCCGCGCCGACGGCGTCATCCGTCTGTCTTCTGCCGGCTTCGGCGAGGACGTCGTGGATACTGCTGCCTATACCAAGCCTGACGACAGTAAAAAAGGCACCTCCGCGTCCCTGATCGCCGGTGTCTGCGCCGGCTTCAAAAAGGAAGGGTACGCGGTCGGCGGCTTTGACGCCTGTGTCGTGTCCGACGTCCTGAAGGGCAGCGGACTATCCTCGTCAGCCGCGTTTGAGGACATGGTAGGCACCATTCTGTCGCATCTTTACAATGATGGCAAGGTCGACGAGGTGTCAGTTGCCATGATCTCGCAGTACGCCGAGAACGTATTCTTTGGCAAGCCCTGCGGACTCATGGATCAGGTCGCCTGCGCCGTCGGCGGCATCGTCGCCATCGACTTCAAGGATCCCTCCAAGCCCGTCATCACGCCCATTCCGTTCGACATGACCGCCGCAGGTTACCATCTCTGCATCGTTGACACCGGCGGAAACCACGCCGACCTGACCGACGACTACGCGTCCGTGCCCGTCGAGATGAAGGCTGTTGCGGCTGCCTTCGGCAAGGAGGTGCTGCGCGACGTCGATATGGCGGACTTTGCGAACGCTCTTCCCACCCTGCGCGAGCGCTTCGGCGACCGTGCCGTTCTGCGTGCCATGCACTTCTTCATGGAGAACGACCGTGTCCTCCGGCAGAGCGAGGCTCTGATGGACGCCTGCAGCGCCGCCGACGCGGCTGCCCGCGAGGAGGCACTGTCCCGCTTCTTTGACGGCGTCGTGTCCTCCGGCCGGTCCTCCTTCTGCTACCTGCAGAACGTCTATACCACCAAGAACGTCGCCGAGCAGGGCCTGTCCCTCGCGCTGTCCATCTGCGAAAACCTGCTTTCCGACAAGCTGGCAGCCTTCCGAGTCCACGGAGGCGGCTTTGCCGGTACCATTCAGGCGTGGGTGTATGCCAACGCCGTGGATGATTTCGTGTCCGCGATGGACACCGTCTTCGGTCGCGGCGCGGCTGTGGACTTGCGGGTCAGACCCGTGGGCGCCGCCCGGATCTTATAAGGAGAAACGCCATGAAATTCCCCTCTGTCAAAACTCCCGAATCGTGGAAGCAGGACACCCCCGAGGCCAAAAAGAAAGAGGCCCGCAAACGCGTCCTCATTATCGTCGGTTTGACGTTCCTGCTGCTTCTGATCTACTTCAGCGTCAACGCGCTGGTGGATCAGGGTGTGCTGGCCCGCGGCTGGGGCTTCGCGGTCATGATCGTCTACATGGTCAGCTTCGCCGGTCTGCTGGTGGGGTACCTGATCTACAACCGCGCCTTCATCAACAAGAACGTCACGGTGGATATGCTGCCGGACGATTGGTCCGACGAGAAGAAGCAGGCGTTCGTGGACGACAACAAGGCACGGCAGGATAAGTCCCGCTGGCTGCTGTACCTGCTCATCCCGTTCATTTTCGTATTTCTGGCCGAGGCCATGTACCTGTTCGTCTGGGTCGACAATCTTGAGCATTACTTCATGTGATCCGCTGTCCGGTTTACGGCTTCACGGATTCACGGCAAACGATCAACCGCAGAAAGGCAGTCTTCCATGCTCCCATACCGATTCTGTACGCTGTACTCCGGCTCGACCGGCAACGCCGCGTATCTTGAGACCCCTCACGCCCGTATCCTGATCGACGCGGGCAAATGTGCCAAAACACTGATCGCGTCACTCGGCTCGATCGGTGTCACGCCGGATTCGCTCAACGCGATCCTCGTCACGCACGACCATCACGATCATGTCGCGTCGCTCGAGGTGCTGGCCAAAAAATATCCGATCCCCGTCCATATGCTGTATCAATCCGCGCTGATCTACAAACGCAATCCGCCGGAGGCGCTGTGCGCCTGTCTGCAGCTGTACAACGATCCGCACTACTCGATCACGGTCGGTGACGTGAAGGTCAGCGCCTTCCCGACGCCGCACGACAGCCGCGCGTCGGTCGGCTACTGCTTTGAGCTGTCCGACGGCACCCGCATCGGGTACGCGACCGACATCGGCCACGTATCGAGGGAGGTTAGGGAAAACCTGACCGGCTGCGAATCCGTCGTGCTGGAATCGAATCACGACGTGGAGATGCTGTTCAGCGGGCCGTACCCCTACGATCTCAAGCTCCGCATCCGGTCGGATCACGGTCATCTGTCCAACCGCGACGCGGCGGATTTCGCCGCCGAGCTGGCAGAGAAGGGGACCCGGCATATCCTGCTGGCTCACCTGTCCGAGCAGAACAACTATCCCGATCTGGCCTACGACGAGACTGCGTCCGTGCTGGCCGGGACGGGCGTTGATCTGCGGGTCGCTTCTCCCGCGGACGTCACCATGCTGATCGGCGAGGCGGCGGCCCCGATCCCGAAAACGCCGCTGCCGGTTTCCGTGTCGGAGGAGGTGACCGTGCCGTGATGCCGCCATCCGTCCGTTTCATCACCGTCGGCTCCCTCAAGGAATCCTACCTGCGGGAGGCGGTCGCCGAGTACCGCAAGCGTCTGTCGGGGATGTGCCGGGTCGAGGAGGTCGAGCTGAAGGAATCCCGCCTGCCGGACGATCCGTCCGAGAGCGAGATCAAAACCGCGCTGGCCAACGAGGCCAAGGCGATCCTTGCCGCCGTACCGCCGCGCGCCTATCCGGTGGCGCTCTGCGTGGAGGGCGTGAAGCTGTCGTCGCCCGAACTGACGAAAAAGCTGGAGGCGGTCTGCAACGCGTCGGACAGCCTGTGCTTCATCATCGGCTCCTCGTTCGGGCTTGACCCGTCAGTCAAGGCCGCCGCCAAGCTGCGTCTGTCCGTCTCCGATCTGACCTTCCCCCACCAGCTCATGCGCGTCATCCTCTACGAAGCGGTCTACCGCTGCTACCAGATCGACAAGGGGACAAAGTATCATAAATAACATATATATTATATGGTACATTTCCGGGGCTCTGCCCCGGACCTCGCTCAAGGACTTCTTGAAAGAAGTCCTTGAGAATCCCAAGAACTTTATGGGCAA
>JAKSPU010000080.1 GCA_024404505.1 Clostridia bacterium
CGCAGGATGAGGGTGCAGGGAGAAGGGAGCGGCATTGCCGCTCCCTTCTCCCTGCTATAAAATAAGATAGATATTCCCCCCGCCCGCCGGGCGGGGGGTCAGGGGGGTGGGGGAAAAAAGTTTAACAGAACATCTGGCGATGCGGAAACGCCCGGCTTCCGGCGGCAGAGCGCCGGTCTTCCTCTATTCCCCGCGCACGGGAGGGTGTCGGGAGGTGGGCCCCCGAGCGCCGGAGGCCCGAGGACACACCGCCGGGTCAGCACAACGGCATCCGACCGGCAACAAAGTCCGCCGACAAACATTTTACAATATTTTTACACGAAATGACATACGACGTCCAAAAAAGTCGTCATAATAGATGAAGGCAACAAGCACCCCGGCGGGAAGGAGGACCTCATGAAGGACGAGGAGATCATCACACTGTACTTTGCGCGCGACGAGCGCGCGATCCGGGAAACCGAGCAGGCTTACGGAAAGCTGTGCCTCGCGCTGGCCGAGCGTATCCTCGGCAGCCGCGAGGACGGCGAGGAGTGCGTCAACGATACGTGGCTGCGGACATGGAACAGCATCCCGCCGCAGAGGCCGCACTCCCTCGCGGCATACGTCACCCGCATCACGCGCAACCTGTCGCTGGACAGGCTGAAAGCGCGCGGACGCAAAAAGCGGGACGGCGGGTTCTCCGCCGCGCTGGACGAGCTGGAGGATTGTCTGCCTGACGGCGGCACGCTGCCGGACGGCCTTCCCGATCTGCTTGACGAGTTTCTGGACGGCCTCGACGATACCGAACGCCGCCTGTTCATGGGCCGCTACTGGTACGGCTACACCCCGGACCGGCTGGCTGCCGCCTACGGGATGACAGCCAACGCGGTGAATCTGCGTATCAAGCGGACGCGTGACAAGCTGCGCGCCCTGCTGACGGAAAGGAGGTACCGGATATGAGTACCGATCAGGTCATGACTCTGTGCGCCGCCCTGTCGGACGTGCGCGAAGCCTACGTGTGCGACGCCGCGCTGCCCGAGGTCGGAAGCACATCCGCCGCCAAGGAAAAGGGCCCCTCGTTCTGGGACCGAATCAACACCAACGGCTGGGTCGCCGCGGCCATCGGGCTTGTTGTCGCGTTCGGCGTCGTCGTGCTGATCGTCCTCGCCGGACGCGGCGCGGGCGGACCGGGCGTGGCGGGGACGTCCGCACCGGTCATCCCGGAGGACGCGCCCTACGCCTTCGTGTTTGAGGATCAGGTCGCCATTCCGATGGAGGGAATATTCTGGGAACACGGAAATATCGGTCGGGAACACGAGTATCAGGCCGATGGTTTCGGACTTCCCTTTGAGCTGACCGACTCGGATGACCCGCCTGTCATCCGCCTGCGCGCCGGGGGGGACGCGGCGGGGCTGCAGTTTATCTGCCGCACCGGCGAGCGCGTCGGCAGCGTGTGGCTGTGGGACACCGATCGACGCATGATCGAGGATGAAATCATGAATGATTTTTCCAACCTGCCGGAGGTCCTGGACGGGAAGCCCGGCGTGTACTACGTCGGCGTCAGCATTTACCGCGAGACCGCCACAAGGCGTGGCGAATACTGCGAGAGCATCCAGCTGATCATAGGGTCGCCGGACGCGCAGGAAGCGGAAATGACCGAAACCGCCGTGCCGATCGAGACGGCCACGCTGCCCGGCACGCCAATCATTGTCGATCCACGAATTGATCCGTACCCGATTGTCCGCGAAGAGCTGCCCGAGCTGACCACGCTGCCCGAGAGTTCGCCGTTTGATACGAGTTACACCTCCGATGACGGTTGGTGCGAGGGCTGGGTGATCGGCATCATGGAGGACGGACGGTATCTGCTGCATATCATCAAAGATATGTACCTTCTGCTGCGCATCACGGATGAAACACAGGTCGATTTGGATCTGGACTCTGTATATTGGGACGATATTTTCCTGTTCTCTTATGACACCGTTGACCCGCCTGAGGCGGAGGGGCAGCCCTCGTCTGTGGACGCGCTCATTGTCAAGCGGGGCTTTGCGACAGAAAAGCCCGTGATCTACCTGTACCCGACTGTCCCGACGGTCTGCTCGGTGCGCGTCGATCTTGACGGCCGTCTGACCTGCACCTATCCCGACCACGGCCGGGACGGCTGGCACGGCTTTACCGCGCACCCGGACGGCACGCTGGTCTTCCCGGACGGACGCGAATACTACTGCCTCTACTGGGAGGGCATGCAGGACACCGTGTTCGGCTTCTCGTCCGGCTTCTGCGTCCGCGGGGAGGACACCGCCGCGTTCCTCGCCGACGCCCTGCCCCGGCTCGGCCTCACGGCACGGGAAACGAACGAAATGATCATCTATTGGCTGCCCCGGATGCAGGACAACGCCTACAACGTGATCTCGTTCCAGACCAGCGCCTACGTCGACACCGCCCGCCTCGACGTCACACCCGCGCCGGACACGGTCATCCGCGTCTTCATGGCGTGGTATGGAACGGATGCGCCGGTCGACATCCCCGCGCAGGAGCTGACAGCCCCCGCACGCGATGGCTTCGTGCTGGTCGAATGGGGAGGAGCCGAGTGCCGCTGATCATATTGCCGTATACCGGGACGCGACGCGTCCCGGTGTTTTTTTCAAAAAATTTCACACGCAGAGAAAGATGCGTACACAAAATTCTGACATAATAGGTGAGGGCATCCTTTGAAGCGACGCCCATCGAAGCATAAAGGAGGCCGTTATGCAGGACAATGAGATCATCGCGCTGTACTTTGCCCGCGACGAAGCCGCGATCCGGGAAACCCAGCGCGCCTACGGCGCACTCTGCCTGTCACTCGCCATGCGAATCCTGAACGACCGCAGCGACAGCGAGGAATGCGTCAACGATACGTGGCTCGGCGTGTGGAACAGTATCCCGCCGCAGAGGCCGCAGTCCCTCCGGGCATACGTCTGCAAGCTGACGCGGCGCATCGCCATCAACCGCTGGCAGTACAACCACGCCGGAAAGCGGAACGCGGACGTCACCGTCCCCCTCGAGGAGCTGGCCGAGTGTATGCCGGACACGAGCGCGGACGATCCGGCGCTCGCCGCCCTGATCAAGGATTTTGTGGTCGGGCTGGAGCCGGACGACCGAAAGCTGTTCGTGGGCCGGTACTGGCACGGGTACGCCGTGTCCGCCATGGCCAAAGCCTACGGGCTGACGCAGAACGCCGTCAGCCTGCGTCTGCGCCGCATCCGTGAAAGGCTGCAGACGTACCTGAACGAAAGGGGGTACCGAGTATGAGCAACGCCGAAAAAGGACTTCCTCTGTTCCTTGCGCTGGACGCGCTGCCGGAGGTCTACGTCACGGAAGCCGAGCTGCCGGACACGCCTGCCGAAAAGCCGTCCCTCTGGGACCGCATCAACACCAACGGCTGGGTCGCCGCCGCCATCGGACTCGTCGTCGCGCTCGGTGTCGTCGTGTGGATCGTCCTCGCCGGACGCGGCGCGGGCGGACCCGGCATCGCGGGGACGTCCGCACCGGTCATCCCGGAGGACGCGCCCTACGCCTTCGTGTTCGGGGATCAGACGGCGCACGCGGTGGAGGGCATGTGGTGGTACAGCGGGAAGGCCGCTGACGGGAAATACGTCGACGCGGACGGCTATGGCCTGTCCCGCGAGCTTCTGACGATGAGCGACCCGCCGACCATCGTGCTGCGCGCCGAGGATACCGCGAAGCTGCAATTCTCCGGCGGCGGTGAAACGCCGGGAGAAGTCAACCTCTGGGACGCCGAAGGCGAATACCTCTCAAATGGTCATGATTTTTCGTTCCTGCCGGGCGCCCTGCGCGGCAAGTCCGGTACGTACTACGTGACCGTGAATATCGCCCGCAAAACCGATTCCGGCTCCGGCGAGTATGCCGAGGGCATCCGGCTGCTCGTGTGGAGCGGCTCCGTGAATACCCATCTGATGACGATGGCCTGCGATGGCTACGATACGCCGCCGGTCGCCATGACGCCGATGCTCACGTCCGTCACGATGTATAACGACAGGAACGGCACATGGATATCAAAGGACCTCCAATCCCACCCGATGGACAAGTGGTGGAGCCAACAGGAGTCGACCCTCGCGGCCGTGTGCTGCACGCGGGACGGCAGCTATCGGGTCTGTGACGACGGACACAGGTACAGCGTCGCAGACGAAAACGGCGTCGTGTACACCGGCGCCCCGTCGGGCTTTTCGACGCTGCCTGCCGGTACCTACCTTGTCAGCTATTCGGAAACACAAGCCGGGCGCACGGTCGGTGGAAAGACCGAAACGGCCACCGTCACCTACCTGATCCGGCTGATCGTCTCGTCGGGCGAAAACACCGATACGGCGGGCGAAACGAAACCCCTGCCCGACCCGATGAAAGACGAGCCGTACCTCTTTGTATACCGGGATCAGACCGCCAAGCCGCTCGAGGGGCTGCTGTGGGCAACGGACGGCACGACCAGCGCCAGCGGTGACGGGCTCCCCGACGCGGTTGTCAACTACAGCGATCAGAGCGTCCTGCCGACCATCCGCGCGGACGCGGAGGACGTGTCCGCGCTGCAATTCCTGATCCGCAACGGGCACACGCCCGGCACGGTCCGGCTGTATACCGTCGACGGCAGCCGCATGCTAGCCAGCGGCAGTGATTTCTCGTTCCTCCCGGCGTATCTCGCACAGCAGCCCGACGGCGGGACCGGCGCCTACTTTCTGACCGTGGAAGTCCCCTACAACGACGGCACGTATTCCGGATGTATGACCGAGGGCATACGTCTGGCTGTCGGGAAAGGGGCGCCGCTTCAGAAGACAGACGTCCGGATCGGCGACAAGGTCATCCAACCGCATACCGATTATAGTTGGTTCTGCGACGCAAGCAGCGGGATAATCATGCAGCTGCAGACCCTTGCCACGGAATCCCTGTACGAGGAGGGGTATCTGCCTGTGCTGTCGATCGGCAGCCGCGAACCGATCTCACTGCACATCGAGGGTCTGGAGGTCAAGAGTGTACAGGTGTATGGCATAGACGGCACACGGTACGGCAGCTCCGCCGACTTCTCCTGCGTGTATGACGCCGTGCAGGGTCGTCCCGGCACCTACTGTGTGGAGATCAACTCCTTCGACGACGAGTACATGGGAGGATCTGCCGAATTGAGATGCGCGTTCGTGCTGGACGTGCAAAACGACGATGCTGCCGGTCAATGACCATATAAAAGGGGCTGTTGCGTGAAGCAACAGCCCTTTCCTATTCACTATTCACTATTCACTATTTACTATTCACTCCCCTACCCGCCTTGCCGGCTTGTGCGCCGACACGGAATGCACCATGCCGACGAGGATGAACGTCGCAAGGAGCGAAGATCCGCCGCAGGAGACGAACGGCAGGGTCAGACCGACGACGGGCAGCACCGCGAGGCACATACCGAGATTCTCGACGGTCTGCGCGATCATCACCGCCGCAACGCCGACGCAGATGTAAAATCCGCTGTCGTGGCTTGCCTGACGACCGATCCACAGGATCCGCGCGACCATCACGCCCATCGTGATGATGACGATCAGACCGCCGACAAAACCGAATTTCTCGCATACCGTAGCGAAAATGAAGTCCGTGTGCGACGCCTCGAAGTCCTCGTAGTTGCCGCCGCTGCGCAGCCCGACGCCGAAGAAGCCGCCGTTCTCGATGGACTGCCGGCTCATCAGCGCCTGCCAGCCCTTGTCGAGCGGGTCAAGCTCCGGGTTGAAGCCGACGATGATGCGGTCCTGCTGGTAGGCGTTCAGATGATTCCATAAGAACGGGAAGCCGATCAGCAGCGCCCCGGCTGCCCCGGCAAACCAGCCCCAATGCAGCCCGGCGCAGAACAGCAGGATCGCGATCATGGCAAGATAGACCAACGCGACGCCGAGGTCGCCGGACAACAGGATCAGCCCTACGATCACGCCCGCGTGCAGCGCCAGCCCGAGCAGCGTGCGGACGGAATTGATGCTGTCCTTCACCATGGTCAGATGCTGCGCGAAGGTGCAGATGAACGTGATCTTGACGAACTCAGACGGCTGGATGGCTATGTTCACGATGGGGATGTTCAGCCACGAGCGGTTGGAGGTCTCGATGTTCTCGCCCGTGGTGCCCGCAACCAGCGTGATCGCAAGGATGGCCACGGAAAAGATCAGCATGAAGAGCGACAGACGGTCGAGGATGACGTGGTAGTCGAGGTTGGCGACGACGAAGGTCATGATAATGCCCAGCACCGCCATGGCGATCTGCATCTTCAGCTTCCGTGCGCCGAAATTGTCGACCGCGCCCCAGATGGTCAGCAGGCTGATCCCCGTCAGCACCAGTGTACAGATAAAGAGGACCGGGTCCACCCGGCGGATAAAGTCAAACGCCGTCCGCCGCAGATCGGACATTCTCACGGGGATCACCTCCTTTCGGACTCATTCATACGGATTCTGAAAAAGCTCCCGACGGGCGGGAGCTTTTTCCTGTTTCACGGGTCGGTCCGGCTCAATACTGCCGTCCCCAGACCACCATGTGCTTGGCGGGCTTGCCGCAGCAGACGCACACATCGGAGATGTGATCCTCATGGAACGGGATGCAGCGGGACTTCACGCCGCCGGTCACGTCCTTGAGCTTATCCTCGCAGCCGGTCTCACCGCACCACATAGCCTTGATGTAGCCGGGGCGGTTGGCGGCGATATCGAGGAACTCCTCGTAGCTGTGTGCCTCGAAGGTCTTTTCCTCGAGGTTCTTCTGCGCGCGGGCGAGCAGCTCGTTGTGGACCTGATCCAGCATCGCCTGCACCTCGTCCATGATGTTGTCGAGAGAGACGAACTTCTTCTCTCTGGTCACGCGGCTGACCAGCACGCAGGAATTGTTAGCGATGTCGCGCGGACCGATCTCCAGACGCACGGGCACGCCTTTCATCTCGTACTGGCTGAACTTCCAGCCGGCGCTGTTCTCGGAATCGTCGAGCTTGACGCGGAACTTCCCGGCGAGCTTGTCCTTGAGTGCGTTGGCTGCCTCAAGCACGCCCTCCTTGTGTTGAGCGGCGGGGATGATCACGACCTGGATCGGCGCGATGCGGGGCGGCAGGATCAGGCCGTTGTCGTCACCGTGGGTCATAATGATCGCGCCGATGGAGCGCGTGGACAGACCCCACGAGGTCTGGTGCGGATACTTCACCTGATTGTCGCGGCCGGTGAAGGTGATGTCGAAGGCCTCGGCAAAGCCCGTGCCGAAGTAGTGGGAGGTGCCGCCCTGCAGAGCGACGCCGTTGTGCATCATCGGCTCGATGGTGTAGGTCTCCTCCGCGCCGGCGAACTTTTCCTTCTCGGTCTTGCGGCCGGTGATGGCGGGGATGGCCAGCGTGTCACGGTAGAAGTCGGCGTAGACACCGAGCATCTGCTGCGTCTCGGTGCGGGCCTCGTCCTCCGTCTCGTGCATGGTGTGGCCCTCCTGCCAGAGGAACTCGGAGGTGCGCAGGAACGGACGGGTGGTCTTTTCCCAGCGGACGACGCTGCACCACTGGTTGTACTTCTTGGGCAGGTCGCGGTAGGAGTGGATGATGCTCTTGAAATGCTCGCAGAACAGCGTCTCGGAGGTGGGGCGCACGATCAGGCGCTCTGCCAGCTGATTCTGTCCGCCGATGGTGACGATGGCACATTCCGGTGCAAAGCCCTCGACGTGATCCTTCTCCTTCTGGAGCAGCGACTCGGGGATGAACATGGGCATATACACGTTCTCGTGGCCCAGCGCCTTGAAGCGGGCGTCAAGGTCCTTCTGGATGTTCTCCCAGATCGCATAGCCGTAGGGGCGGATGACCATGCAGCCGCGCACGCCGGAGTAGTCCACCAGCTCGGCCTTCAGGACTACGTCTGTATACCACTGAGCAAAGTCCACGTCCATCGACGTGATCTGCTCAACCATTTTTTCTTTTCCCATATTTGTTTTGCCTTTCTGATCTTCCGATCCGAATATTTCAATAGATGGAGTTATTATATATCATTATCGGGGATTTGTCAAGGCTGATCGGGAAAATTATCGGGGCAGGCGGCAGTATGCCGATTATTTCCGCAGGATTCTTGTCAAAACCTCTTGCAATCCGTCCGGAAATTTGTTATAATGTATACGGGTATGTATATGCATACCGTCCGGGCCGGTCCGATCCCGCCCGGGAGAAAGGCGATCCACATGACATTACTGTTATCCAATGCCAATATATACCGCACGTCCTCCCGCAGCTTTTCCGCGGGTGACCTTCTGATCGGGGACGGCCGCATCGCCGGCGTCTCCGACGGCCCCTCCGCGTGGAGAGACACCGCGGATCACGTCACGGACGTCGACAGCCGCATGATCATCCCCGGCCTTGTGGACGTGCATACGCACGGCCGCGCCGGCGGAGATTTCTCGTCCGCGTCCGCCGACATGATGGTAAAGATGTCCGGGAGTTATCTGCGCTCCGGCGTCACCACCCTGCTGCCGACGCTGGCGTCCGCGCCGCTCGACGCGCTGCATACCGCCATCGGACGCATCAACGAGGTCAGAGCGCTGGAAAGCGATCCCGCCTACGAGGGCCGACTGGCGCATTTCGCCGGCACGCATCTCGAGGGGCGGTACCTCAACGTAGCCAAGCGCGGCGCGCACGCACCCGAACTGCTCTTCCCGCTTGACGCCGACGAGTTGGCGTCGCTGCTCTCGGAGATCGACGGTGCCCGTCACGTCTCCGCCGCTCTCGAGCTGGACGCGGACGGCGCTTTCCTGCGCCGGGCACTCTCGCTGGGTGCGACCGTATCGCTTGGTCATACAGCCGCGACGTACGCGCAGGCCATGGACGCATTCGCCCACGGCTGCACCGCCGCCACCCATCTTTTCAACGCCATGCTGCCGCTGCATCACCGCGAGGGCGGTGCGGTCTGCGCCGCGCTGCTGTCCCCCGGCGTTTCCTGCGAGTTGATCTGCGACGGCTTCCATATCGCGCCCGAAATGGTCAGACTGGCCGGGACCGTGAAGAAGGACCGGCTCGTGCTGATCACCGACTCGATGGAGGCCACCGGCTGCGCCGACGGCGAGTATACCATCGCCGGGATGCCCGTTACCGTCAAGGACGGCAAGGCGCGCACGCATGACGGTGCCATCGCCGGCAGCACGCTGTCGCTGTGGAATGCCGTGAAGAATTACCGCTCCTTTGCCGGCGTTTCCTTCGAGGATGCCGTCTACGCCGCGACCATGGCGCCCGCCGTCGAGGTCGGTCTTGAGCGTGAGGTCGGTTCCCTTGAGCCCGGCAAACGTGCCGATCTGCTCATCCTCGGCGACTACCTGTCCATCGACCGCGTCATGGTCGGCGGTCACCTGATCTCAAAATGACCGGTATGACAGAAGCCTCGGCCGGGTTCCCCGGCGTCCGCGTCCTGATGGACCGGACTCGTGCGTTTCTTCTCCGTCCGGAACAGCGCCTGCGCCTGATGCTAGCGGTCCTGACCGCCGTCGTGCTGACGCTCGGGCCGCTGCTGATGCTGGACTGCCTCCTGTTCCTGCCCGCCTTCTTTGAGGAGCCGCTGTCCTCCGTGCTGTACGGAGTCCATATCGCGCTGCAATCGGCGTTCCTCCTGCTGGTCGGGCTGCCCATATCCGCCTCCGTCTACCGCATGACCGTGACGGAGATCACCCGTGAGGCAGACGCCCCCGCCGGGGATGTCCCCGCTTACGCGAGCGGCTGGGCCGCCGCAGGCGACGCGGTACGCGCGTGCCTGTGGTGCTTCTCCTCGCTCCGCGCCTACCGGGACTGCCTTCTGGTGACCGCCGGCCGTCTGCTGTGGCTGATCGAGATCCTGCTTTGCCCGATCGGCTGCGTCCTCGTATTCATCTTCAAAGCATGGGACGGGCTGCTCCTGCCGGACGCCGTCCGCGTGCTGCTGTATATCCTGACCGTGCTTGTCACGCTTGGGCTGACGTTCCTGATCCTGCTCTTCTCCGGATCGCCGGCCGCCTTCGGCTATGCCGTGTTCGATCCGACCGGCAGCGCCCGCTGCCCGTTCCTGCGCGTCCTGTGGGCGCGCGCCGGGACCCGCCGCGTACAGCTTTTGCTCCGGCTCCGCATGACCGGCTGGTACCTCGTGTCAGCCGCGCTCGTGCTGGTCCCGCTTCTGCTCATCGCTTTCCCCTGCGGCCTCACCGCCGCTGCCTGTTTCGGGAAAGCCGTATCCTGTCCTACATCGGAGGTCGCTCAATGAAACAGAACCAACCCGTACAGAATCCGACCGGCAGCGAGATGTCTGCCGATGAAATGAAGCGCAAGGAATCCATGGCCCGCTCCTTCCGCAGATGGGAGCGTGTCAAAAACAGTTCCTTCATGAGTTGGGCCAACCGGCACCGCCGCCCGATCCTGTTCTTCATAGATACGATCGCTTTCCTGCTGATTGTCATGACGAGCGTTTTCTTCAACGCGCGGTACAACTACCGGTCCATTTCGTCCTACCTGAGTGAAAAATGGATCAGCTACGTGTCCATCTTCGTGCTCATGATGGCAGCCCGCCTGATCTGCAAGGTTTATCTCAACGTGTGGCGCTACCCCAATATCCGCGCCTATTTCGTCATGGTGCTGTCCGACTGTATCAGCGGCACGATCGCCTTCGCCGTGAACCGTCTCCTGTACCGCGTCTTTGAGGGCATCCACATCGGCTTCTGGAACACCTACTGCGTCGTTGCGCTGTTCTGCGTCATTACGCTGGCCATGCGCTTCGCCTACCAGATGCTCTGCCGGAAGATCAACGAGAGCGAGGTCGAGGCCTTTGAGGCTCTTGACACCAAGAACAAGATCAACGTCGTCATCGTCGGCGCCGGTCAGGTCGGCACGCTGCTGGCAGACGAGCTGAAGGTCAATCCGCAGTCTCACTACGATCCCTTCTGCTTCGTCGAGCGCGACCCTGCCAAGGTCGGCGGCATGATCGGAGGTCTCAAGGTGTACGGTGAATCCGACATCGTGGAAAAGATCAAGACCTGGCCCGTGCAGGAGATCTTCCTTGCCATGCCCAAGCTCTCTACCGACGAGCTGAACGAGCTGTACGAGATGTACACGCAGACCGGATGCAAGGTCAAGCTGTACAGCCTCCCGACCGGCGACAAGGCCGAGTTGTACAATCCGCCGTCCCTCAAGGGCATGATCCGCCGGCTGACCGCCGAGGACTATATCGGTCTTTTGGGCCGCGATCCTCTGTTGGTCAACAACGACGAGACCCGCGCCTTCTACCGTGACCGCGTCGTGCTGGTCACCGGCGGCGGCGGTTCCATCGGCTCCGAGATCTGCCGTCAGATCGCCAAGTGCCATCCGAAAAAGCTGATCGTTTTCGATATCTACGAGAACAATGCCTACAACATCCAGATGGAGCTGTCCCGCGACTACGGTGCGGCGCTCGATCTCGAGGTCGAGATCGGCTCCGTCCGCGACGTAGCCCGTCTGGAGAGCGTATTCGCCAACTACCGCCCCGAGGTGGTGTTCCATGCCGCCGCGCACAAGCACGTCCCGCTGATGGAGCACAGCAGCTGTGAGGCGATCAAGAACAACGTGCTGGGCACCTACAACACCGCCAACATGGCTGAAAAATACGGTGTGGAGCGCTTTGTGCTGGTCTCCACCGACAAGGCCGTCAACCCGACCAACGTCATGGGTGCGTCCAAGCGGATGTGCGAAATGGTCATCCAATGCCGCAAGGATTCCGCCACGACCTTCGCCGCCGTCCGGTTCGGCAACGTCCTCGGCTCCAACGGCTCCGTGATCCCGCTGTTCCAGGATCAGATCGCGGAGGGCGGCCCCGTCACGGTCACGTCCAAGGACATCATCCGTTACTTCATGACTATTCCCGAAGCCAGCCAGCTCGTGATGCAGGCCGGCGCGATGGCCAAGTCCGGCGAGCTGTTCGTGCTGGACATGGGCGCGCCCGTCAAGATCTGGTCGCTCGCCGAGAACCTCATCTACCTGTCCGGCTACATACCCGGCAAGGATATCGAGATCAAGGAGGTCGGTCTCCGGCCCGGCGAAAAGATGTACGAGGAACTGCTCATCAATACAAGCACAACCCTCTCCAAGACCTCGAACGACCTGATCTTCGTCGAAGCCGACGAGCCTCTGACCCGCGCCGAGGTCGACACCAAGCTCGACCTGCTCCGCAAGGCCGTCGAGGACTCGCAGGACGACCTCGAATCCCCGATCGTGCGCAATGCCATGAAGGCCGCCGTCCCTACCTTCAAGGAAGCCTCCGAGGTCAACCGCACCGCCGCCAAGTCCAAGGAAATGCAGCAGGCTGCGGTGTTGGCTAAGAAATAATCAGGAACGTGCGGGGCTCTGCCCCGCGCCCCAAGGATGCGTTTGCGGGGCTCTGCCCCGCGCCCCAAGGACGCGTTTGCGGGGCTCTGCCCCGCGCCCCGCTTAAGCCCTTCTTGAAAGAAGGGCT
>JAKSPU010000081.1 GCA_024404505.1 Clostridia bacterium
TACTACGGCTGCGACTCCGCGTGGATCCCCACCGTGTCGTGGAACGTCATCAAGACGCTGCCGCTCAACGCGATGGTGCTGGAGTGCACCTGCGGCGAGACCGCCCGCAACGACTGGCGCATCTTTGAGCATAACACCCTCGAGATGCTGGAGCTGATGCTGACCACCTTCCGCAAGTACGGTTACTTCGCGCCTGACGTGAAGTACTACACCTCCCATATGGCACGCACACTGCACACCGATCATGAGACGCTCAAGGCCTACCTTGCCCCGCTCGGCATCACGCCGGCCTACGACGGCATGGTCATCGACGTCTGATGCCGCAGAACGATCTCGATTATTATTGAAAAAGGAGATATTGCTATGTCCGAAAAGATTCTGAATGTCACCATCTGGAACGAGTTCCGTCACGAACGTCAGGAGGAAGCCTGCAAAGCCATTTACCCCATCGGCATCCACGGCTGCATCAAGTCCTTCCTTGATCCCGATCCCACGCTGAACGTCCGGTTGGCCGCGCTGGACGATCCCGACAACGGTCTGCCCGACGAGGTGCTGAACTCCACCGACGTTCTGCTCTGGTGGGGCCACATGGCGCACCACGAGGTGCCCGACGCACTGGTCGAGCGCATCCGCGCCCGCGTTTATGCCGGTAAGATGGGCCTCATCGTCCTGCACTCCGGCCATCACTCCAAGGTGTTCCGTCAGGTGGTCGGCACCAACGGCAACCTGTCGTGGGGACGCGATCAGAACGAGATCGTCTGGAACCTGCTGCCCGCTCACCCCATTGCCGCCGGTATCCCCGACCACTTCGAGCTGTTCGAGGAGCTGTACTGCGAGCCCTTCTACGTGCCGCAGCCGGACGAGCTGGTCTTCGGCTCGTGGTATGAGGACGGCTTCATCTTCCGCTCCGGCCTCTGCTACTACCGCGGCGCGGGCAAGGTGTTCTACTTCCAGCCCGGTCACGAATTCTGCCGCTCCTACTACAACCCTTACGTGCAGCGCATCATTCAGAATGCCGTCAAGTGGGCCGCGCCCAACGACATCGGCTACCCGATCCCGGACGGCGCTCCCTGCATCCAGTACAAGCTCACCGACAAGTTCGAGAAGTAAGCAAAACGTAAAAGAGCGCTTCCTCCGGGAAGCGCTCCGTTTTTTGTATGCGGGCGAAGCACGAGGGGGGGCGAGAAGCAGCGTCAGAACGTCCGGCGGCAGAACGCCTCCGTGAAACGCTCCTTAGCCGCAAAGTCCATGGCGGCGGAATAGACCGTCTCAAGGGCGAAGTGCGCCCTGCGGACGTCCCCGAACCGGCGGAGCGCGGCGTCCAGAAGGCTGTCACGCAGCGACGCCGCCTCGCGCAGCTCCGCCCGCAGACCGCGTAAGCTCTCCCGGTCCGCACAGCGGCGCAGATCCATGACGCGTGCCTGACAGCCCTGCGCACACCCGGCGGGCGTGTCGTCCAGCACGCACAGACCGGTATCGTGCCACAGGATGCCGTCCATGCGGTCGGGATGCAGCGGAGAGCGGGTGACGGTGACGGTCAGCCCCTGCCGGACCGAGCTTTCATACAGAAGCTGTATAAAACGGCTGCCGAGGCCGAAACGGCCGCCGACGCACAGCACCCGATCTGCCGCGCGGTCGATCGTATCGAGGCGGGAGAGGCCCGTCATGCCGAACGCCTTGCGGAACAGCGGCGGCAGCGGCGTTCCACCCGGGGAGAGGTCGGCGTACTTCGCCCCTGTGTCCGGCTGCCGCGCACCGCGGAGGCTGCTCCGGATCAGGCGCTCCGCCCGCGCCCGCAGCACTTCCCCGTCCGCCAACGGCTCCGCGAGGCTACCGCAGACGTCGTCCGCCTGTCCGCAGGCCTCGAGGTATCCGTAGACCCGGCGGTATGCCGCCGCTTTTTCTTGTGCCAGCCGGTCGATCGTGCCGGCGCTGCGCCGGAGCGCGTCAGCGTCCCAGAACGCGCCGAGGTCGATCAGCTCCTCCCTGACGCCGGGCAGGGACAGTTCCCATGCGTGCGGCGGCGTGCCGTCGATCAGAGCCAGCGTGGGCCTGCCCGGCGCGTGCAGGATGACTCCGTCCAGCGACGCGGGATCCGACGAGCAGTACAGGAACACCGCACGCCACATACGTGCCGCGGCATAATCCGCGGCATCCCGCATAAAACGGCTCTTGCCCGTGCCGGGACCGCCCTTTACGACGTACAGTCTGTCCGCGGTCCCGCCGCCGAACAACGCCGGAAATCCGTTGAAAAAGCCCCTTTCCGTATTGGCCGCGGCGAAAAACGCGGTCTCCCGCCCCGGCACCGGTATATCCTCGTGTTCCATGCTGCTTTCCTCCGTTGTGTGTCCCGGTCCTCGCCGGGTTTTCGTATACAGTATATGGAAAAAAGGGCGGGATGTGCAAACCGGGCGAAAAAAGCGCCCTTTTTCAATCGGCAGACGCTTGACAGACCGGCGTATCCGTGTTATAATGCCATCAGCGGGCAACCGCAAATACATTTTCAGGAGAGTGCTTTTTGAACAAGTACAACGCATCGGAGATTGTTCTGTGACCGGGAGGCCGGCGCAAATACAATTTCTACCGCACCGCCTCCCGGGTCCCGGTCAACCATTTCAGGAGGATAAAAAATGAAAAATACTGACCTTACCTATATCATCCGCCCCGAAACCCCTGCCGACTATGCAGAGGTGGAAAACCTCGTCCGCGAGAGCTTCTGGAACGTGTACCGTCCCGGCGCGCTCGAGCATTACCTGATGCACGTCGTGCGTCCGCACCCCGATTTCGTGAAGGAGCTTGACTTCGTCATGGAGCAGAACGGGCGCATCATTGGGCAGAACATCTTCGTCCGCGCGGTCATCAAGGCCGACGACGGGCGGGACGTCCCCATCATGACGATGGGACCGATCTGTGTGGCTGACGACCTCAAGCGTCAGGGCTACGGTAAAGCGCTGCTCGACTACTCGCTTGAGAAAGCGAAGGAAGCCGGCTGCGGCGCGCTCTGCTTCGAGGGCAACATCGGCTTCTACGGTAAATCCGGATTCCGGTACGCGTCGGAGTTCGGCATCCGCTACCACGGTCTGCCCGAGGGCGCGGACGCGTCGTTCTTCCTCTGCAGGGAGCTTGTGCCGGGGTACCTTGACGGCGTGACCGGCGAGTACGCGACACCCGAGGTCTACCTCGTGGACAGGGCTGCCGTCGATGAATTCGACAAGCAGTTCCCGTACCGGGAGAAGCTGCGCCTGCCGGGGCAGCTCGACAAGGGCTGATAAGAACAGGTAAACGAAAGGGCCTCCGACCGGGAAACCGATCGGAGGCCTCTTTGCGTTCAGATAATGATCCCGTCCAGATGGTCGATCTCGTGCTGGATGATCTGCGCCGTCCAGCCGGTGAACATCTTCTTGTGCAGCTTGAATTTCCTGTCCTGCCACGTGACCACGATCGAGCGGTACCGCCTGGTCGGGCGGGTGCCGTCGAGCGACAGGCAGCCCTCCTCGGTGTCAAACGCGCCGCCGCGGTCGGTGATCGTGGGATTGAACATCTCACACAGCGTGCCGCCGTCCGAGAAAACGATGATGCGGACGGACACGCCGATCATGTTCGCCGCCATGCCGACGCAGCGGTCGGCGCTTTCGCGGAGCGTGTCCAGCAGGTCGTCGGCGACCGGAACGTCTGCACGTGTCGCGGGGACGGACGGGCGGCGCAGAAGCAGGATATCCTTGTTGATAGGTCTGATCATCGCGGTTCCTCCCATTTTTTCAGGCACGACACGAGAGCCTCGTAGTCCGCGCGCATCTCCGGCGTCAACACCGACGGGTCGACCGGCTCGATGAAGGGCGGCTCGATATGCTGATGATCCGTAAAATCATCCGTCTCAAACCGCCGCAGGCGGACGTAGTCAGTGTCCAGCGGGATCGTGTACAGCTCGGCGGCGCAGCCGGAGGCACTGCCGTCGGAGTCGGGCCACTGCCACACCGCCGCGTACCGTCTGACCGCCGTGCGGGGGTCCGTCCACAGTGCGGGCGTGATGTGCGGGAACTCGTCGGTCGGGAATACGACCTCCCGGCATTCCGCGGACAGTATCTGATGCTCCTGATCGCAGTCCATGCATTCGTGATTGCATTCGCGCTCCTGACTCCACCGGTCCCCGGCCTCGACGTACATATCCAGCCGGTACAGCTTCACCCCCGGCAGGAACACCGCTTCGCCGCAGTCCGTGTCACCGCCCCACACGGCGGCTTCGCCGTCCGTAAGGATGTGCCGACGGACGACGCGGTACCGGGAATCGGGATTCTCCGGGCAGATGTCGTCGTATTCGCCGATCATGTGCCGGATCGCGGACAAGGCGCCCTCGTACGTGGCACACAAGCAGCTTTCATCCCAGGACGCGGGCGTTATTTTCACGTGGACCTCGTACACGACGCCGGGCTCGGACTTCCCGAATTCCCGAAGCAGGTTGTCCTGCCATGCGAGGATATCGGACGCCCACGCGGCCACGACGGGATCGGATGCACCGTCCCGCACCGCCGCCGTGAGCGTCATCAGGGTGTCGTGGTCGGGCGCGAATTGGAAGACCGCCCCCAACAGGTCGTCGTCGGTCATCCCGCCGCGCGCCTCGATGAGGTTGGCAAGGGACGGACGGAATAGAGCACGCAGGATGTCGGATCGGTTCATAGCGCGGTTACTCCCCATCCACGAAGACCTTCTTGACGGCCTCCAGATAACCGTATCCGTACAGCGTATCCGGCTCAAGGTAGCTCGTCTCCGTCCACTCGTTCCACGAGTTGATCGTGATCAGCGGGACGGGCAGATCGTGGCTGTCGACGTAGTCCTTCGCCATCCTGAGGCCCTTCTCGAACATATCAGGGCCGTTGTTTTGGCAGACGTAGTCCGCGAAGGTGCGGAAGCGGGGGTTGTTGTCCCAGCCGATGGTGACGTGCGGGTAGTAGGGGACGGTGTAGTCCCTGTCCATACGGGCATACTCCTCGGCCACCTTCTTCAGGATGTTGCCGTAGTCCTGCGCCATGTAGCAGTAGTGGGCGAACTGATAGTTGGTCACGCTGTCGAAGCCGAGCAGCGGAACGACGTCCTTGGTGTACAACTGATTGCCGTCCGGCCCCTTGAACTGCCGGGGGTACTCGCCGCCGCCGGTCAGCTGCAGATCAAGTCCCGCGTGACCCGCCTTGACGCACTCATCCCGGAACCAGTTCAGCGCGTCGACCGTCTCCTCCACGCCGCCGAGGCCCTTGACGAGGTTGTCGACCGTGTAGATATTGAATACGGGTTTGCCGTTGATTTTGTAATAGTTCGGACGGCTGAAGTAGTTGTCGATGATGCGGTGGCAAATGATCTCGAATTCCTTTCTGTCCTGCCAGCCGCCCCAGACCATGCAGTTGCCCTTCTGGTGCGGGTCGGACAAGCGGATGTCCCACGTATAGTCCGCGTCGTGGTTCGCCCACATGAGGTAGAATTTCATTTTCTCGTTGTTGGACGCACCGAGGAAGCCCTCGTCGAGGCACTGCTCCAGGAAAGGACGGTGATCAAACCAATACCAGTCGTAAATGAAGACGTTCACGCCGTGGCTGACGGCCGTTTCGATCTCCATCTCCATGACCTTGGGGTCAGCCTCGTCGACGGGGCCCCAGATGGGCTTGCGGTCCCACCTGTAATCGGCTGGCTTGAGCGCGGCGTTCTGCTCAACGGACAGCACCGACTGCCACTCACCGATGCCCTGCGGCCAGTAGATGCGGCTACGCGGCTCCTTTCCGGTGTAGGACGGCCAGATGTAGGCGGCGATATCATACTGTTTCATAGGATGATCCCCCTTTTCATATTTGCGGGTGAACCGCGTTCAATCTCCGTCCACGAAGACCTTCCTGACGGCCTCCAGATACCCGTACCCGTACAGCGTATCCGGCTCGAGGTAGCTGGTCTCCGTCCACTCGTTCCACGAGTTGATCGTGATCAGCGGGGCGGGCAGATCGTGGCTGTCGACGTAGTCCTTCGCCATCCTGAGGCCCTTCTCGAACATCTCCGGTCCGTTGTTGCGGCAGACGCAGGGGACGAATCCGCGGAAACGCGGGTTGTTGTCCCAGCCGATGGTGACGTGCGGGTAGTACGGGACGGTGTAGTCACGGTCCATCCGCGCCCACTCGGCGGCAGCGATCTTCAGGATGTCGGCGTAATCTGCGTTCATGTTGCAGAAGTGGCAGAACTGGTAGTTGGTCACGCTGTCAAAGCCGAGCGTCGGCACGACCTCCTTGGTGGAGATGGCGTGAGTACCGTCCACGCCGGACATATTGCTGACGCGTTCGCCCCAGCCGGTCAGCTGCAGCTCAAGTCCGGGATGACCGGCCTTGACGACCTCCTCGCGGAACCATGCGAGGGCTTCCTGCGTCTTTTCGATGCCGCCGAGGCCCTTGACGAGGTTGTCGACGTCGTAGATCATGAACACGGGCTTGCCGTTGATCTTGTAGTAGTTGGGACGGCTGAAATACTTCTCGATGACGCGGTGGACGATCTTCTCGAACTCGACGCGGTCCTGTGCGCCCTCCCAGACGTTGCAGTTCTCGCGCCACATGGTGTCGGACAAGCGGGTGTCCCAGGTGTAGTTGGCGTCGTGGTTCGCCCACATCAGGAAGAACTTCATCTTCTCGTTGTTGGACGCACCGAGGAAGCCGTCGTTGAGGCACTGCTCGAGGAACGGGCGGCGGTCAAACCAGTACCAATCGTAAATGAAGACGTTGACGCCGTACTTCACGGCGGTGTCGATCTCCATCTCCATGACCTTGGGATCCGCCTCGTCGACGGGACCCCAGATGGGCTTGCGGTCCCACTTGTAGTCGTCGGGCTTGAGGGAGGCGTTCTGACTTGTGGAGAGGACGGTCTGCCACTCACCGATGCCCTGCGGCCAGAAGATACGGCTCCGCATTTCCTTCCCGGTGTAGGACGGCCAGATGTAGGCGGCGATATCATACTGTTTCATGATCGTATTTCCTTTCTGAAAATAAAATTATGTTATGAATACAGCCAGAATTGCTTGGTTTTCTCCCGGAACGCCCGTGCGTCGGCGTCCCAGCGGGAAAGCAGGTCCTCGGGGGACGACTTCCCTTCCCGGACCTCCGGCGACCCGGTGGACAGGTCGATGTGCCAGCGGGTCCCCTCCTTCGGCGGGGTGAAGGCGAAATTCTCCGGGAACAGCGTGCGGATCGTATGGATCAGATGCACACCCATGGTGACAGCCCGGACGGCACGGGCGTCCGTGACGTGCAGGTCGACACCGCGGCACACTTCGCCCGCGTACTTGCCGAAGCTCGGGCGGAAGAACGCGGGACTGAACACAAGTCCGGGCAGGTGCAGGTCGTTCATGGCGTCCGCAAGCCGGTCGGGGCGGATGAACGGCGCGCCGATCGTGGTGAACGGCGTGGTGGTGCCGCGTCCCTCCGAGACGTTGGTGCCCGCCAGCATACAGGTGCCGTTGTACACGATCACCGCGTCCGGCGACGGAAGGTTGGGACTCGGCTTGACGAACGGGAGTCCCGTGTCCGCCCACAGCATGGTGCGGTCGAGGCCCGCGCACGGGACGACCGTGAGGTCGCAGCCGATGGCGTAGGCGTCGTTATAGTACCGGGCCAGCTCGCCCATCGTCAGACCGTGGCGGATCGGGGCGAGGCCGAGGCCGATGAACGAGGTGCAGCCGGACGCCTGCCGGGCGCCCTCGACGACGGTCCCGCCGAGCGGGTTGGGTCTGTCCAGCACGCAAAGCGGCAGACCGCGCGCCGCGCAGGCGCGCATCGTATAAAAGAGGGTGGACGCGTAAGTAAAGTAACGGGAGCCAACGTCCTGCATATCGAAGACCATGATGTCAAGTCCCGTCAACACCTCCCCAGCGGGCATATAGGCCCGCTCGTTGGCAGCCTTGTCGGCCTCGGGCGCAAAGACCATGTCCTCGAACAGCGAGTACGACCAGAGTCCGGTCAGCTCGTCGCGTCCCCCGGCGACCTTTTCGCCGGGTCCCAGCACGCCGCGCGTCCCATGCTCCGGCGCGAACAGCGCCGAGACCTTGTACAGGCGGTGCATGACGTCCACCGGGGACCGCCATCCGTGGACTACGGACAGGCCGGACATATTGGAGACGAGTCCCAGCCGCCGGCCCTCGAACAACGGGCGGAACGCGGGCTCGGTCACGCGGTCAAGACCGACCCGGACAGGGATGCCGTTCATGGGCGTCAACTCCTTTCAACGTCAGGTCCTGCTGCCGTCGCCGGTCAGATCGACCGGCGTTCCGTCGGCGTGTTCATCGTCGTCCGGCAGGGCCTTCCAATAATCCTTATACCGGGCAAGTGCCTCGCGGGCTTCCCGGTACGTTTCTTTGGTGTAACTGCGCTTGTCGGCCGTGACGCCGCAGGCGTCCAGCCCGAGCGAGCGGGCGATCCACAACGCACGGTACAGATGGTACTCCTGCGTGACAATCAGCACCCGCTTGGCACCGTAGACGTCACGGGCCCGGATCAGGCTCTCATACGTGGAGTAGCCCTCGTGGTCGAGGAACACCCGCCTGTCGTCCGCGCCGAGGCTGACGGCAAGCGTTTTCATGGCAGCCGGCTCGTTGTAGTCGCCGGTATGGTCGCCGGACATCAGCAGCGCGCCGAAGCCGTCCGGATCGGACAGCCAGAGATCCGTGCCGGTGACGACGCGGTCGTACAGCATATGGCTGGGAGAACCGTCGTCGCGCAGGCCCGCACCGAGGATCAGGATACAGTCAAAGCCTTCATCGGCAGCCTGTGCTGCAGCCTCCACCGGAGACAGGATGCGGTCACGCGTCACGCGGCGGATGCCGCCGCTGACCGTCAGGACCAGCACCGTGCCCAGCACGGCTATGAACAGCAGGAGTGCAAGGGGACGGCGGCCCTTGTGCAGGAGACGTCCGACGCCGCCGAAGAATGCGGTCAGACCGTGCCACAGCCACCGGGCAGCCGCGGCCAGCCCGTGACCGAGCTTTTTGAAGCCGGTACTCAGCCCGCTGCCGAGTTTTTTTGCGCCGGCACTCAGCCCGCGCCCTGTTTTCCTGAAGAACGCAGAAAGGCCCCGCAGGAAAACAGACGGCCCGGATTTGCGTGTGCGTTTGCGTTTTACGCTCATGGGCGGCTCCTTTCTTTGCGGGGCGGGTTAAAAGGTGCGGAAGGACGGTCAATCAGCCTTTTCCGCGGGATAGGCGGTTTCAAGCGCGTCAGCGGCTGTGTCGAGCCAATTGTTCTCCATCAGCTCGATCATGCCTCTGTCGCAGAGGGCGGACAGGCGGTAGTCCATCGGGATGCGGCCGAGCAGCGGGTAACCGAACTTCTCCGCGATCTCCTCGATGTGAGATTCGCCGAAGACGTTGATCTTCTTTCCGCAATCGGGGCAGAGGACGTAGCTCATGTTCTCAACGAGTCCCAGCACGGGAATGTTCATCATCTGCGCCATGTTGGCGGCCTTAGACACGATCATGGATACGAGATCCTGCGGCGAGGAGACGATGACGATGCCGGACAGCGGCAGGGACTGGAACACGGTCAGCGGGACGTCACCCGTTCCGGGGGGGCAGTCGACGAACAGGTAGTCGATATTGTTCCAGATGGTGTCGGTCCAGAACTGCTTGACGGTGCCGGCGATCACGGGGCCTCTCCAGACCACGGGGCGGGTCACGTCGTCCAGCATCAGGTTGACGGACATGACCTCGATGCCGGTCTTGGTGGCGGGCGGGATCATGCCGAGGCCGTCGCCCTCGACGGGCGCGTCAAGGCCGAACGCCTTGGGGATGGACGGACCGGTGATATCGGCGTCAAGGATGCCGACGCGGTAGCCCTTGCGCTGCATCAGGACGGCGAGCATGGAGGTGACGAGGGACTTGCCGACGCCGCCCTTGCCGCTGACCACGCCGATAATGTGCTTGACGGAGGACAGCTCATTGGGCTTTTCAAACATATCCTCCCGGCTCTGCTTGTTCTTTGAAGGGCAGTTCGCAGAGCAGGTGGAACAATCGTGCGTACATTCAGACATAACGGATTCCTTTCTATGGTATAGCTTAATTGATTTACAGATGCCAAACGAAGTCGTCCTTGTACGGGACGGTCAGGTCGGGCAGGGGCGTGTTTGCGGCCATTTCCCTGAGTTCGGGCAGGGCATCGCGGACAGCGTGCCAATACTCATCAAAGAGGAAGACCGTGCCGCTCATCAGGAAGATGTTCCGCAGGCCGCAGCCGATCTCGATGCGGATCTTTTCGACGAAATTCTCCGGCGAGAGGTCGCCGACCGGGTAGGTCGTCGTCTCCGACCACGTTCTGGACAGATCACCGACGAGATGCGCCTGCTTCCGGATGGAATGTTCGATGGCGCTGCGCCCCAGCGGATGCAGGAAACTGCCGTCGCCGAAATGGCCCTCGCCTATACGGAAGTATGCGTCCGGGAAGTGCTGCTTCATGCGCGTGATGTCCAGACCGTGGCGGCGGTCGCCGTTGTGCATGATCATGAAGTTCGGGATCATGCCGTCCGGCGTCGTTTCGTCGAGGAAGCGCAGAACGGAGTCGCACTGCATGGTCATCCACGCGTCGGCCAGCGCGGGATCGGTCCGGCTTCTCTCTACGATCTCCCGGCGCGTGATGCCGGCATACTGCGGATGCAGCCTCTCAAACCGCTTCATGCAGCGGTCGCAGAAGCAGCCCTGCAGCTGCGGTCCCCAGACGCCCATGCGGAGATCGTCGTCGTAGAAGACGCGGGTAAAGCCGATCTCACGGAGCGATTCCAGCACCGCACGGCTATCGGCAATGCACTTGTCGTCGACGCAGGTCGTGCTCGGCCACGGGTTCCCCTCGCTGTCCACGCGGTTGGACCAGCCTTCACCGGTCGTGAAGGCCAGCGGCTGCGACGGGTCGAGTGCCTGTGAACCGTGTCCCAGCGGGACGTTCAGCGCCTGCACCTCAAAGCCCTCGTCCATGAGGATCCTGCGGCACCTGGCAATGTCCTCGAGTGAGGAGTCCCACTCGCCGGTCAGGTAGCAGTCGATCCATACGGTGGATACGCCGACGGACTTCATCAGCTTGATCTTATGTCCGAAATCCTTGTCCTTCAGCATGAGGCTGGGCAGGAAATCGTAGGTGAACTGAAGCGGCAGACCGCTCACGGGGATCACTTCCCTTCTCTCGATCGGTACTGTTCCTATTGTAGCATATTCCAGCAGAAAAAGCAAGACCGCTGCAAAGTCTTTTGAGGAGTCCAGAGGGACTTTTCTACAGAAAAGTCCCTTTGGCGTAATCCTTACATGATCTTATCCAGTGCTGCCTGCGTTGCCGCGAGCTTTTCCTGCGCGGCGGCGAGCTTGGCCTTTTCGCCGTCCACGACGGCAGCGGGCGCCTTGGCCACGAAGCCCTGATTGGAGAGCTTGGCTGAGAGACGGTTGACCTCCTGCTGAAGCTTTGCGATCTCAGCGCCGAGACGCGCGCGCTCCTTCTCGAAGTCCACGAGATCGGACAGCGGCAGGTAAGCGGTCGCGGAGGGCGTCACCACCTGCACGCAGGCGTCGGCAGACAGCACTTCAGCCGGGAATGCCTCGGCTGCCTGCACCGCGGAGGCGGAAGCCAGACGGCCGAAGAACGGAGCGGTCGCCTCGTTGAAGGTGTCGGTGTACTTCGTCACGATGAACAGAGCCGCCTTGCGGGAGGGCGCGATGTTCATGTCGGCGCGGCGGTTGCGGATCGCCTTGATCAGCTCAAGGATGCGCTCCAGCTCGGCAGCCTCCTCCGGGAAGACAAGATCCTCACGGAAGGACGGATAACGGGACATCATGATGCTCTCGGGATCGCCCTCCATGCGGGGCAGCGAGCCGTATATCTCCTCGGTGATGAAGGGCATGAACGGATGCAGCAGCTTGAGTATACCGTTCAGCACGTAGGTGATGACGTTCTGGCAGATCAGGTTGCCCTCGGTGTCCTTTTCGTTCAGGCGGGCCTTGGCCAGCTCGATATACCAGTCGCAGAACACATCCCACACGAAGTCGTAGAGGGAGGAAAGAGCCACGCCGATCTCATACTTTTCAAGGTTGGCGTTCACGTTTCCGGCCACGCGGTTGAACTCGTCGAGGATCCACTTGTCCTCCAGCGCCAGCTTGTCCGTGCCGGGCAGGCGGATCTCGTCGATCGTCAGATTCATGCGCACGAAGCGGGACGCGTTCCACAGCTTGTTGGCAAAGTTGCGGGCGGCCTCGATCTTCTCATCGGAGAAGCGCATATCGTTTCCGGGGGAGTTGCCCGTTGCCAGCGCAAACCGGAGCGCATCCGTGCCGTACTGCTTGATGATCTCCAGCGGGTCGATGCCGTTGCCGAGCGACTTGGACATCTTGCGGCCCTGCGCGT
>JAKSPU010000082.1 GCA_024404505.1 Clostridia bacterium
GCGCCGCAGCGCCCCCTCTCCTCGGTAAAAGATATTTTCATCTCCCCCTCCCGCGCACGGGAGGGGGGCGGGGGGTAGGTCCCCGAGCGCTGAACGCGCGAGGCGTCCCTCTTGCCCTCGGGGCATAGTATCACTTCTTGTCGGCAGGCAAATGCCCTTCTGCCAGAAAGAAATCAAGCAGCCTGATCGCTTCCTCTTCACTGCCGAGATACGGGATCTCGTCAAAAATGCAGCCTATCCTGTACATATCCCACGTGAGCGGTGTATCAGCGATGAACAGAGGGATGTTGACGTTGACCAACCAGTTTGCGTTGACGGCGATGCGGTACAGGCAGTACCCGATCTCATCCGGCGTCAATGATCCGGACGCACGGATCGTGCGAAACTCGTCAAGGATCATCCGGCAAGCCGCCGGAGCGTCCATCCTGTCATCGGGGACCGTCCACAGGTAGTCGTTGAGCGCCTTGAACTTCTCGTCATCGGACGTGCAGAAGGACAGCGTGAGAGTCAGGTCGGACAGCGGGTCCTCGATCTCCAGCGCCGCGTCAAGCCGGCGGGTGAGAGGCTCCGCAATCCCGCAGAGCAGCAGCTCGCGGCAACAGAGGATTTCTTCGTTTGTCATGATCGTGTCGTCTCCTTTCTTCGGGGTAGCTTTACATTATATCATGAGATAATGGAAAAGTCAAGGGAAAAAGAGAAGCCCGCCTGCCGGAATTTTTCCGGCAGGCGGGCTTTTGCTCAACGCGCGGTGGCGGATCGCTTTTCCTTCACCTTGAAATACACGACGAAGCCCGCGACGATCTCCATGACGTAGAGGGCACAGTAGGCGACGTTGAAGCGGTTGGTCCGTTTCTCGCCGACGATCAATTGCGCGGACATAACGATCGTCACGACGGCATTGCCGTTCTCGTCCCACTCACACGACCAATCGTACAGGCAACCGTTTTTCTTCGTGAAGGTGCGCAGCACGGTGCCGTCGGCGGCAAGGATCTCCTGATCCTCCCAGCGGCCGTGATCATCCTCCTCCGCCAACTTGATCAGCGCATCCACGGGATTCTCGGCAACAAGATCGGCACGCGGGGCAAACCGCAAGGGCAGGTCGATAAAGAAGTTCAACGCGCACTGCAAGCCGAAGGTGAGCAGCAGCGCCAGCAAGGTGAACAGCGCGCAGACGCACTTCAGCTTAAGGAAGCGGTCGTTCTGCAGATACTTTATCCACGAGCGGGAGCGGAGGATCAGGAACACGACCGCCCATACCAGCACCGCAATCAACACGAATCGTGCGCCCTCCGGGAACCATGAGTAGGACGAGAGGCGGGTCCTCAGATAATTGCTCTTGAAGAGGACCAGAGGCAGCGTGAACAATAAAAGCCCTCCGAGGATGCTGAACGTCGTGCAGGCGATGCGGGTGACGGATCTTTTGCAGGCGTCCAGACGGTCGCCTTCAAATTCTTCGGCGTCCAGCGACACGCGGGTATTCATCAGGGCTATGATCTCGACGACGGCCCCCGCGGCGTACAGTATCAACGCGAGGAAGAAAGCGAGCTTCGCATAAGGGACGGCAAAGTTGAAGAGCAGCGCAGTCAGGAGACCGAGTCCGCCGATGCAGCAGGCGATCAGCGAGTGCGTGCGGAATTTGAGCTTGATACGGTCCAGCAGCACCTTGAGCTGCCTGTCCGTGCGGCGATCGGGCTTGTGCGGCGTTTCCTCCGGGCTGCCGTCGCCGGACACGGAGGCAGACCCGGCGGCTGCCTCTGCCGCCTCGGCGGCTTTCCCGACCGTCGGGCGGCGTTCCCCGCGCAAAAGCTCGTCAGTCGTGACGCCGAATAGATCGGCAATGACGGGGATCAGCGAGAGGTCGGGGGCGCTCTCGTCGCGCTCCCAATGGCTGATCGTCTTGTCTGAGACGTTCAGCTCCTCGGCGAGGTCCTTCTGCGTCAGGCCGTTGCTCTTGCGAAGCACGGCGATGAACTGTCCTATCGTTTTCTTTTCCATGGTCAGATCCTCCTTTGCGGCGCGGTTTTCCGTGCCCTGTTGTCTTCAGTATACGATTTTGTCCGAAAAAATCAACCCCAAAGGCTGCGAATCCTCTCTCAGAATGTGAGAATCCGGCTTTTTGGCGGGGAATTGCCGTATATCAGTGAGTCAGGCGGAAAAAGGCCCCGGTGTCGAGGTCGAACAGAAACGCCGGACGGCAATCGTCGGCGTACGGTTGGGTTGCCCATCCGTACTGCAAGTTAAGGAACGCCGTGAAGCGATCCCTGTCGTGTCCACAGACGCGTGCGGCTTTCCGCAGGCGGCGGGCGAGCTTCCGGGGCCGCGTGCAGTCTGCCGACAGCAGCAGGTCGCCGAGGTAAGATTCGATTTCAATCAACATAGTCATATCCACGCTTTCAGGATGCGTGATCCTTTTTGAAATTTCAAATATTCTATCAAAAAACCACCCTGACGGGTGGTTTTTTGGCGGAGAGAAAGGGATTCAGAACCCATCCTCGCTTCGCTCGGCGGCAAGCTGCGCCGAAGAAACCCAAAAACCGATCCGCGCCGGCAGCTTGCAAAGGTTTCTGCCTACCCGATCTTTCCGTCAAAAAAACCACCCTGACGGGTGGTTTTTTGGCGGAGAGAAAGGGATTCAGAACCCATCCTCGCTTCGCTCGGCGGCAAGCTGCGCCGAAGAAACCCAAAAACCGATCCGCGCCGGCAGCTTGCAAAGGTTTCTGCCTACCCGATCTTTCCGTCAAAAAAACCACCCTGACGGGTGGTTTTTTTGGCGGAGAGAAAGGGATTCGAACCCTTGTTGGGGTATTAGCCCAAACACGATTTCCAGTCGTGCGCCTTAGACCAGCTCAGCCATCTCTCCATACAGGTGACGCTTGCCGGCGACTTGGATATAATACCACACTTTAGCGGGTTTGTCAATAGGTTTTTGAAAAAAAACCGTTTTTTTCGCAGACTTCTTCCGGACGCCTCCTCCGCTTCTTGACAAACGCGGATAACCGTGGTAAAATAACCGTATGATCCGGGCCGCGCGACGACCCGTTGTGCCGAAAGGAAGCGTGATATGAGAGCATTCATATATACCGGGGGCCCCGTGTTCCCCGAAAACATCACCGAGCATCCCAAGTCCGACGATCTGTGCATCGCCGCGGACGCCGGGTACCGCACCGCCCAGACCCTCGGGGAACGGGTCGACATTCTCGTCGGCGATTTCGATTCCCTCGGCGAGCCGCCGAGCGTGCAGGGGCTGGAGGTCCTGCGCGTCCCGGCCGAGAAGGACCTGACCGACACGCAGATCTGCCTGGAGGTCGCCGTCGGGCGCGGCGCTGACGAGGTGATCATCGTCGGCGGGCTGTCCGGCCGCCTCGACCACACGCTGTCCTGCCTGCATATCCTGGAGGACATGAGGCTGCGCGGCATCCACGGGTACGCCGTCGACGGGCAGAACCGCGTCCACTACATCAAATCGTCCTCTATCCTGATCGCCCGCAGCCCCTACAAGTACCTGTCTCTCATTGCCGCGGACCAGAAGGTCAAGCGCGTGACCATCGAGGGCTGCAAGTACCCGCTCAAGAACGAGCTTATCAAGCGGAACATCCAATTCGCCGTGTCCAACGAGATCACGGGGAACGTCGCGCTGATCTCCTGCCGCAAGGGCGGGCTGTTCATCATCGAGTCGCGGGACGTCAAGTAAGCCCCGTATAGTAAAGAAGGATCGTTATGGAAACCCCTACGAAAATGCCCGACGACAGGGAGCTGCGTGAGTTCGCGCGTTTAATGATCCGGCTGTGCGGCAGGAACGACGAGTTTTATGTGGATGAGATCCCCGCGGATACGCCCTGCGCGGCATACGTCTTCAGTCGTCTGACGACGGATGAGATCATCCGTCTGACCCGGCGGGCGAAAAGCGGCTGGTGGCGCTGACCGCCGGAAAACAGGAGCCGGATCCTTGACCGGGATATAGGATACAAAGAAAACCCGCCGCGCCCAACGGGCGCGGCGGGTTTTCTGCCCGTGCGTCACAGACAGAAGTGCATGAAGCGCATGATCTCGTAGTAGTCGTCGGATGCGAAGGACAGGGTCTTGGCGTCCACCGTCACGGCGCCGGGATAGTAGGAGTACTTGTGCGCGGTGTTCCAGTCCTTGTACTCGACCGAGATCTCGAAGTGCGCGGGCATCCGGACCATGCAGGCGGCGCGCTTGTCGGGGTCCTTGAGGCTGTCGAGCGCCTTCTGCATCGTGCGCTTGATGTCCTCGCATACGACGGCGGGGTGGCGGGACATCACGGCGCTGCCCATGCCCGTCTTGGACGCGACGGTCAGGATGCCGGGGACCATGGCCTCGGCAGACCGGCACAGGGCCTCGTCGCCCGACAGGAACACCACGGGGATGCCGAGGTACCCGGCCATATACGCGTTGATGACGAACTCGCTCGCGCGTTCTCCGTTGATCATCACGCGCTGGACGGACGTCGTCATGGTGTGGGACAGCGGATTGCCGTCGGACAGCGCGTCGGAATGGTAGCCCGTAAAGGCCACGGCGTCGTAGGGCTCGCGGTCGAGGCCGCCCATCATGCACCACAGGTCGCGGATCCAGCCGCGGATCAGGCGGGCGGACATCGGCAGCCCGGCGGGATCGAGGTTGCGGGCGGAGTCGTGCGCGTCCTTGACGGTGGTCTCGTAGCCGGACATCTCCGCGCCCTCGATGGCGGCGGAGACCTCCTTCGTCATCTGCGAAGCAAAGTAGGTGTACTTGCCCTCACCCAGCTCGGTCTCGTCCCACGTGTCGATCCCGGCGGTGCCTTCTATGTCGGCGCTCAAAAACAGCTTCATGATAAATCTCCTTTCAGTTTGCATTTCGCCGCAGGCGAAATATATCGTTTGCCGCGGAGCGGCGCCGGGGTGCGGCGCCCGGCGCGTTCTCTTACAGATACTTCACCGTTTCCTCCAGCGGCACCCGCTGGGTATGCCGCGGGGACGGCTCGCAGTCGTCGGCGGCGTAGCCGACAGGCATCAGCAGGTACGGCACGATATTGGCCGGCAGTTCAAACGCTTCAGCCAGCTTCTGCGGCTCAAACGCGCACATCCAGCAGGTGCCGAGTCCCAGCTCGGTCGCCGCCAGCATCATGTGCGACGCCACGATAGACGCATCCATCTCGGCCAGACAGTGATCGACCTTCGGGCGGTTGCAGGCAATCTCGGTGTCGCCGCAGATCATCAGTACGACGGGTGCGCCGTAGCAGGACCTGACGCCGAGCAGCGTGTCCATCGCCTTCGGAGATCTGATGACGAAAATGCGCTGCGGCTGGCGGTTCATCGCGGTCGGCGCGAGCCGCCCGGCTTCCAGCACGCGGGTCAGCAGCTCCTCCGGAACGGGCTTGTCCGAGAAAGAACGCACCGAGTAGCGGGACGCGGCAAGATCGTAAAAGCTCATGGGGATACCTCCTTTTTGAAAGACCGCTGACGGGCAAAGGGCTGCGCGGTCAGCGGTCGGATGTTATTGTTGGTCTGCTTTCTTCTCTTTAAACACCAGCAGCTTGCTGATGATATAGTTGAGGATGATGACGATGACGGCGGCGATGACCTTGGCCAACAGATCGCAGACGTTCAGCTCACGCCCGAGAATCGGGAAAGCGGTCAGCGACGGGAACCATTTGGAGAACAGGATGCCGCCGCCCAGCGTGACGCCGTAGTCGACGAGAAACGTGAACACGCGGCCGCCCGCGAACGGGATCAGCTGCTTCATGATCGGCACGTCTCTGTCCGCCTTGGTGAACACCCACTTGCGGTTGGTGAAGAACGCGAACAGCACGGCGGCGATCCATTGGATCACCTGCGCGATGGTGTAGCCGGTCAGGTACAGACCGCTCGTCGTGTCATCGGCGGGGATGGAGAAGCCGAGCTTCCACGACCAGAAGATCGCGAAGTACACGACCCATCCCACGAGCGTGGTCAGCACGCCGAAGATGAGATACAGAATGATCTCTTTGTACTTGGCGAAGAGTTCCTTGAGCTTGGCCATATCAGTCGATCTTATAGGTGGTGCCGTCCTTGGTGTCCACCAGCGTCACGCCCTTGTCGGCCAGATACTGCCGGATGCGGTCGGCCTCGGCAAAGTCCTTGGCCTTCTTGGCGGCGCGGCGTGCCTCGATCAGCTGGAGGATCTCCGCCACGAAGGGATCGGCGGCGGCAGCGGCCTCCTCGGCAGCCTTCTTTGCGGCGGCTTTGGCGGCTTCCTCGGCGGCGAGTTTGTCGTTCAGCGCCTTGGCGTGGTCGATAAGGCCCAGTGCAAGCACCCGGTCGTAGTCCGCGATCAGCGCGAGCTTGGTCGCGTCGTTCGTCTTGGCCTTGAGGACGTCGTACAGCGCGGTGATGGCCAGCGAGGTATTGACGTCGTTGTCGAGCGCCTTGACGAAGCCCTGACGGACCTCTGCAAAGGCGGCCTCGTCCACGGTCTCGCCCTCGGCGGGCTTGAGGGACGCGATCCGCGCGATCAGCTTGTCGAACGCGATGCGGGCGTTGTCCATATTCTCCCACGAGAACACGAGTGCCTTGCGGTAGTGGGACTGCAGGCAGAAGAAGCGGTAGACCATCGGGTCATAGCCCTTTTCCTCCAGCAGCGACACGGTCAGGAATTCGCCCTTGGACTTGGACATCTTGCCGTCGGCGGTGTTGAGGTGCAGGACGTGCATCCAGTAGTTGCACCAGTGGTGGCCGAGGTAGGACTCGGACTGCGCGATCTCGTTGGTGTGGTGCGGGAACGCGTTGTCGATGCCGCCGCAGTGGATGTCGAGATGCTCGCCGAGATACTTCATGCTGATGCCGGAGCACTCGATGTGCCAGCCGGGGTAGCCGACGCCCCAAGGGGAATCCCACTTGAGCGCCTGATCCTCAAACTTGGACTTGGTGAACCACAGCACGAAGTCGTTCTTGTTGCGCTTGTTGGTGTCCTCCTCGACGGACTCGCGGACGCCCACGGCGAGGTCCTCGGCGTCCTGCTCGTTGAAGATATAGTACTTCTCCAGCTTGGAGGTGTCGAAGTAGACGTTGCCGTTCGAGAAGTAGGCGTAGCCCTTCTCCATCAGCGTTTCGATGATGTGGATATACTCGTCGATGCACCCGGTCGCAGGCTGGACGATGTCGGGGCGGCGGATATGCAGCTTCTCGCAATCGGCGAAGAAGGCGTCGGTGTAATAGGCGGCGATCTCCATGACCGTCTTATGCTCGCGGCGGGCGCCCTTGAGCATCTTGTCCTCGCCCTCGTCGGCATCGCTCGACAGGTGGCCGACGTCCGTGATGTTCATGACGCGGGTCACGTCGTAGCCGGCGTAGCGCAGGTAGCGGTCGAGGATATCCTCCATGATGTAGGAGCGCAGGTTGCCGATGTGGGCAAAGTGATAGACGGTCGGGCCGCAGGTGTACATACTCACCTTGCCGGGCTCGTTAGGGATGAATTCTTCTCTCTTATGGGAAGCGGAATTATACAGTATCATATCAAATCAGATTCCTTTCAGTTGGTTACAGCATCCGGGCCAGGACCTTGGCCGCGGTCAGTGCGCGGGCGGCGTGGGAAAGACGGAGCTGCCTGTCGTCCGGCAGATCGCTCGTCTTCAGCTCAAGATCCAGACATCGGTCGGTCGCTCCACCGGACAAAAATCCGGTCTGACGCAGACCCGTCATGGCGTCCTGCCAATCCACGGTGCCGTCGAACGGGACCGCGTGCGTGTCCCGCGCCCCGTCGTTGTCGTGGATATGGACGGTCCGGAGGCGCCTGCCGATCACGGCAAGGCTTGCGGACTGACGGAGGCCGGTCAGGTGTGCGTGGCCGAAGTCCCAGCAGACGGATACATCGAGACGTTCCGACAACTCGGCAATATCCTCCGGCGCCGAGCCCCAGACGTGCTCGCCGGGTGCGTCGGGGTAGGGGATGCCGGTCATGTTCTCCAGACACAGCGTGACGTTCTTTTTCGCGGCCAGCTCACGCAGTGGGGACAGATAGTCGACGTTTTCCCGCAGCCACGCGGAAGAGGTGCAGGTGCTGCCGTGCCGGACGATCGGATGGATCACCGCCGTCGGGATGGACAGCCGCGCGGCCGTCTCCAGCGCCTCGGTCTGCTCGCGGATAAAGCGGGCCATCGCGGCCTTATCGTCCGGGTCGGGCATATAGAAGGGCAGGTGACACATGGGCACGGATAATCCGAGCCTGTCGCAGCGCAGGCGGAAGGAGTAAAGCACCATGACGAGGAACTCGTCAAAGCGATCGTAGGTGTCGAGGGAAAGGTCGACGCCGTCGAAGCCGGCTTCATGGGCGAAATCGGCCATTGCCGAGAGACTGTAATGCAGATTGTCCGAGCGGTACCCGAAGTACCGGCTGGGGACGATCACGGGGATGGGGGCCCCGCTGCCCGTCCTGATAAACGCCACGATTTCACCGCCTTTCCGCAGGACAGACCTGCTCATACTGAACCACCTTATATTATACCACGCCCGGGGCGTTTTGTCAAATGCTTTGCGGCAGAAATTTTGCATGAAAAGGCGGGATTTTATGTGTACTTTCCCGCAGAGAGGCGGGCCCGGGGCTTTTCAAAAACTCTTTTCCGCAATTCTGTTGACAGTCCCGGCCGAATATGATACAATATGGATACCATACAGACAGAGGAGGATTCTGCCATGAACGATAAACGACTCCGCGGCTGGGGCATCACCGTCGGTGAGATGGCTCCCGGACCGCTCAATAAGATCACGGACGTTCCGGGTGTGACCGTCGGCCACACCACGCTGGACGATGAATTTCACAAGACGGGTGTCACCGTGGTGATACCCGCGCCCGGAAACCTGTTCACCGATAAGATGACGGCGGCCTCTTTTGTGATCAACGGCTTCGGCAAGACCTGCGGCACCGTGCAGATCGACGAGCTGGGCACGCTGGAGACGCCCATCGCCCTGACCGGAACGCTCGACGTCGGCAGGATCGCCGACGCGCTGGTCACCTATACGATCAGGCAATGCGAGGCGGAGGGCGTCGAGTGCCTGTCCGTCAATCCCGTGGTCGGCGAGACCAACGACGCCGTGCTGAACCGGTCGCCGGACAGACCGATGGGGTATCCGGAGCTGGAGGCAGCCATCCGGTCCGCGTCGGCGGACTTTGACGAGGGCGACGTCGGTGCGGGGAAGGGCACCCACTGCCTCGGCGTCAAGGGCGGCATCGGGTCGGCGTCCCGCACCTTTGCCGTGGACGGTAAGGACTACACGCTCGGTGCGCTGGTCCAGACCAACTTCGGCCGCGGCGAGGACCTGACCATAAACGGCTTCGCGGCCGGCAGGCTGATCCGCCGCCTCACGGACGAGGCGCGCAAGCCGGAGGATAAGGGCTCCTGCATGATCATCATCGCCACCGATCTCCCGCTGTCCGAGCTGCAGCTGAGGCGTGTCCTGCGCCATGCCGTGGTCGGACTCGCCCGCACCGGCTCCTTCGTGGGTCACGGCAGCGGCGACGTGGTGCTTGGCTTCACGACCGCCAACCGGCACCGTCACGACGACGGCGCTCTCCGCACCGTGCAGTCCGTCAACGACGATCTGATCGACCTCGCCTTCCGCGCTTGCGCGGAATCCGTGGAGGAGGCCGTGTTGAATTCGCTGTGCTGCGCGGACCGGGTGACCGGGCATAACGGCCGGGAGCTGGTCTCGCTGCCCGGACTCGGCGAGTTCATGCCCGCGATTATTGACGCCATGCGGGCGTCCGGGCTGTGATCCGGCGCACGCGTGGGCAAAAAACAGGATCCAAAAAATCAAATAACGGAAAAAGCGTGATCTCCCTTTTGACGGCGGTCACGCTTTGTTTTTGTCTGTGCGGGTCGGTGCCGGGGGCAGGGGCGGCGGAGGACGCGCCCGCGGCAGACGTGCGGGCCGCGTCCGACGCGCTCCGTGAGGGGCTGGCGGCCTCGGCGGACAGCATCGATCTGTCCGGCTGCCGCCTGCCGCGCGGTTGTCTGACCGATGTGTTCTCGGGCGTCCTGCTCGACAGCCCGGAGCTGTTTTACGTTGACAGCCGCCTGAGCTACACCTACGACCGCACCGGCTGTGTGCTGGATGTCTTTCCGGTTTACACGCTGTCCGGCGGTGCGCTGGCGGACGCCCGGCAATTGTGGCAGAGGACGGTGGACGACTTCTGCGCCGACCTTGCCGCGGCTGCCGCTGCCTGCGACGGGCTTGCCCTGATCGGGGCTGACGGCGCCGTGCCGGAGGGCTTCCCCGCATGGGGGGAGGCAGATACCGTGCTGTTCATCCACGACAGGCTAGCCGCCGCGTACGAGTACGACGAGAGCGGAACCCGCTTTGACGCGCTGTCACTGTTCCGGGACGGGTGCGGTGTCTGTCAGGCGTACGCGCTCGCGTTCCTTGCGATGGCCCGTGCGGCGGGGCTGCACGCCGAGGTCGTCGTCAGCGCGGCGATGGATCACGCGTGGAACCGGGTTTGCGTCGACGGGGCGTGGTATCAGGTTGACGTGACGCGGGACGATCCGATCACAGCGCAAAGCGCAGCGCAAGGCGCCGCGCACGGCGCCGCGCTGGGCGCCGCGACTTGTGTGCGGCATGAGAGGCTGTTCATGAGCGACGGCACAGCCGCCCTGCTCGGTTACAGGGAATACGGCACGCCGCCCGGACATGAATGTGTTTCCGGGCGTTTCGGAGCGGGCGGTCTGGCGGTGTGCGGGACAGCGTTCGTCAGGCTGGGCGGCGGCTGGTACGGCGAGGCGGGCGGTCTTTTGTGCCGCGCGGATACCCGGGACGGCTCTGTCGGGCGTCCCGGCGACACGGACGGGGACGGGGAGCTGACGCTGTACGATCTGCTTCTTCTGGAGCATCTGCTGCGGGCGGACCCGGACAGTCCGTACCCGGCCCGCCTGCGGATACTTCTTACGGAGCGGGCTGCGTCTCCGCTTGCTGCGGGTGTCTGATCACCTGACGCGCCGCCTCAAAGACGGTGTCCGGGTCTGTTGTCACGGCCATGAGTACGCAGCAGTCCTCGACGGTCACGGCGGCGCGCTCGGTCCATACGGCGTACTCCGAATCCTTCCACGCGTTTTTCAGCAGGTCGAGGCGCAGGCGGCACAGTGCTGCGGCGGACAAGGCACTGTCGGCGTCCGGGCAGATCATCACCGCCAGCTCTCCGGGGTGCGGGACCTCCGGCAGGAACACGGCGGCGTCCGTTATCGCTGCCGTCGCTGTCATCGGTTGTCTGCCGTCGCCCGCATCGGCTCCGCCGGAGCCGAGCAGGCCACGCGCCGCGGGTCCGTACAGCGCGGAAAACAGCGTATCCGACAGGTATCCCCGCGCAGAGGGATCGTTCCGGAGGTCGTACACCTGTCCGGCCGGCAGCTGTCCGGCGGCGTCCTGCATGGCGGACAGCACGGTCCCCGCCGCCGGCGGCGGGGACGACGCGCAGCCGACGGGGAATAGGATGATCACGGTCAGAATGAGCAGGAACGCGAGGAAATGAATATGCTTCAAGTCAAGGCCCTCCTTTCGGGGCATAAAGATAGTAAAGTGTATGCGTGAAGCCGGCTGTTTAGGCGCGGCGGGCTGCAAAGGGGACGCGTTTACGGGGCTCTGCCCCGAACCCCGCCTAAGCCCTTCTTGAAAGAAGGGCTTAGGGATCCCAAGAACTTTATGGGCAATGAATAAATAGGAGTTCGGTTTACGCCGAACAAGAAAGGTGAGCGCCTTTTTGGGCGCCTGCCTTTTTGTCGTTCCCCGCATCCCGCAGGATGAGGGAGACGCGGCACGCTTCTCCGCGCCCGCAGGCGCGGAATCCCGAGGATGAGGAGACCGAGGAGAGGGGGCGCCGCAGCGCCCCCTCTCCTCGGTAAAAGGAATACTGTCTCCCCCTCCCGCGCACGGGAGGGGGTCGGGGGGTAGGTCCCCGAGCGCCGGAGGCGCGAGGCGATTCCCGCCCCATCCCCGCCCGCAGGGCAAAACCAATAAATAAAGCATCAAAATTTGCAAACCTTTTTTGCAAAAAACTATTGACACGGGAATGTAATTGTGATATAATGGCTCTACCTCTGCGACAGGAGCTTTTTTTGTCGTGCCCGGAGCTTGCGCCACAAGTCGGACACCCGCCTGTATCAGAGGGAGGTACACGGCATATACCCGAGCGGGTATATGCAAGTAATTTTTAATGGGAGGTGCCGATAATATGGCTAATGACGCAAGAGTCAAAGTGACTTTCGTTTGCAGCGAGTGCAAGCAGAGAAACTATGACACCAAGAAGAACAAGAAGAATGACCCGGACAGACTTGAGCTGAAGAAGT
>JAKSPU010000083.1 GCA_024404505.1 Clostridia bacterium
TCCCCCGGGTCTGCACGGATCGGGCAGATGCCATCTGCCCGATCCCGAGCGGGGTAAGGGGCCCCCGCGTGGGCGTCTCAAAAAAGGTGGGCGCCCATGATGGCTCCCACCAATCTTGTTCAACGTAAACTGAACCTCGGTTAATTATTCTTTTTTGAAGTTCTTGAGATTCTCAAGGCATCACCGCACAATGATGACGGTACAGATGCGCCGTCAGAAATTTCGTCAGATGAAACAAAATTCCTTCGTGCGGTGACTCCCGCACGAAGGAATTTTGTAAAATATGACGGAATTTATGCAAGCAGGTGTGCCGTCAAGGCGTCAGCCGTGCATTGTGCGGTAATGCCTCAAGGACTTCTTTCAAGAAGTCCTTGAGCGGGTGCAGGGCAGAGCCCTGCATATACATATAATAATTAATGCTTACACACTCAACTCGTGGTACTTGACAGCGGGATCCTCGCGCTTTTCCTGAATTTCTCCGTTCATGGCGGCGCTTGCGGCGGGGATCATGTGCTGCGTGATCAGCGTGTCCTTGTCCTTGATGGAATCCATGAAGGCGGCAGGACCGTGGACGTACTTGGTGTAGAAGGCCTGCATATCGTCCAGCTGAGCGTCGAGGCCGGGGATCTGACCGTTCGCCGATTCCGTGAAGTGGACAAGATTCTCGGCGAAGTTGAGACGGACCTTGCGCTTGGCCGACGGGACCCAGTGGAAGAGCTGCCGGTGCTTGGCGTCAAGATAGTCCTGCGCGGCTGTGCGGACGCGCTCAAGGTTCTCGGACAGCTGCTGCGTGGTCGCCCCCGCCAGCGGATCGGGCTGACCGGCTTCCGGCGCACAGACTGCCTTGAGGCTGTTGATCATGTTCTTGTAGGCGGTGCTGTTCTCGTCCCCGTTGTCCACGACGCCTTCCGTTTCCAGAAAGCGCTTGAGACCGGCACGGATCTGCTCAACGAACGGCGTGATGAACTGCTCGCGTCCGATAGACGGGCTGTTGCCGCCCGTGTAGAACTTACCGGCCACCGTGCTGTACTGGAGCTGTGCGGGACCTACGATATCCCGATTGATCGTTTCCACCGACTTGATCTGGGTACCCAGCGTGTTTGCTCTGCCGCTCGCGAACTTGTAGCGGTCGATGACGTCCTTCTCCGTACTGCGGCGCTTCTCCAGTTCCTCTTCCAGCCGGTTGGCTTTGGCCATGTTCTCGGAGAACGTGCTGCGGCATTTTTGCGCGCGCGCGTTCAGGTCGTCCAAAGCAGCCCTGCGCTCGCTGATCTTCTGCTCGATTTGACGGCGTTCCTCCTCAAACCGGGTTCCCTCCACCGTTGCCTTCAGCTCGTTGTACTTAGTGACCTTTTCGTCATACGCGGCCTGCATACCGGCGATGACCTCGACCTCGTCCTGATACCCCTTCTCCTGCGCGGCCAGATTTTCCCGCTCGGTGCGGCGCGTATCGGCATTCCGGACCAGCTCCTCGTACTGCTGACGGTAGTCCTCGTTCTTTTCCTGACCGATCAGCTCACCCAAGACCTCCTCTTTTCTGGTCTTGGCGCTGATCAGGCCCTTGTTGATCAGATGCAGCAGACCGGACGGAGACGTGTAGCGGGCGCGGGCTGCTTTTTCGTCCTCCGCGCCAAGTCCGAAGACCTCCACGAAGCGGTCGAACATCTCGTGATAACCCTTCGCATAGTTGAGCTTGCGCACGATCGCCTCGTCATGCAGCACGTCCTCGTCGCCGGAATCCATGATCCGCCCGGCTTCCTCGATGGTCTGTGCGCTGTCGGGATCGAAGCCGTCGTTTGCATACTCGCTGAAGAAGCCGACCATATCCCGCTGCAGCGCGGTCAGCCCGTCTTCCTTTTTGATGAGATTATACAGGCGCTCCTTGTTGGCAAGACAGCCCAGCTCCTCCTTGCTCCGGAAGGCCGCCGTCAGCGCGCTGCCCGGCTTGTTCGCGATGTCCCGCTCCAGCCCGGCAAAGTACTCGTCCGTCTGTGCGATGACACGCTTGCTCTGATTGGACAGAATGGTGTAGTGGTCCCGGCGGTTCAGATGCGCGTTCCGGGTCAGCCGCATCTGCTTCATCTCGGCCTCGCGGTCCGCCATCTCGGCCTTGTATTCCGTCTCGTGCGTCCGGACTTCCTCTCTCTGTCTGTCCAGCCCGGTCAGCTGCCACGTGAGCTGTCTGATCTCCGCCTCCACGGCCTTGCTCTGCCCCGTCAGCGTTTCTACCTGCGTGCCGGCATCGGAAGCAGCCGTGCGGTACGAGGCGCGCTTGCTTTTGTTGTCCTTCTCGTAGGCTGCAAACTCTGCCTGATGCTCGTCCGACATCAAGCGGGTGGCCTCCTGCTCCAGCCCGGCAGCCTGCTGCTCGTATTCCGCTTTGGCCTGCTGCATCTGCGCGTAGGTCGTGTGATTCGGATTCAGGAATGCACCCGTACTCTGCTTTTTCACCATCTCGTTGAAGACAAGACGCATCCGGGCAGCCTTGTTCAACTCCTCCTTGATGGAGTTCATCGTATCCGTGCGGAGAGCCTCCTTCTGCTCCATCATCCGGAGAGAATCCAGCATGGCGCAGCCGCCGCGGTACAGGAGCCACGTCTGACGGGTCGCGTCGTCCTTCAAGCGCTCCGCAGAGTCAGGCGTGTGCTTACTTCTGTCATAATCGTTCTTGAGGCCCTCCAGCGTCGCGGTCAGTCTGACCCACGCGCTGCCCTGCTCATCCGCGGACTTTCCGGAGTCCATCAGCGTGAGCAGAGACGTCCGGATGACCTCTCTGGTCAGGTAAATCTGACGGAACGGGTCGTCCTCGCTCACGCCCTCGCCGTACTTCTTCGGCTTGACGCCCTTGAGCGGATCCGAACCGGTCCGCGGGTCGAACATGGAATCGTAAAGCTTCTTGATCTCAGCCTGAAATGTACTGTACTTCGGACGCGGCATGATATCTACCTCTCTTTTCTCTTTTTGCTTTTCGTCTTGCGTTTCTTTTGGCTTTCTGTCCTCAATACCCGCGGAAGGCGGTAAAAATTACATCGATGAAGAAAATTTGTGAAAAAAAGTATAAATAAATTGCGGAAATCGGATTTCTGTGGTATAATATCGGTATCGACCGCAATCACTTACATTACATATCGTATACGGAGGCAGTACCATGAAATTATCCTTATCCACCAGCGCGCTGGACGCCTTTATCGCGTCGGGCATGACGGACCGTGCCGTCATTGAGACCATCCGCCGCTGCGGCTTTTCCGAGGTCGACTACGACATGACGTGGGCGGACTTCAACGATCCCGTCAAGACCGGGCAGGAGCTGAGGTCGGCGCTCGCCGACAACGGAATCAGAGCCGGGATGGCGCACGCGATCGGCTTTGATTTTGCCAATCCCCGCAACCGGGACAAGGTGTCCACACTGAAAAACTGCTTTGTGTTCTGCCGTGAGGCGGGCATACCGGCCATCGTCGTACATCCGAGCGCCGTACCCGGCAACACACGGGAGCAGTTCTTTGATATGAACCTGACCTTCTACCGCTCGCTTATCCCGTTCTGTGAGGAGACCGGCGTGGGTCTTTTGCTGGAGAATATCGGCAACCCGATGGACCCCTACTTCCTCCTCTCCGGCAGCGACCTGCGGGAGATGGTGGACGGGGTGGATCATCCGCTCTGCACCGCCTGCTGGGACATCGGTCACGCCAATCACTTCAGCGCGAAGGACTACCCGCAGTACGAGTCTATCAAGTCGCTCGGCGACAAGCTGACCGCCATCCACTTCCACGACAACGCGGGCAACTTCGACGATCCCTGCGACCATATCCGCGTGGATATGCACATGATCCCCTTCATGTCGTGGGTCGGCACGGTGAACTACGACGCCGTCCTGCAGGGCCTGATCGACGTCGGTTACAAGGGGACCTTCAATCTGGAGCTGAGCGGCGGTCAGGTGCGCCGCTTCGTCGTCCCGTTCGAGAAGGACGGCGTCCGGCAGGAGAAACTGCGGCACCCGTCCCTCGACCTGTGGGTGAAGATCTACTCGACCGTATACGAGATCGGCCGGTATATGCTGGAGACGTACGGCGTATTTGAGGGCTGACGACCGCCCTGCGGGCGATTTCCCCTGCCGTGACTTGACACCTGTGCCAAGGTATGGTATAATGGATTTGTTTATCAATTCGTATTCGGAGGTATTTCTATGCAACGGATCAAACAGCGCTGGGCAGCGTCGCTGCTGTGCGCTTTCGTGATATCGTTTACCCTGCTGATCTTCGGGCTGATCGACATTTTCGTCGGCAATCAGGAGGAATTCACCTTTGCCGTTTCCGATTTCATCTGGCCGATGATCCTCATCGGGCTGGGACTTACGGCTGTGCTCTTTGCCGTACTCGTGCTGGTGCCCGACAAGGCGTACCCCGCCGCGTTCGGACTTTTGTGCGGGCTTGCGCTGATGTGCGTGCTGCAATCCCTGTTCCTCAACAGCGGTGCCTCCTCGCTCCCGTCCGGCGACATGATCTCCCAGATCGGCATCCCGCTGATCATCATCGATACCCTGCTGTGGATCGCCGTCCCGGCGTTCTGCATTTTCGCCGCCTATAAGATCAAGTGGGCCGAATGGTACCGCACGATCTCGCTCGTCCTGCTGGTCGTGATCGGCGGCATGAGCGTCGTCGGCACGATCTCCGACGTCTTCACCCTGTCCTCCCGCTCGTCCGGGAACAACGGCGAGCCTGTCGTCGGCGGCGTCAACTACCTCTCCACCGACGGGCTTCGCGAGGTCGCTCCGGAGAGCAACGTGATCGTGTTCATTCTGGACCGCTTCGACATCCAGTACCACGACAACGTGGAGGCGTCCGATCCCGGTTTCTTCGCGCCGCTGACCGGCTTCACTTACTTCTCCGACAACGTCTCCTACTTCTCCGCCACCTACCCCTCGATCGTCCACCTCGTGACGGGTACCAAGCAGGACTTCAGCCGCTCGGCCAACGACTACTTCAACGCGGCGTACGATGAGTCCTCGTTCCTCGGCGACCTGCACGACAACGACTACGCCATCCGCGTCTACACCGGCTCCTACTACGCCTACCGCGACGCGACCTCCATGACCAAGTATATCGAAAACGCTGCCGTGACCGGTCACTATATCGTCACCAACCGCGGCGCGCTGCTGCGGCAGATGATCGTGCTGTCCGCGTACCGTTACGCGCCCTCCGCCGCCAAGCTGCTGTTCCCCGAGTCGTGGTTCAACTTCGAGGTCGTGACCGACGTCGAGGACAACGGCGAGAGCGTCTACACGCTGGATGACGTAAAGTTCCACGAAACGATGGCCGACGGCCTGACGATACAGGACTCCGACCACAAGAACGCCTATATCTTCTACCACCTCACCGGCTGCCATCCGCCCCTCTACATGGACGAGAACTGCGAACGCGTCGAACGTGCGTCCGTCGTACAGTCGGCCAAGGGCTGCTTTAAGATCATCTACGAGTATATCGACGAGCTGAAGCGGCTCGGCCTGTACGAGCAGGCCACCATCGTAATCACCGGCGACCATTCCGCCGGCTTCAGCGACGTGGAGGGTGCTGCCCCCGTCAACGGCACGGCGCTGTTCGTCAAGCCGTCCGGCAAGTCCGGCGAGCCGCTCGCCGTCTCGACCGCGCAGGTCAGCGACGACAACATGATCCCGGCTATCATCAAGTCCGCGGGCATCCGGTCGTCGGAGGACTACGGTGCCGGCTACTTCGATATCCCGGAGGGCGAGGATACCGTCCGCTATATGGTCCGCTTTGAGGAAGCCAAGCGGGGCATCCACTTCACGATCACCGGTCCTTGGGTGGGCAAGGACAATTGGGAAGTCACCGAGCGTGAGGAATTCAGCGACTTCTACCGCTGATTTTCATATAATTTGAATGAAGACGAGGAGGATCCGTACCATGAAAGCCATCCGATCGATCGCTGTCCTGTCTCTGTGCCTGCTGCTGGCCTTTGCCTGCGCCTGCAATAACGACGAACCCGACGTCACCCCCACCGGCACGACCGCCGGAACGGAAGCCGAAGCACCGACCGAAGCCGCCGCGACCGACGCGCCCACCGTCCCCGCGACCGCCGCACCCACGGAGCCGGCAACAGAGCCTGCCACCGAAGCACCCACCGAGGCGCCCACCAAGGCCGCGACCGAGGCCGGCACCAAGCCCGCCGAGCCTGCGCCCACAGCCGAAAAGACCGTATTCGCCGACTTCAACGGCAGGTCCGGCAAGCCTGACATCAACGGCAGCGACGGCTGGAACTTCAACTCCACCAACTACGCTCTCGAATTCAAGGACGACAAGCTGGTCGTCAGCGGCCTCAACGGCGAGTTCGTCTCCTGCCGTCTGGCTCTGAATGAGGAGCAGCGCGGCAAGTGCAGCGCCGACGTGCTGGATACCATGGATGCGATCGGCTTCTACATCGAGAACAATTCCGATGAAGTGATCGGCGTCTGCTACTTCGGCGAGATCACGCGTCCCGATATGCCCGGCGAGCATCAGCAAATGTACACCGCCACGCCCTTCTCGTCCATCAAGTGCTGGCTGATGGACATGGACGGCAATCTCACCAAGTGCAGCGAATACTACCACGACAACTACGCCATGATGGATCACGGTCTATGCGAGATCCCCGCGCACTTCAAGGGCTACTACGTCTGTGAGTTGACCTCCCTCGGTCACGACCAGTGCGTGTATGGCGCATGGGGCGATCATAACGCAGCCGAATGCGGAAACGGAACTTACGTCAAGGGCTCGAGCATCACCAATATCGGCTTCAGCCTGGTCAACTCCAACCCGGCGGCTTCCGACAACTACGTGATCGGTGAGTACGTCCTCGTCAAGCTCAAGTAAGCGCATGAGAACACGTCTTTGCATACTGCTTGCACTGCTGACCGTGATGAGTATGTTTTCCGTATCCTGCCACACATCCGACACGCCCGACGTATCCTCGGACACCCTTGAGGAGACCGCCGCGGGAACCGCCGAGGAAACCGAAGCCGTCACCGACGCCCCGCTGCCCGTTCTGTCCGAGACCGCGCTGTACGGTGACGGCAAGGGCATCGGCGCTCTGGTCGGTGTGGACGCGCTCGGCCGCACCGTAAATCCCGTCGGGGAACGCAAAGCCGGCAAGAAGATCGGTATGTTCTACTGGATCTGGCACGGCACCTATACCGACGGCATCATCGACACCTCCAAGGTCATCGAGGAAAAGGGGCTTGCCTACGCGCTCCACAACGTCAACGAGTACAACCCGAACAACTACCCCCACTGGTGGGGCGAGCCGCTGTTCGGCTACTACAACTCCGCCGACGACTATATCATCCGCAAGCACCTGACGCTGATGATGTACATGGGCGTGGACTTCATCGTATTTGACGCCTCCAACACGATCACCTACCCCTCCACGACGCGCAAGATATGCAGCATCATCTGCGAGCTGCGCGGAGAGGGCTTCAACGTGCCGCAGATCTCGTACTACACCCACACCGCGTCTATCCAGACCGTGCGGCAGGCGTACAAGGAGGTCTACACGACCGAGGCGTTCCGCGACGCGTGGTACTGTCTCGACGGCAAGCCGCTGATGATCGCGCAGACCGATCCGCGGAAGGACGTTGAGCGCACGACCGGGCAGCACGCGCACCTTGCGGACTACGATCCCGGTCCGCTCTCGGACGAGATCATGGATTTCTTCACGTTCCGCACCCCCGCGTGGGTGGGGCAGGATCAGGCCGGGACCGACACATGGCCGTGGATCGACTGGTGCTTCCCGCCCGAGCGGCACGGGAACCTGATGTGCGTGTCCGTGTCCTCGCACCATTGGACGAAATACTCGTGGATGGGCAACGAGGCGCTCGGCGAGAGACGTCCGACCGCGGTCTGGAACTTCGGCCGCTTCGCGTGGGGGCGCGGCTACGACGTCAGCGCCAACCGCAACGTATCCGAGGACGCCGTGAAGGGCACCTACTATCAATCCGTTTGGGACAGCGTCATCAAGGCTGATCCGGAGATCGCCTTCGTCAGCGGCTGGAACGAATGGTGCTGCGGCGTGGAGTACAACGCCGATTACCAGACCTACGAGCTGTACGACAGCTTCAACATGGAATTCTCCCGCGACATCGAGATGATGAAGGGCGGGTACGAGGACAATTTCGTTCTCCAGACCGCCGCGAATATCCGTGCGTTCGGGTATGACGCCGTGACCGGCGCCCCCGCGGAGTATCGCCCGATCGACATTGACGGTCCCGTTTCGCAATGGGACGACGTGCCCGCCCGTTACGTCTTCACCGGCACGAAGAATTACGGCCGTGACAGCAAGGGTGCCAACGCGTCGCTTCACTACGAGACGCCTGCGGCTGTCAACGGTCTGCAGGAGGTACGCGTCGCGTCGGATCAGGCGAACGTGTATTTTCTGATCCGCTGTGACGGTGACGTCACGCTCGGCGGCAGCTGTCTGAATCTGCTCATCGGGACCGGGAGGCCCTCCCTCAAGGGCTGGAACGGGTACGAATTCCTGATCGGGCGTGTCGCGGAGGGTGGGAAGCTCTCCGTCGAGCAGCTGGGCGAGTCCTTCCTCACGGGGACGGTGACAGGGTACGCGGACTGCGTGGTCTCCGGGAACTGTGTACAGATCCGGGTCCCGCGCGGCCTGATCGGTCTTGAGGAGGACAGCACGTTCTACTTCAAGTGTGCCGACAGCGTGGAGCATCCCGACGACATCATGGACTACTACGTCACCGGCCGCTGCCTCCCGATGGGCCGCTTCTCGTATCAATTCTTCGGGAACAAGGGTGATCAAGGATAGCGCCCGGGCAGATCTCCGGGACGCGCTTGTGGGGCTCTGCCCCACGCCCCGCTTAAGGGCTTCTTGAAAGAAGCCCTTAAGAATCCCAAGAACTTTATGGGCAATGTAATAAACAGAAGTTCGGTTTACGCTGAACGGGATTGGTGGGTGCCGTCATGGGCGCCCACCTTTTTAGGTACCATCGCGCATCCCGCAGGCGCGTTTCTCCGGGATGAGGATGCAAGGGGAAGGGGCTGCCGCAGCAGCCCCTTCCCCTTGCATACATATTAAAGATTTCCCCCCGCCCGTGGGGGGGGGGGCAGGGGGGTGGGGAAAGCAGTCAGCACGGGGCTTCCGGCGATGCCGCGCCGGTATGATCTTTGACAAATTGCATTAAACTCATTGACATTCCGCCGGATTTCGTATATAATACAGACAAAGAAAACCTTACCGGGAAAGTGAGGACCTGACCATGAGTGACCGCGCAAAGGACATACAGGTCGTCCGCGACCTGTGCAAACAGTACATGGAGATCGCCATGAACGACCGCCACGTCCGGATGCGTCAGCGTTTCCGCGACACCAACGACCTCAAGCTTGTGCGTCCCCCCCTTATCATCGAGGAGATCCCGTGGCAGCAGATGAACTACGACCACGCGCTCGACTGCGTCTGCGAGGATGCCGAGCTGCGGAACATGGAATACGGCCTGCGGGTCGCGCTGTTCCGGGACAAATACTTCCGGTGCGACAACTACATCGAACCCTTCTGGGTCGTGCGGAAGGCGTTCTCGAACTCCGGCAACGGGATGCACGCGCAAGACATCTCCCTCGCGTGCAAGCACACCGATATCCGTTCCCACCGCTACGTGGACGTGTTGGAGGACGAAAGCGCGTTGGATGCGTTCACGATGCCCGTCATCAAGGCATACCCGGAGGCGGACGAACGCAATCTCGCACACGTCCGTGAGATCGTCGGCGACTCCATCCCCGTGGTCCTGCAGGGACACGGCATCTACTATGCCCCGTGGGACGTCATCACGCGCCTGCGCGGCGTCGAGCCGATCATGATCGACGTCTACGAGCGTCCGGAGTACCTGCACCGCATCATCAAGTGCTTCAGTGACGCCATGCAGGCCGAAATGGATCAGATGGAGGCGCTGGGTCTGTACGATCCGCGCGTCGTCTCGCTTCACTGCACGCCCGGTGACGTCACCGTGCCGGACGCGTCGACGGACGGAGCATACGGCTGCCGGGACATCTGGTTCCGCACGATGGCGCAGGCGTTCTCGTCGATCTCCCCCGCGGCGCACGAGGAATTCGATATGCAGTATTCCGCTCCGCTGGCTGCCCGCTGCGCCTTTACCTACTACGGCTGTTGCGAGCCGCTGCACGACCGCATCGATCTTTTGAAGAAGAACTACCCCAACCTCCGCAAGGTCGGATGCAGCCCGTGGGCAGACGTCGAGCGCACCGCCGAGCAGCTGGGCAGCAATTACGTGCTGTCCCGCAAGCCGAATCCCGCCCATGTCGCCGGCGTGACCGATCCCGCCCTCATCCGGAAGGAGATCGAGGAGACCGTGTCGATCTGTCTGAAGCACGGCTGCCCCTGCGACATCACCCTCAAGGACATCAGCACCGTCGGCGACCGGCCCGAAAACCTCATTGAGTGGGCCCAAGCCGCGTCCGAGGTGCTGGACGCATATTACGGGGCCGACTGACCCCGAAACGAAAGGAGAACATCATGTACAGCTTCCCCAACCTGAATCAGATCGGAAATCCCGACCACTGCTATGCCTGCGGCTTTCCGTCGCTGAACGATCCCAACAAGGTCGCGTACTTTGTTGATCTGCGTGCGATGGAGGATGACAAGGCCGTCCTCAAGAACCCGCACAAGGGCTGGTACTGGCACTACATCGACAACGGCTACAAGCGCGACAACTACCGTGTCCGTCACGATCCCGCTGACCATCTGGAGGACTTCCCCGGTCTGCATCACCTCTACCTGCGCTACGATTGGGGCGATATCGAGGTCGAGGAGGGCAAATACGATTGGTCGTACATCGATCAGATCATGGACGAATGGTCGAAGTACGGCTACAAGTTCGGTATGCGGCTCGTGACCTACGAGGGCGACGGCTCCATCCCGTTCGCCACGCCGGAATACGTGTTCAGGAAGGGTGCCCGCTGCTATGAGCTGCCCGGCGGCCGTCTGGAGCCGGACTACGGCGATCCGATCTATCTGGAGGCGCTGTCGCGCTTCATGGAGGAGGCAGGCAAGAAGTTCAACAACGATCCGCGCGTCGAGCTGGTCGACGTCGGCACGTTCGGCACGTGGGGCGAAGGCCACGGCGGCAACGGCAGCGACACGCTGTACTCCAACGAGGTCATGAAGCAGCACATCGACCTGCACGTCCGCAACTTCCCGGACAAGTTCATCCTGCTCAACGACGACCACATCAACGCCCGCTGGCCGGTCGGCGTGGAGCAGAATATGGAGCTGGCCGCCTACGCCGCCGCGCTGGGTCTCGGCATCGACGAGGACTCCGTATGCGTCTCGGCCTATGCGGAGTGGTTCGGCTACAACTCCCTGCGGACGCCGTGGCTGTTCGACTATTTCAACAAGAACGCGCCCATCGTGCTGGAATTCGAGCATTACTCCAACGTCTCGCCCGAGGTCTTCCGCGGCGGTCTTCCGTTCATCGACGCGATGAAGCGCACGCAGGCGACTTTCGCCGGCTTCCACGGGTATCCCCGTCCTTGGCTCAAGCGCGAGCCGTACCTGACCGAGTTCTGCGCCAACCGTCTCGGCTACTGGTACTTCCTGCCGTCGGCGGTCGTGCCGCCGCTCGCGCTTGACGCGCCGAACGTACTGTCCCTGAACGTCGAAAACCGGGGTTACGCAAAGGCGTACCGCCGCTTCGATCTCAAGATCCGCCTGACAGACGAGGACGGCAAGACCTACACCGAAACGATCGCCGACGCCGACAACCGCCGCTGGCTGCCGGGTCAGGTGACGGAGCAGGTATGCGTGATCCGCCCGTCCGGTCTGCGCGCCGGCGCCTGCGATCTGGCGATCGGCCTCTTCGACGGAGAGACCCCGATCAAGCTCGGCCTGAAGCCCGGCCCCGACAAGGACGGCTTCTACACCATCTGCCGCACGGCGGTCAGAGAGTTGTTTGGAAAATAAGAGATATGCGCGGGACTCTGCCCCGCGCCCCGAGGATGCGATGCAGGGCTCTGCCCTGCACCCGCTTAAGCCCTTCTTGAAAGAAGGGCTTAAGGATCCCAAGAACTTTCAAAAAAGGAATATTGACCGAGGTTCGGTTTACGCCGAACGGGATTGGTGGGTGCCGTCATGGGCGCCCGCCTTTTTAGGTACCATCGCGCATCGCGCGGT
>JAKSPU010000084.1 GCA_024404505.1 Clostridia bacterium
CCCATAAAGTTCTTGGGATTCTTAAGCCCTTCTTTCAAGAAGGGCTTAAGCGGGGTCCGGGGCAGAGCCCCGGCGCATCCCCAGGGTCCGGGGCAGAGCCCCGGCGCTCTCCCGTCATACCATGAATTTCTGCTCCTCGGTCAGCCCGAGCGCGTCGCGGATATCCGTAAAGTTGCGGTATGCTGCTTTCAGCCCGCCCGGCGTGTGGGCGTCGCTGCCGAAGTAGAACTTACAGCCGCAGGCGGCGGCAATGCGGTAGGGGCGGAGCGCACGGTCCATCTCGGACGCCTCGTAGTCGCGCAGCGTGAAGTTCAGCTCCACGCCGCAGCCACGCGCGGCGGTCTTCGTGAACAGCTCGCGGAAGGTGCCGTCGGACACAAGGTCGAGGACCTCCAGATGCGCCTTCGGCGTTCTGTTGTCCATCAGGCGGCAGGTCAGGTGGGCAAGGCCGACCTTCTCAAACGGAAGGTCCATATCCAGCAGCGCGTCGAAGCGGCGGACATACCAATCCGCGCGGCGGTCCGGGGCGTCCCGGTCCGTGTCGATGGTGAAGCCCGTCATGTGCAGGTGGTTGATCGGGACGATGATGAAATCCAGCTGCTCCGCCATCCGGCTTGAAATGCCGACGGTGAAGAACTTGTCCATTTCCGTCTCACAGCCGAACAGGAAACGGACACCGTCCGCCTCCGGGAGCGGCAGCGCCTGACGGATATGCTCCGTGTTCTGGATCTGATACCAGCCCGGCGCACCGGGAACGCTCTCGTCCCAATAGTGGTCGGTCAGGCAAATGGTGCTGAAATGATTGTTCACGGCATACCGCAGGATGTTGGCGGGCGTCTGCTCGGGATCGCCGGAGCAGAGGGAAAGCTGCGAGTGGATGTGCAGATCGTGATCAACAACGTATTCCATAAGGGGCCTCCTGTTTCATTGATAATTCTGCCCTTATGATACACCCGATACGGCGTTTTGTCAATAGATGCGCGGCCGGATTTATGACGTTTTTGTGAATTGTGACGGCATGCTCTTGCTTTTCGGGCCGTTCTCTGCTACAATAATGATAAATCCGTATGCGGATACATTTCTTGCACAAGAAAGGGATCGGAATATGAACAGACGTATGGACAAAACCAGACTCAATATCGGCACCTACTACCTCCGCGCCTACGCCCGCACCGAGCAGCACGTCCGCGACCTGCGCGACTGCGGCATCGACTTCGTCGTCAGCATGGACTCAGCCGACAGGGCCACGCTGGACCTCTTTGAGAAATACGGCGTCGGCTGCGTGGTCAACGACGTGCTGCCCGGCTGGTGGGGCGGCAACGGGGAGAAGTCCGGCTCGCTGGACAAGGTCAACACGATGGATAAATACGAGGCCGGCGCAGCCTCGTTCAAGGACCATCCCGCCATCTGGGGCGTGGACATCGGCGACGAGCCCTCCGCGCTCGACTTCCCCTACTACGGGCGGGTATACAGCAAGGTGAACGCGATGTTCCCGAATCAGTTCGTCTACCTCAATCTGTACCCGAACTACGCGTCCGTCTCCCAGAACGACGCGGACGAAACCATCTGCCAGCTCGGTACCAAGACCTACGAGGAGCATATCGAGCGGTACTGCCGTGAGGTCCCCTCCGACTACATCTCCTACGATTTCTACGTCTACCAGTGCAATCTGCCCAAGATGTACGACAACTTCCGCATCGTGGCGGACGCCTGCCGGAAGACCGGCCGCGCGTTCTGGTACATCCCGCAGGTCAACTCCTACAATCCCGCCGTCTGGGTCTCCGAGAACGAGCTGCGCTTCCAGGCTTACACGGCCATGGCGTTCGGCGCCGAGGTCATCACGTGGGCCTGCTACACCGCCGGCTGGTGGAACAATCAGGTGCTTGACGACAAGGGCGAGAAGACGGAGCAGTACGAAAAGCTCAAGGCCGTCAACGCCGAGCTGCACACGCTGTCCGAATCCTACATGAAGTACCGCAGCACCGCGACGCATCTCGTCGGCTTCGGCGGCACGGGCTGGCTGAACGGAGTCGGGCAGGCAAGCGAGGACGAGGTCAACACCGGCGTGTTCCGCGGTGTGAAGGCCGTCGACGGTCAGGCGCTGGCGGTCGGTGAGATGACGGGCCGCGCGGATCCCAGCGCGAAGGCGCTGTTCCTCGCCGCCGCGGACGATCCCTACGATCAGCATCCCGCCGAGCGTGCCGTGACCTTCACCGTGGATCCCGACGTCACCGTCGAGGCGTTCGGCGGCAAGGGCCGCGTGCCTGTGGACCGCGGCGCGGACGGCGTCTGCACGGTGATGCTGCCTCCCTCCGGCGGCGTGCTGGTGACGGCTGTATAACAGGAGCGTGCGGGCCGCTGCCCGGCACAGATCGCGTGAACTTTTATATGAAAAAGGGGCTGGTTCACTGATGTGAACCGGCCCGCTTTTTGTCTATGCGGCAGGACGCGTCGTTTACTGCAAAACGGATGACTCGAACGACTTATTGGTCTGGTCATGGTCAACCGACTTATCCATGTCGGCCAATTCGGGTGCCAGATCCGGCTCTTCAAAGAGGATTTCCTGCTTCTTTTTTTCAATTTCGATCCGATTATTCATCTCCGCCCGGCCGTTGGAGCATTTGCTCTCGAGTTTTTCAATATCGTTCAGCATATCCCTCACGGCATCGGCTGAGTGCTCTCTGTCGTAGTACGTCTTCAGACTCGGGGATACCAGCACATCCGGATTCCCCTTCCTGACGTCTTCCGTAGAGATGAACTCCCTGACTGAATCTGCTGATTTATTATCCAGTCCATACTTCACGATACCGTACGCAATGATATCCTTCATCTCGCGGGCGTTGACCCGTTCCTTGCCAGAGGCACATTTGTCTTCCAGCGTCTTGCGTGCCTTTACCGCCTTTTCGTACAGGTACTTGACGTTCTGTTTCTCCATTCCGGACAGCTTCAGCTCATCGGTCTTTTTATCGAACAGGCTGCGGTCGGTAAGCTCATGAAGGAAAGGGACTTCCTCGGTCTTGACATCGGCAAGGAAACTCGGGTCCATTTCGGGATTTTCGTCGTATGGATACAAAAAATCCTCGTCGAATATGTCGTCGATATCCCTGGCCTCGGCTTTTGTCATGAATTCGTCCGGGTTCTCGTCGATCTTCTTGATCGGCTCGATTTGTTCTTTGACGTCGGCAAACGCTTCATTGAGTTCGGCACTAATCTGGTTTTCATCCTTTTCCGTCTTGGGCTCTTCGGCGGGCTGCTTTACATCCTTTTCCGTCTTGGGCTCTTCAACAGGCTGCTCATTATTCATGTCCGATAAGATCCCGTCGCCGATCTTATCTATATTCACACCATCCAGTGCCGTGGACATATTCTTCTGATTTTCCTCGTATTTCTCGCGGGTCGCCGTCCTGAACTTATAACTGTTGAACGCCAGCGCACCGAGCTTGGCGGAAAGCGACTTGTGTACGTTTTTCATGGCAGCCAGACGGCTTTTCGCGTAGTCGGACCGGTTGCCCTTTATGACGTCCTTTTCGTTGAGGTAGGAGGAGGTGAGCTTCACGACGTCATGCAGGAATTTCTTGGCCTCATCGGCGTTCGGTATGGTCTTGCGCGAGGACATCTCCTTCAGGGACTTCTTGATCTCGCGGAACTGCTTGCTTGAACGAATGAACGCCTTGTCGACACCGTCCAGCGCATTATACAGATCGCCGCATTCTTTCTGGAAATCCTTGCCGTAGAGCGCGCCGGGATCCTTCTTGTTCAGAGTAGTGGGGTTCTTGAGCGCCTTGAGGAGTTCTTCCTGCTCGGCTTTTTCCATCTTACGGAACTCCACCGTCTTGCCCGCGGCGCGGTCGTTCACGGCTTTTACAAAGTCGATCCGCTTGTTCTTGTCATCATAGCAGCGGTAGAACATGGACTCGGGACCGATCACGCCCTCCTCCTTCAGCCGGGTGATGGTATCTCTTTTCGCCTTACTGTCACCCTCGTTGAAGAGCATCAGCTGGGAGCCTACATCAAACAACAGCTTGCCTTGTTCACTCGGCAGTTTAGCCTTATCGACGTTGGTTTTCAGCGTACTTATATCTTTGTCGGTGAACTTGGTCGAAAACGCGCAGCACATATCGGAGCTGTAATAATCCACCATGGCCTGACCGTACGAGGCGAGTTGTATAGCCGTCTTGTTGTACTTGAGCTGCTCGGCGATCAGGGGGGCTATCTTGTAGTCTTCGTGGCTTTCGGTGATCTTGACGACGTCCATCATCTGCTCGCCGACAGTCGGATGCTCGAGCGCCATATCGAACGCCTCGTCGAGAGTCGTCGGGAAACCGAGTGAAAGGTCAGCGCCGAGCGTGGCACCGATGACGTGGTCAGCCAGCCACTGCTGTCCCTCGGGGGCGTACATCATATCGTTGAAGTCCTCGTTCTGCTCCTTTGCCTCGGGTGAGGTTTCGGGAACGAGATAGTGTACCACAAACCGTGAGATATTACTTCTCCTGTATTGCTCTTTCTCGGTCGATTTGGAGATGCGCTTTCTGACATTCCTGCTCTCCACGTAGTCGGCAGCCGCCTGTCGGTGCTGCTCGAATTGACGGTTGTTTGCAAGTGCCTTTAATTCATACTCTCCTCTCCAAGCGGCTTTGACGTCTTTCGTGATTGCTTTCTGGGCATTGAAGCGTTTTTCTATTTCTTCATAAGGCATAGCAGTATCCTCCTTTATTTATAAGCGGTTCCCGACTGCCCGTCCGTACTCAATACCCTGACGTGCGGCCAAAAATTACATGAAAGCTCGGATAAGTGTAGAGAATATCTTTTCGGGGTCCCGCTATACGTCCTCCTCCACCGATTCCCGGTACTTCTCGGCTTGGAGGCGGAACATTTCGGCGTACTTGCCGTCACGGACGAGAAGCTCGTCGTGGCTTCCCTGCTCGATCAGGCGGCCGGTATCAAACATATAGATGGTGTCCGCGATGCGGGTGGTGGAGAGGCGGTGCGAAATGAAGATGACGGTCCGTCCGCCGGTGTTCTGCAGGATGGACCGGTTGAGATTGTACTCGGCCAAGGGGTCCAGCGCGGACGACGGCTCGTCCATGATGACGATGGGATAATCCCGGGCGAAAACGCGCGATATGGCGATCTTCTGTGCTTCGCCGCCTGACAGGTTGACCCCCTTCTCGTTGAATTCGCGGGTGAGATGGGTCTGGATGCCCTCCTCCAGCGTGTCCAGCTTGTCGGTGAAGTCCGCGGCTACGAGCGCGTCAAGGACGCGCTGCTCGTCGGCATCGGTATAGGGTCCGTTCATGACGTTCTCCGCGATCGACGCGGCGAAGATCTTGTAATCCTGGAACACGGTGCCGATCCGTGCGCGGTACGCCTCCGGATCGAACGTCCGGATGTCCGTCCCGTTGTAGAGGATGACGCCGTCCGTGGGATCGTACATCCGCATCAGCAGCTTGATCAGCGTGGTCTTGCCCGCGCCGTTGTAGCCGACGATGGCGATCTTGTCTCCCTTGCGGATCGTCAGGCTGACGTGCCGCAGTGCGTCCTTCCCGCCGGACTCCTGCGCGGGCGGCTCGTAGTCCGCCTCGTGGAACGCGTACTGCGGGTGGTCCGCAAAGACGTAAGAGAAGCTGACGTCGCGCAGCTCGAGGCTCTCGAACGGAGGAACGTCCGTCACGCTGCCCGTGACACGCGGCTCAAAGCGCAGGAATTCAAGGTATTTTTCAATGTACAGAGAGTGCTTACGGTACTTGGTCAGACGCTCTACGAGATCGGTCAGCATCCAGCGGATGCTCCAGACGACCGAAATGGTCGCGGCAAAGCCGCCGACCTCGATCTCGCCCTTGGTCAGAAGCAGGATCATGTACAGCGTCAGCCCGTAGGACACGATCTGACCGACCATGCCCCATGCGAGACCGTAGAGGAAAAAGTACCGGATGCCGAACTTGCGGTCCGTTCTGATGATCTCCTCGGTGTTGCGATCGTACTCGGCCATCAACAGCTCGTCCGCATGGCGGATCCGCAGCTCCTTGCTGTAATCGGACAGGTGGTAGACGCGGTTGATGTAACTCCGCTTGCGCCATCTCGGGTTATTCTCCTTCTCATGAAGGAAGCTGACCTTGTTGCCGATCAGATTGCACACGATCGTGACCACGGTCGAGGCAAACAGGATGATCGCGATCACGGGGTCGATGGTGAACAGCAGGCTGAACATCGTGACGGAGGCCGCCACGCGCGTGATGAGCGCCCCCGTGTCCTCCAGCACCTCGACGGCACGCGTGTCGGACTCGTTCATCGCCCAGACGAAATCATTGTAGAACGCGGGATCGTCAAAGCAGGCAAGGTCCATCGACCGCGCCTTGATAAACAACTCCTCGTGCATCCGCAGGTGCAGCTTCTGCCGCATCAGCGGGAGGCGGATGAAGTGGTACCACCGCTGGAACGCGAAGGCTGCGAGGTAGAACGCCGCCATGAGCGCGATGATGCGCACGGCGTATCCGAAATCGGTCCCCTCGTCCACGGCGTTGAGCAGATTGAAGTTGAAGAGTGCCGCAGCCGAATCCAGCGCGCCCATGATGAGCGCCTCGACCAGAAGAAGCACGAAGTAGGCGGGCGTATACCGGGCGATGCGCCCGAGCATATAGAGATTGTTGCGGAAGACGGAGGAGAGCTTCTGCTTCGGCTTCTGCTCTCTGCGGTCGTCACGGGACTTACTCATGCTCGCTCACCCCGCTTCCCAAATAGTTTTCCGCCTGACGGCGGAACATGGCGGCGTACTTGCCGTTCTGCTTCATCAGCTCGGCGTGCGTGCCGATCTCGGTGATCGTGCCGTGATCCATCAGCAGCACGCGGTCCGCGAGGACCGCGGACGACAGCCGGTGCGAGATGAAGATGACGCTCCTCCCCTTGGTCGCGCGCATCATGTTCTCAAACATGGTGTACTCCGCGATGGGGTCGAGGGCGCTGGACGGCTCGTCCAAAAGGACGAACGGGCTGCGGTCGGCAAACACCCGCGCCAAGGACAGCTTCTGCTGCTCGCCGATCGACAGGTTCTCGCCCTTGTCGTCGAACTCGCGCGTCAGGATCGTGTCGAGTCCCTTTTCAAAGGTGCTGATCTTGTTCCACGCGCCGCTCTCCTTGAGGGCGTTTTCGACCAGCTCGTCGTCCCCTTCCCGCGCGGGACGCAGGAGGACGTTCTCCTTGACGTTCAAAGAGAACATTTTGAAATCCTGAAATACGGTGCTGAAGCCGTCGCGGTAGGAGTCGAGGGTGAAGGACCGGATGTCCTCACCGTTCAGCGTGACACGCCCTTCGGACGGATCGTACAGACGGAGCAGCAGCTTGACCAGCGTGGTCTTGCCGGAGCCGTTGCTGCCGACCAGCGCGAGCCGCTCGCCCTTGTGCCACGTGAAGCTGACGTCGTGCAGCGTGTCGGTCTCCGCGCCCTCGTAGCGGAAGGCGAGGTTCTCTACGGTCACGTCGCCGCCGCCTTCAGGCGCGGTGTCCGGACCGTCCTTTATCGCGGGCTGATAGTCGAGGAAGAAGCGGACGTCCTCAAGGAACAGCGCGTGTTCCCCGAACTCCGCAAAGTTCTGGATCAGGTTGTTGAGGCAGTAGGAGATCGTGCCGATGGAGGTGAGGACGACGATGCAGTCACCGACGAGCATACCGCCGTTCTCAGGGCCGATGACCATGCAGCGCCACACGGCGTACAGCGTCGCGCCGAGGATGGTCACGACGTCAAGGCCGACGCGCTGGATATACCCGTAGATCGCCTGCTTTGCGCCGTACTTGTAGACAAGACTGCGGTATTCCCGATAGGCGGCACGGAGATCGCGGAGCATATTGCCCCACATCCCGCCGATACGCATCTCCTTGGCGTACTCATTGAGGTAAAAGGTGCGCTTGACGTACTCCGCGCGGCGGTTGACCGGCTTGCGGGCGGTCTCAAGGTCATGTGTGGCGATGTTCTCGAGGCGGCGGAAGAAGCCGAGCAGCAGCGGGAACAGGCCGAACAGGATCAACCACGGGTCGATGATGAACAAAAGCACCGAGTTGGCCGACAGCGCGATGACGCGCGCGATCAGATCATCGAGCGTCTTCATGACTCTGGTGATGCGGTTATAGGCTTCGTCCATCGCTCTGACGTACTTATCGTAGAACGCGGGATTCTCATAGCACCCCAGCTCTACCTTCGCGGCCTGCCTGAACAGCATTTTTTCGACGTAGGCACTTACGCGGCGTTGTTTTCCCGGGGAAATGACGTTCCAGAACCAGCCTAAGGTTATGGAAATGACTATGTTCACAACACCGAGGATGACCACGAAGCGGATGATATCCTCCGTCGGTTCACCGGTCTCCACACCGTTGACGACACGGCGGAGCATATAGCTTTCGCTGAGGAAATCCAGCGCGCCGTAAACGAACGAAGAGCCGAGGTACACGATCAGGTACAGGGGAGACGCCTGCCAGATGCAGCGCAGGGCAAACAGGTTATTGGACAGCGTCCGCCCGAGAGGCAGCTTTTTCTTCTTCTCCCCGGGCTTCCGCTCACGTTTTCCTTTCATGGGGTCACTTCCTTTCACTGACAGTGAATAGTACATATTATACCATATCCCGTGTTTTCTGTCAATACTGTTCAATACGCCTTGACAGGCCGCGCGGTCTGTGATACAATGGAGGCAGGCGGGCGGATGCCTGCCGACGAAAAAAAGTGTAAGGGAGGTCACATATATGAAACCGGCATACAGGCGGGCAAGCACCACGGGAGAATCCTTGGTGCTGCAGAACGACAAGGTAAGATTCGTGCTCTGGAAGCGCATCTGCGGATGGGGCTTCGGTGAGCTGTACACCCCCGAGGGCAGGCTGATGGCCGTGCTGGATCACTTCGGCGAGCTTATGCTGCGGGATCAGGAGATCCCCATGCGGCTTGAGGCAAAGGAGTACGAGGCGTTCTCCGACGGAGACACCGAGGGGTATATCTTCAAGGTCGAAACGACCATGGCGTCGAAGATGCTCAAGGGCACGTCCTTTGAAAGCTGGGTGCATTTCCCCTTTGAGGAGCCGATCCTTACGGGTACGGTCACGATCTCGCTGAAGAAGGGCGACGACCGCATCGGCTACGCGGTCAGCCTGACCTCGGGCGCCAACGTGTACGCGCGGTACCTGCGCCTGTTCTGGCTGCTGTGCGGCGAGGCGTCCTACGGCACGCGCAAGACGGACGCGCTGCTGCCGGGCGTGGACTGGCCCGTCGGCGAGGAATGGTCGAGCGGCACGGATTTCTTCAAGGACCCGTGGGCGAATCGCTGCATCCCGCATCCGAACAAAGTCGCGTCGCCCGTCATGGCGGTATCCGAGGGAGGTGACGCGGTGGCGGTCAGCTACGATCTCGACACCCCCGTGACCCGCTGGTTCAACTACAACGAAAACTACGCCCAGCCGGTGTTCGCCTGCCCGAACTTCATCGAACGCATGAACAACAACCTGCTCGGCATCATGCTGCCGGACGTCAAGTCCGAATCGCAGGAGAACAAGCCGTTCGCCGACGAGTATCTCGAGATGCACATCGGTCAGCGGATCACGTTCAACGCGGAGCTGTACACCGTCAAGGGCAAGAGTCTTGACGCGCTGGTGTCGTGGGTCAAGCGGTACGGTCTGCCCGCGCCGCGTCCCGTCATGACCTTTGACGAGGCACAGGAGAAGATCGCCCGCGCCTACAACACGAATCTCTGGCACGAGGGCGAGGGCTTCGGGTACCGGCAGCGACCGACCGACGGCATCGGCCGCGGCGTGCCGCACACGCTGCGCCGCTGGGTCGCGGAGCACGCGGACACGCAGCTTGCAAAGGAACTTGCGGAAAAGATCGCGTGGTGCGACGACGTCCCGAAGCGCGCGCCGGCATCTCCGGAAAAGCTGCGTGCCGACCGCATATCGCGCGGCGACACCATCCTGTCGTGGCAGAAGCCGGACGGCACGTTCCGCTTTGAGCCGGACGGACGCCACTACGCGAAGGACGACTTCCGCGTGGCGCGGGCGTTCATCGAGCCGATGGGCGTGGATCAGGACACCGCGCTGTATATGAACACGACGGCCGCGCTGGACCTGATGACCATCTGGGAGAAGACGGGCGAGGAACGCTTCCGCACGGGTGCGCTGTCAGCGCTGGACGCCTGCGCGGATATGTTCCGTCCCGAGGGCGGCGACTACTGGGAGACCCCGCTGCACGCCCCGAACCTGCTGGCTGCCGCCGGTGCGGCGAACACCTACGCCTACGCGGCACGTCTCTTCGGGCGGGACGACTACAGGGAGAAGGCGGTCTGGTACCTCCGTTCCCTGCTGGCCTTCACGCACCTGCGCAAGCCGAAGAACGTGAACTCGCTGTACAACACCAAGCCGTGCCTCTGCTCGTCCGACTGGTACTTTGCCAACTGGGTGCGCGACTTCGTGCAGTGGGAGGTGCTGAACGGCATCGAGCAATCGGCGGGACTCGGCATCTCGTGGGCGGAGCTTGACCCGGAGATCGATTGGGACCGCTACCGCTACGGTGTGACGACGGCGGTCTACAACTGGATGTCCGACACGGAGAACAAACCGCTTGCATGGCGCCCGCACAACATCCCCGCGTCGCTTGACTACTACCTGAACGGTGATTTCAACGGCTGCTTCTCCGACACGTTCAACAGCGTGACCGGCAACACGGGCGGTATGTTCATCCCGCCGTCCGCCATCGCCGCCTGCCTGTACGCGATCAGGGACGAGGCGCCGGAGGTTACGGAGTAAGGAAAGCGCCGGAGGGAACTTTTCTGAAGAAAAGTTTCCCTCCGGAACTCCTTCAAAAGACTTCAAAAAATGTATAATAGAGAGAAAGGAAGTCAAGTATGGAAAGCGTATATGAATTTCTGAAGCAGGCCGGGACGTACTATCTGGCGACGGTCGAGGGCGATCAGCCCCGCGTCCGCCCGTTCGGCACCGTGAATATCTTTGACGGCGGTCTGTATATCCAGACCGGCAGGGTAAAGCCCGTGTCGAAGCAGCTGGCTGCCAATCCCAAGGCCGAGATCTGCGCGTTCAAGGACGGCACGTGGCTGCGCATCGCCTGCGAGCTGGTCGAGGACGACCGCGTCGAGGCGAGAAAGGCTATGCTGGACGCCTACCCGAGTCTGCGGTCCATGTACGACGAGAACGACGGCAACACGCAGGTATTCCGGCTGATCAACGCGACGGCGACCTTCGCAAGCTTCACCGCCGCGCCGAGGGTCGTGACCTTCTAACCCTCCGGCAAATGCCCCGCATCCACAGCATGATCGAAAGGAGGAAGCACCATGCCGGACAAGGAACCGATCCGCGATGTCATGCCCGACGTCAGGCGGGAGCTTGACGATGAGCTTCGTGCGCCGTCTGCCAAGGGCCGCAGCCGCCGCTCCAAAAGCACCTACCGCGTCGCCGCGTGCGGCGTGTTCTGCGCGCTCGGCACGGTGCTTCTCTGTCTCGGTGCGCTGATCGAGGTCATGGATCTGGCCTGTGCCGTGCTGGCCGCGATCCTCTTCCTGCCAATCTTCTACCGCTACGGCGGCGGGTACACGCTCGCCTGCTGGGGCGTCACCTCGGTGCTGGGGCTGATCCTCGTGCCGCACTCTTTGTCGCCGTGGCTGTTTCTCTGTCTGCTCGGCTACTACCCCGTGCTGAAGCGGCAGGTGGACCGTTTGCCGAAGCCGGCTGCCCTCGTGATCAAGATCGTCATCGCCTGCGCCGCCATGGCGGTCTATATGCTGGCGTTCTGGGTGATCATGCTGCAGGGCAGCGCCGGCTTCAAGGACACGTTCCTCGCCGCGTTCGGCGACCCCGTGTCCGGCTTCGGATTCGGCTTCGCATGGATCTTCATCGCCCTTTGCTTCATCACCTTCTTCGCCTTCGACCTCCTCATCGACCGCGTCAAGCTGATCTACTGCCTCAAATGGCGGGCACGGGCGGAAAAATGGCTTAAATAGAGAGCGTGTGGGGCGCTGCCCCACGCCCTAAGAGCACGTGTGGGGCGCTGCCCCACGCCCCGCTCAGGCCCTTCTTGAAAGAAGGGCCTGAGAACTCCAAGAACATTCAAAAAGAGTATATGCCCTCGTTCCCGTGGGATGAGGGTGCAGGGAGAAGGGAGCGGCGAAGCCGCTCCCTTCTCCCTGCTATA
>JAKSPU010000085.1 GCA_024404505.1 Clostridia bacterium
GGGGGTGGGGGAAAAAGGTTCAGCTGAACCTCCGGCGATGCGGAAACGCCCGGCTGCGGCGCCCCCTCTCCTCGGTAAAAGATATTTTCATCTCCCCCTCCCGCGCACGGGAGGGGGTTGGGGGGTAGGTCCCCGACACGCCGCAGGCGTGGAGGACGTCCCCGAGCGCAGTTGAAAACGCGCGAGGCGTTCCTCCAAATCTGCACGGATCGGGCAGATGCCATCTGCCCGATCCCGAGCGGGGTAAGGGGCCCCCGCGTGGGCGTTTCAGGAAACGCCGGCTCACGGAAAGGCTCCCACCAAGCTCGTTCGGCGTAAACGAAACCTTGGTCAATCTTTGACCCTGTATAAAAGTTCTTGGGATTCTCAAGGACTTCTTTCAAGAAGTCCTTGAGCGGGGTGTGGGGCAGAGCCCCACACATTATTATTACTTCCTGCGTGCCAAAGTAGCCCAGAACGTGGGGACACCGTGCTCGTGCAGGAAGCCCGCGCCGTTGGTGTCGTCGTAGACGTCCAGCAGCTCGAAGCCGGCCCGGAGCTGACCCGCGATCTGCTCCCCGATGTCGTGGGAGAACTGCACGCCGGAATCGGTTTTCCGCAGACTCTCCATCTGCGCCGGGTTGGTAAGCGGGTCGAAGGGGAGCGAATCAATGATGCGCGTCTCGTCAGCCTCGTCGAACAGGTAGTTGAAGCCGTTGTCAAGACCGGCCATCAGCAGCCCGCCGGGCCTCGTCACGCGGGCGCACTCCCGCCAGACGTGATGCACGTCCCGGACGTAACAGTTGGAAACGGGGTGGAAAATGAGATCGAAGCTGCCGTCCCCGAAGGGTAGGCGCTTGGTCATGTCGGCGCGGACGACGTTGATCCCGTACCCCTCGCGCGCGGCAACAAGGCGCTCACTGTCCAGCTGTCGGTTGGAGTAGTCGAGGACCGTGCAATCCGCTCCGAGCGCGGCGAAGATCGGCATCTGCTGTCCGCCGCCGGCGGCAAGACCGAGGACGCGCAAACCCCTGAGATCGGGGAACCATTCCCGCGGGACGGGCTTGGTCGGCGTCAGCAGAACGCTCCATTTACCCGCCTGCGCGTCCGCGTAGACTGCGTGGGAGATCGGCTGGCCCCATTCCCAGCCTTCTTCTACCCAGCGGTCGATGGTTTCGGCGTTGATGTCCGTGTATTCCATGAAGTCGTCCTTCCTTTCAAAATCACGTTTCCTGCCGTTTTGCGGCAGGTGTACGGCTTATTCGCCCTTCGTCTCGCAGTATACGCACCGATACGTCCGCGTGTCGGCGTCCGTCAGCACGAAGATGTGCGGCAGCTCCTGCTCGGTCGACGTGATGCACCGCGGGTTCTTGCAGAACAGCACGTTCGTCATGCGCGCGGGCAGATGCACGCTGCGCTTCTCGATGAGCTTGTCGTCGCGGATGACGTTGACCGTGACGCCCGGGTCGACGAAACCGAGAACGTCGAGGTCGATGTCCAGCTCCGCATCGATCTTGATGATGTCCTTTCTGCCCATTTTGCGGGACTGCGCGTTCTTGATGATCGCCACGGGGCAGTCGAGCCGGTCAAGATGCAGCAGTTGATACAGCTTCATGCTGTTGCCCGCCGTGATGTGGTCGATCACGATACCGTTGTGGATGGAATCTATGTTCATACCTTGACCTCCAGCAGCTTGAGGATGAGCGCCATACGCATATACTTGCCGTACAGCACCTGCTTGAAGTAGCACGCGCGGGGATCGCTGTCCACCGCGACCGAGATCTCGTTCACACGGGGCAGAGGGTGCATCACGCACAGATCGGCCTTCGCCGCCTTCAGCTTTTCGGGCGTCAGGATATAGCTGTCCTTGAGCCGCAGGTAGTCCTCCTCGTTGAAGAACCGCTCACGCTGCACGCGCGTCATGTACAGGATGTCCAGAGAGGGAAGCGCCTCCGAAAGATCGGTCGTCTGCTCGTACGGGACGTTCCGCGTCTTGAGCGCCTCGGCCTTGACGTAGCTCGGCACCTTCAGCTCCTCGGGGGAGATCAGCACGAACTTCACGCCCTCGTAGCGGGAAAGCGCGTGGATCAGCGAATGTACGGTCCGCCCGAACTTGAGGTCGCCGCAAAGACCGACGGTCAGATGATCGAACCGGCCCTTTTCCCGCGAGATGGTCAGAAGGTCTGCCAGCGTCTGCGTCGGATGATTGTGACCGCCGTCGCCGGCGTTGATGACGGGGATGCTGCTGTTCATGGCGGCGACGAGCGGCGCACCCTCCTTGGGATGCCGCATCGCCATGATGTCCGCGTAGCAGGACACGACGCGTGCCGTGTCGGCTATGCTCTCGCCCTTGGCGGCGGACGACGTGTTCGCGCCGGCAACGGACAGCACGTTGCCGCCCAACTCGTACATGGCCGCCTCGAAGGACAGCCGCGTGCGCGTCGACGGCTCAAAGAACAGCGTGGCGAGCTTTTTGCCGTGGCAGGCCTCGCTGTATTTCCGGGGATCGGCGATGATGTCGTTGGCTACGGCGATCAGCTCGTCCAGCTCTGCGACGGACAGATCCTTGATATCCAACAGATGCTTCATCACTTGCCTCCGATCCAGCTCTCGTCAGAGGGGTTGTTGCGGAATGCGATCAGGCGCTCAACGTCCGTTTCCTTGATGTATCCGGTCTTGGCGGCGACGTCGGCGATGACGTCGAAGTTGGTCAGCGACACGTTCTTCACGTTGTCGGCGGCCAGCCGCTCAAGGCCCTTCTTCATGCCGTAGGTGAAGATGGACACCACGCCCAGCACCTCGGCTCCGGCGGCGCGCAGCACGTCAACGACTTCCAGCACGGATCCGCCGGTGGAGATCAGGTCCTCTACGACCACGACCTTCTGACCGGGCTCCAGCCGGCCCTCGATCTGATTCTGCCGCCCGTGATCCTTGGAGCCGGAGCGGACGTATCCCATAGGCTTGTCCAGCAGCCAGCCGACGATGGCGGCGTGGGCGATGCCGGCGGTAGACGTACCCATCAGCACCTCGGCGTCGGGGTAGTTTTCACGGATCAGCTCGGCAAGCCCGTTCTCGACGTCGGCCCGCGCCTCGGGAGCGGTCAGCGTCAGGCGGTTGTCGCAGTAGACGGGGGACTTGATCCCGGACGCCCACGTGAAGGGCTGCTCGGGACGGAAGAAGACGGCCTTGATCTTGAGAAGATCGGCGGCGATGAGCTGTTCGCGTTGATTGTTTTGCATGGCGGTATTCTCCTTTTTTATCAAAATCTGTTTACGCACGGACAGCCCGTGCCTTCGGCACGGGCTCCGTATGATGGGCGAGGGCGTTCTTCTGTCCGGAAATCAGAACTTGAAGACGTACTCTTCGCCGTTTTTCTTTATTTCAGCGTTCGCGGCGGACGGCTGACTTTCTTCCTGCTTCTGTTGATTGACCTGTTCGTGGGCGGCCTTCAGAAGAAGGTCTTCGGCGTGGAAGGGATCACGGATGGAGGACTTGCGCAGCTCGGTCAGCGCCTCGTCGTCCATCTTCAGCAGCATCTCGCGGGCTGCCTGCAGCTCATCCTCGGGGATCTTGCGCAGATTGCTGTCGCAGCCGCTGGTGAGCACCGACATGACGGGACCGGCGAATTCATCGAGCATACAATCCCAGTACATCTTCTTCTCAAAGCGGTTCTTGACCCAGCGGTTGTAGGTTTCCGCGCGGGTCCTGACAGCCTTCTGCTCGGTTTCGAGGGCGGCCTGATACTCGGCGTTCGTCTGCGGCTCCGGCTGCTCCGGACGGACGGTGGGCTGCGCCGCGCCGATGCGTTTCCCGGCCTCGGCGGCAAAAGCGGCGGCCTTTGCCTTGAGTTCGGTCTCATCCGTGTACTGGATGCTGCCGTCGGCGCGCTTCTCCATCACGACACGGTACTGCTCGATCAGCGCCTGACCGGCGGGGGAGTCGACCAGCTCCGCGGCGGCGGAATCCTTCATAAAGCGGGCATAATCCGGATTGAGAGTCCGGGCCTCTCTGTCGTCGGGCGACTCCCCGATGAAGGCGTAGGCGGCGATGCGCATCTCCCATTCCTTGACGCGGGAGGATTTTTCGGCCTCAAAGCCGCTCTCCTTCAGCTTCGCGTAAACGGAGGCTGCATAATCCTGTCTTTTCTCGTAGTAGGTGTTGACAGCGTCGTTCCCCTTGCCGCCGACCATGCGGCTGAAGAAGTGGCCGATCCAGGACCCGACACCGGGGGATTTCGGCTCTTTCACGGGCACGGGGAACTGCTTGATGAAGCTCTTCGCGTCCATCGGCTTTTCGCTGACGAAGGTGCAGTCGTGATCGTAGTCAGTGATGGCGTAGAACGGCTTGCCGTTCTTGCTTTCGCGGATGAACATACCGTCGTCAAGGGCGTCCTTCACTACGTCCAGAAATTTGTCATCGTCATCGCAAAGCTCCGGCACGTTGCCGTTCTTGTCTGTCACGAAGCCGTTCAGGATCAGAGTGCGGAAATCATCCAGATGCTCGTAGTATACGCCCGTCCGGATATTCTGAAGCGCGGTGCGGAATGCTCTCTTGTCTGCCATGGTTTTTTATCTCCTTATACTTTCTGCTGTTATTCGTTTTTGCGGCGGATCGTGTTTCCTGCCCCATTCACCCTCAATACCCCGGCAAGGCCGTCCGGATTACATACCCGCAAAATTTTTTTCAGAGATCGATCAGAAGTTTTTCCAGCTCGTCCGTATCGGCGGCGATGAAGTCCGCCCCTGCCGCTTCCAGCTCCTCGCGGGAGCCGTACCCGTACAGGACGCCGACGACGGGCAGCCCGGCCTCGTGTCCGCCCTCCACGTCGTGCAGGCGGTCGCCGACCATGACGCACGAGGCGGGATCGACGCCGTTCCGTGCCATGACCAGCCGGATCACGTCCGCCTTGGTCATGGTCTCACGCTCGGACATCGTGATGCCGCAGATATCGGCAAAGCAGTCGGCAAGGCCGAAATGCTCAAGGATGCGCCGGGCAAAGACCTCCGGCTTGGAGGTGGCGACCAGCAGGGTCATCCCCTGCGCCCGGAGCGTGTCCAACAGCTCACGGATGCCGGGATAGGGGATATTCTCCGCCCAGCCGACGTCCGAGAAGCGGACGCGGTACTGCCGCACGGCCTCGACGCACTGCTCGGGGTCCAGCCCGAAATACCGGGAGAAGGAATCGTTGAGCGGAGGGCCGATGAAGGCGGTCAGCGAGTCCGGATCGGCGTCGATGCCGAAGTGACGCAGCGCAAAGGCCGCGGACTTGGTGATGCCCTCCTTGGGGTCGGTCAGGGTGCCGTCCAGATCGAACAGCACGGTATCCCATCGGCTCATGGCTCACTCACCGATAAACTCGGCAAGGCAGCGCTCGTAGGCGGCGACGGGATCGGCAGCCTGCGTGATCGGGCGGCCGACGACGATGTAGTCGGAGCCGATCCGCTTGGCCTCTGCGGGCGTCATGACGCGCTTCTGGTCGCCCTTGTCGCCGTCGGCGAAGCGGACGCCCGGCGTCACGGTCACGAACTGCCTGCCGCAGACCTCGTGGACCTTGCCTGCCTCGAGCGGCGAGCAGACCACGCCGTCAAGCCCCGCCTCCATGGCGGTCCTTGCGTAGTGCATGACAACGTCCGCGATCGGCTCGCGGATCAGAAGATCGCGCTCCATGGCGGTCTGGTCGGTGGACGTGAGCTGGGTGACGGCGATCAGCAGCGGGCGGGTGCCGTCGGGACGGGTCAGCCCCTCCAGCGCCGCCTCCATCATGGGGCGGGTCCCGGCGGCGTGCAGATTGCACATATCCACGTCAAGCGAGGACAGCACGGCCATCGCCTTGCGGACGGTCGTGGGGATGTCATGCAGCTTGAGATCGAGGAAGATCCTGTGTCCCCGCTCCTTCAGCGCGCGCACGATGGCGGGGCCTTCGGCATAGTACAGTTCCATGCCGATCTTGACGAAGGGCTTACGCCCGGTGAACTGATCGAGGAACGCGAGTGTTTTCTGCGCGCTGTCAAAGTCGCACGCGATGATGACGTCTTTTCCCATTACATACAACCTCCTATGATCTCCGAAAGGGAACTGATACGGTATTTTTCCATGACGCGGGGCAGGTCGTTCACGATGTCCCGGCAGATATACGGGTCGATAAGGTTCATGGCGCCGACCTCGACCGCGGTCGCTCCGGCCAGCATCATTTCGATGACGTTCTCCGCGGACGCGACGCCGCCCATGCCGATCACGGGGACGCGGACGGCGTGCGCGACCTGATACACCATCCGCAGCGCGACGGGGAAGATCGCCGGACCGGAGAAGCCGCCCATCCTGTTGGCGATGACGGGCTTTCTGCGGGCGACGTCGATCCGCATCCCGAGCATCGTGTTGATGAGGCTGATGCCGTCCGCGCCCGCTTCCTCACAAGCCTTGGCGACGGATACGATGTCCGTCACGTTGGGGGACAGCTTGATAAGGATCGGCTTATGCGTGACCGCGCGGACGGCGCGTGTGACCTCGGCAGCCGCCTCGGGGCAGGTGCCGAAGGCCATGCCGCCTCCGTGGACATTCGGGCAGGAGACGTTGACCTCGATCCAACCGACCTGCTCCTCGCCGTCAAGCCGCGCGCAGGTATACGCGTAGTCCTCGACGGAGAAGCCGGATACGTTCGCCATGACGGGCTTATGGAAGTACGCCTTCATCTCCGGAAGCTCATGGGCGATGACGTGTTCCACGCCGGGATTCTGCAGGCCGACGGCGTTGATCATGCCGGACGTACATTCGGCGATGCGGGGCGTCGGATTGCCGAAGCGGGCCTCGCGCGTCGTCCCCTTGAAGGAGAACGTGCCGAGGCAGTTGATGTCGTACAGCTCGGCAAACTCCCTGCCGAAGCCGAAGGTGCCGGACGCGGGGATGACGGGATTGTCCAGCGTGATCCCGCACAGCGTGACCTTGGTGTTTACCATAGGATCTCCTCCTTTTCCAGCACGGGACCGTCCTTGCAGATGCGCTTGTACCCGGTCACGGTCTTGCAGGAGCAGCCCATGCAGGCGCCGAAGCCGCAGCCCATGCGCTCCTCAAAGCTGAACTGACCGCTCGTGGCGGCTGCCTTGTATACGGCCTTGAGCATCGGCTCGGGACCGCAGGTGTAGAAGTAGGTGTATTCGTCGGGCAGGGCATTCGTGACGAAGCCCTTGGTGCCCAAGGATCCGTCCACGGTCGTGACCGTGACGTCGCAGCCGAGTGCGCGGAAGTCGTCCTCGCCAAAGACCTCGTCCTTCGTGTTGAAGCCGAGGATCGCGGCCGGACGCTTGCCCTCGGCGATCAGCCGCTTGGCGAGCAGGTAGAGCGGAGGCACGCCCACGCCGCCGCCGATGAGCAGCGGGCGGCTGCCGGATTTCGACAGATCGTACCCGTTGCCGAGTCCCGTCAGCACGTCGAGGACGCTGCCCGCGGGCAGCCGGGACATAGCCTCGGTCCCCGTGCCGACGACCTTGTATATGATGGTGAGGACGTCGTCCTGTACGTCGTTGACGGAGATCGGGCGGCGGAGGAACAGACCGTCCAGCCGGATGTTGACAAACTGTCCGGGTGCGGTGATCGCGGAGATATCCCCGGCCAGACGCATCCGGAAAACGGACGCGGTCAGCTGTTCCTGACCGATGACGGTCAGCTGTACTTGCTTCATACGATTATCATCCTTTCGTTTGATTCCTGTACACGGCCTGTCCGCGGTATACGGTCAGGCGGTTGACGCCGAAGAAGGTCATGCCCTCGAACGGCGTGGCGCGTCCCATCGTGATAAAACCGGCCGGATCCACGCGGAAGGACCTGTTCAGGTCCCACACGGAGAAGCTGCCGTCAAACGGGATGCCGAAGCGGCGGCGCGGGTTGACGGCCATCAGCTCCGTCAGCCTGTCGAGCGTCATCAGCCCGGTACGGACGAGATGCGTATAGAGGGCAGGGAAGGACGTTTCCAGCCCGACGACGCCGAACGCGCTGCCGGCAAGACCGCGTGCCTTTTCCTCTGCGGAGTGCGGGGCGTGATCGGTGGCGATCATGTCGATGGTGCCGTCCGAGAGGCCCTCCAGCAGCGCCTCGCGGTCGGATTCGTCCCGCAGCGGCGGATTCATCTTGAAGCGGCCGTCCTCAAGAAGATCGCGGTCGGAGAGGATCAGGTAGTGAGGTCCCGTTTCGCAGGTGACGTTGACGCCGGCAGCTTTGGCCCGTCGGATCAGGTCGACGCTCTCCTTGCATGAGATATGACAGACGTGATAAGCGCATCCGGTTTCCGCGGCTAAGCGCAGGTCCCGCTCGATGGGCTTCCACTCGCTCTCGGAGCAGATCCCCCTGTGACCGTGCGCGGCGGCGTACCGTCCCTTGTGGACGTATCCGCCGTGAAGCAGGCTGTTGTCCTCGCAGTGCGCGGCCAGCACCTTGCCGAGCCGGGCACATTCCGTCATCAGACGGCGCATCATTTCTTCGTCCTGCACGCCCTTGCCGTCGTCCGAGAACGCGATGACGTCAGGCGCCATGCCGGCAAGGTCTGCCGGGACCTTGCCCTGCTCCCCGACGGTCAGCGCCCCGTAGGGGTGGACGCCGATGCAGGCCGTTTCCCGGATCGGACGCAGCTCCTCTTCAAGATGGGCCGTACTGTCCGGGACGGGATACAGGTTCGGCATGGTGCAGACCTCCGTCACGCCGCCGGCGGCGGCGGACAGGCTGCCCGTGCGGATGGTCTCCTTATAGCAAAAGCCCGGCTCTCTGAAATGCACGTGCACGTCACAAAAACCGGGCAAAACGGTATATTCATCGGAGGAGAGATCGGCCGGGAGAAAAGCGGAGGACACGTCAGGCGTCCCGTTCATCATGGCCGCTGCGCGATCGTAAGCCTTCCTGTCAGCCATATCTTACCGTCCTTTCTGCGGATCCGGGAAAAGAAAAGGATCCTGCCATGACCGACAGGACCGCACCGAAAAACACAGGCGAAGCCGCCCGTGCTGCATCTATACGTCCGATCCTTCATCGATCATCTGCATCAAATGAATTTTCATCATCGTATATTGTACCATAAAACGGCCCGGATGTCAAGAGAGCGGGTGCGCGGGTGCCGGACCGATGTGTAAAGTTTTCGTGAACGGGGAGCGGACGGTCGAACGAAATGCGTGCTTTCTCTCCGGAACGCTATTGATTTTCTTTCCGACCTATGGTATAATAGGCGCATACCGAATATACTGACAGGAGAACGCCCGATGAGAGTCAGATACGACACGATCCTTCTTGACGCCGACAACACCCTCCTTGATTTTACCCGCTCCGAGCATGACGCCCTGCTCGATTGTCTTGCCGCGCGGGGGCTGGATCGGAACGCACCGTCCACGGAGGAGGCCATAGCGTGCTACGCCGCGATCAACGACGGCTGGTGGAAGCGTCTCGAACGCCGTGAGACAACCCGCGCCGAGTTGGCTGTCGGACGTTTTGCCGATTTCATTACCGCGTGGGGCCTCGATTGCGACGCGGCGTCGCTCGCCCGTAACTATATGGACACGCTGGCGACCAAGTCTTTCCTTGTCGACGGAGCGCTCCCGTTCTGCGAGCATCTGCATCCGCACTGCCGCCTGTACCTCATCACCAACGGCACGACCTATATCCAGCACGGCCGCTGGGACCCGACGCCGCTCGCTCCGCTGTTCCGCGGCGTGTTCATCTCGCAGGACGTCGGTGCCGACAAGCCCTCACGCGCCTACTTTGACTACGTGACCGCGCGCATCCCGGACTTCGATCCGGCCCGCACGCTGGTCGTCGGTGATTCGCTGTCCTCGGACGTGCAGGGCGGCATCAACGCCGGTCTGGATACCTGCTGGTATAATCCGCGCGGGAAACAGGCCCCGGACGGTCTGCCCGTGACCTATATCTGCGCCGGCTTTGACGATATCGAGAACGTGATTTTTGACAGATGCTCCGGAAAGGAAGGCTCTACATGACCCAATCCGTGCTTTCCGCACTCACGGGCGCGCTGACCGCCGCCTGCATCCCCGTCACGACCGGGGAGCCTTTGGCGCACCATACCACGTTCGGCATCGGCGGATCCGCCGCGCTGTGCGCGATGCCGTCTTCTCTTGAGCAGCTGACCGCCGCGCTGGACGCGTGGCGGGCCTTTGGCGACGGCTGCCCGCTGTGCGTCCTCGGACGCGGCAGCAACGTGCTGGTATCGGACGACGGCTTTGACGGCTTATGCGTGCTGACGGGCGGAGCCGCCGGGATGACCTTCGGGGATGACGGCACGGTCACTGCCGAATGCGGGGTACCGCTGACGACGTTGGCTGCCGCCTGCGCCCGGGACGGCACGGCGCTGTCCGGGCTGGAATTCGCCTACGGCATCCCGGGGAGCGTGGGCGGCGCCGTCGCCATGAACGCGGGTGCTTTCGGAGGCGAGATGGCAGAGGTCGTTGCCTCTGCCACCTGCTACGATCTGACGTCGGGACGGATCTTTACGATTAAAGCGCCCGATCTCGGCTTTTCCTACCGCCGCAGCTTTCTTTCGGGACGCACGGACCTCGTGCTGCTGTCCGCCGTGATGCGGCTGACGCCCGGCTCCGCGCAGAGCATCCGCACCGTCATGGACCGCAACATGGCCGCGCGGCGCGAAAAGCAGCCGCTCCGCTGGCCGAGTGCCGGGAGCGTGTTCAAGCGGCCGGACGCTGACGGGGTGTACGTAGGCCGTATGGTCGAGGACTGCGGTCTCAAGGGGTATACCGTCGGCGGAGCGCAGGTCTCGGAAAAGCACGCGGGCTTCATCATCAACCGGGGCGGTGCGACCTGCGCGGACGTGCTGGCCGTGATCGACCGTGTGAAGGCTGCGGTCCGTGAGCGGTACGGGTATGATCTCGTGTGCGAGATCCGCCGAATCCCGTGAAGCGTGTAAGGAGGCAGCCATGTCATCATTCTGTGAAACCTTCAAGGCGGAGCTGTGCGGCCTGACCGTCAAATCCAGCTGCTGCCGCAAGGCTCTTCTGTACGGTCTTCTGATCGGCGCCGAAAAGGACCGGAACGGTCAGATCTCCGTGACGTACCCCTTTATCCGGACGCCGGAGGGCGTTCCGGACCCTGCTGCGCTGGCCGTGTCGCTGATCCGAAAGCAGCTGGGGCGGGAGGCCGGGGTCCGGGAGGAGACCCGCGGTGCCCACCGGTACCGGATCGTGACGTTCCTTTCCTCGCAGGCTGCCGATATCCTTGAAGAGATGTCCAGAGCCGAGGGCGGCGCGGACGTCTCGGGCGACATGATCGCGGAGGAAGCGGTAGGCTTCCGGTGTCCGCTGTGTGCGGCCCACTTTTTGCGCGGGGCGTTCCTCGCGGCCGGATCGGTCAGCGATCCGAACAAGAGCGCTCACATGGAGATGCGTGTCCCGGCTGATGGACGCACCGAATGTGTCGCCGCGCTTTGGAACATTTCGGGCATACTGCCTGCTCTGACCGTGCGCGGGGGTGAATGCGGGATATATTTCAAGAAGCTGGAATCTATTCAGGAGGCGATGACCTGCATCGGCGGTGTGCAATCGGTGTTCGCGCTGATCAACGCGTCCATGGTACACGATCTGGCGGAGGACGAGACGCGCGCGACCAACTGCATGGCCGCCAACATAGGGCGGTCCGTAAGCGCCGGGCAGCGGTATATTGCCGCTATCCGCGATCTTGAGGCGTGGGGGCTGATCAATACGCTGCCCCCCGAGCTGCAGGAGACCGCCCAGCTGCGGATCCTGCACGACGATCTGTCCATGACGGAGCTGGCTGCTCTGCATCAGCCCGAGATCACCAAATCGGGCCTCAATCACCGGCTGCAGAAGCTGCTGGACGTCCGCGACCGCGAAAAGTCAAATCACGGCGGGTAAGGAACGTGCGGGGCTCTGCCCCGTGCCCCGTGGACACGCTTGCGGGGCTCTGCCCCGCGCCCCGGGGATGCGCTTGCGGGGCTCTGCCCCGGGCCCGAGGATGCGCTTGCGGGGCTCTGCCCCGCGCCCCGCTTAAGCCCTTCTTGAAAGAAG
>JAKSPU010000086.1 GCA_024404505.1 Clostridia bacterium
CTATTATACCAGATTTTTGGGTGTTTGTCGACTCTATTTACAGTATAACACTCCACGCCTCGGCGTCTCGGGGACCTACCCCCCGCCCCCCTCCCGTGCGCGGGAGGGGGAGATTTTTTACTTTCTCAGCAAGGGGAAGGGCTGCTGCGGCAGCCCTTCCCCTTGCATCCTCATCCCGGGGATTCCGCGCCTGCGGGCGCGGGGAGAGACGTGCCGCGTCTCCGCAGGATGAGGGTGCAGGGAGAAGGGAGCGGCGCAGCCGCTCCCTTCTCCCTGCTGTAAAACAAGATATTCCCCCCGCCCGCCGGGCGGGGGGTCAGGGGGGTGGGGGAAAAGAGTAAAGGTGGTATCCGGCGAGGCGGAAACGCCGGGCTCCCATCGCAGGGCGCCGGGACGGCAGCCCCGGCAGGGATGCAAGGGCCCGCAGGCCCCTCCGCCGTTTTTTTGCGAAAACGCCTTGACAAATCGGCAGAAATCGTATAAAATAGTAGTAACACCCGGCCGCCCGGCGGTCGGACATACAGACTATATGAAAGGATCGAATCAACCATGAAAAAGCTTTTGATTCTCGCGCTGGCCTTTACGCTGTGCCTGACGCTGGGTCTGTGCCTCGCCGCCTGCGACAGCGGTAACGAGGAGACGCCGACCGACGCTCCCTCCGAAAGCACTACCGACGCGTCCACCGACGCGCCGACCGAAGCACCCACCGAGGCTCCCACCGAGGCTCCGACCGAGGAGGCCACCGAGGCCGAGACGCCCGCCGACGGCGATGAGACCAAGGCACCCGGCCGTGAAGACTACCCCTCCGACCAGTACGTCGTCATCGAGACGCCCGAGGACCTGATGGCCTTCAACAAGTCCGTCAACGAGGACTACGAGGATTACTCCGAGATGACCGTCATCTTCCTCAACGATATCGATCTTGACGGCTACGAGTGGATCCCGCTCGACGGCAACAGCTTCTTCGAGACCACCTTCGAGGGCAAGGGCCACACCATCAAGCACATGACCATCAACTACAACACCGAGCGTGACATCACCGGCGTCGAGGAGTACCTCGGCTGCGGCTTCATCGGCAATCTGCCCGCCGGCAACGACATCTACATCTACAACCTGAACTTCGACAGCTGCTATGTGACCGCCCGCGAGCGTCACGTCGGCTGCGTGGTCGGTCGTTCCCTCGGCGCGTCCGTCGAGTTTGAGAACGTCAGCGTCACCAACTTCACCGTCGACGGCTGGTGCGATTACAACAACTCCAAGGAAGAGACCGACGGCTATCCCATCTGCTTCCGCGTTGCGGGCGTCATGGGCGCAAGCTGGGGCGGCTACTCCACCTTCACCAACGTCACCGTCAAGAACCTGAAGATCTCCGGCTTCCACAACCTTGCCGGTATCCTCGGCTACGACGGCGGCGGCACGATCAGCCCTTACAGCTTCGAGAACTGCAAGGTCGAGGACGCTGAGATGACCTTCAGCTACTGCCTCGGGTCTTCCTACACCGTCGATATGCCCAGAAAGTTCGTGTCTGTCTTCTTCAACGGCTCGAACTGGGTTGATAACATCGACGAGTGCGTGGAGAACGGCAACACCTACTCCGGCATCAGCTTCCTTGACTGGACCGATGACCTGCACGAGTATACGCCCGACGACTTCCGCTCCTGGACGGCTGAGGAGGCCGGTCAGTAAGACGGCAGCCCGTCTTTGACAAACGTCCCCCGGCGCGTGCGCCGGGGGACGTGATTTTCCTGATACAGAAAGGATATTTTCCGATGGGATACAAGTTTGATACCGTGATATTCGATCTTGACGGCACGCTGCTCGACACGCTGGACGATCTGGCGGACGCCGTCAACGCCGCCCTGACGGCGCAGGGGTACCCTGCCCGGACGCGGGAGGAGGTCTGCGCGTTCGTCGGCAACGGCGTGGGGCGGCTGATGGAGCGTGCGGTCCCCGGCGGCCGCGACGACCCGCGTTACGACGCGTGCATGGAGGAGTTCGTTGCGCACTACCGGGCGCACTGTCAGGACAAGACGGTGCCGTACCCCGGCATCGTGGACCTGCTGACCCGTCTGAAGGCGGGCGGTGTCCGGACGGCGGTGGTGTCGAACAAGTTCGATCTTGCCGTCAAGGCGCTGTGCGCACACTACTTTGACGGTCTGATCGGCGCGGCGATCGGAGAGACCGCTTCCGTCCGCCGCAAGCCCGCGCCGGACACGGTGCTGGAGGCGCTGCGTCAGCTGCGCAGCGATCCCGCGCACGCCGTATACGTCGGCGACTCCGACGTGGACGTCCTGACCGCCCGCAACGCCGGGCTCCCCTGCATATCCGTGACGTGGGGCTTCCGTGACGCCGCGTTCCTCCGGGAGAGCGGAGCAGCGGTGCTGGTTTCCGACGCCGACGCACTTTATCAGCTGCTGACGAAGTAACGAAGCGTGCGGGGCAGAGCCCCGGCGCTTCCTTCCCACAGTATTTTTGCCCGAAAATTCTTGACAATCCCGCACGGGCGTGGTATAATTTATCCAACAGCGCGGACAGCCGCGCCGGAAAGGAAAAACGACCATGTATCAGGATCTTCACGCTCATACCTACTACTCGTTCTGCGGCAAGGATACGCCGGAGGCCATCGTCGAGGCGGCCATCGCGGGCGGACTTGACCTGTTCGGCATCACCGACCATAACTACGGCGTCGGTTATCAGCGCATCACCTCGTTCCAGCATCCGTCCGGCGGGGACCTTTCCCAGAATTACGAGCGGACGCTGCGTCGCTATTTCGACCATATCAATCTGATCAAGGAAAAGTACGCGGACCGCATCCGCGTCCTGCGCGGCATCGAGCTCTGCACACTGTGTGACGGTCAGCGCTACGACCGCTACAACCTCCCCGACAACGCCGACATCTCGTTCTTCGACTTCTGCCTCATCGAGAACCTCGACAACGGCATCTCCATGACGGGCGGCGACCTGTTCGCCTACGCCAAACGGTGCGGCACACCGACCGTCGGTGTCGCCCATACCGACCTGTTCGCGTTCATCCAAAAGCGCGGTGAGGACCCGCTCGACTACTTCAAGCGCATGGCCGAGCAGAACATCTTCTGGGAGATGAACGTCAGCTACGACTCCATCCACAGCTACCGCGAGCACGGCTATATGCTCCGCTTCTTTGAGGACGAGGCGCAGCAGGACATCGTGCGCCGGTCCGGCGTCCGCGTCAGCGTCGGCTTCGACGGCCACCGCGTCGAGGACTACCTTCCCGACCGCATCAAGGGCTACTGCCAAAAGCTCACCGACGCAGGCATCAGAATGCCCTTTGAGGATTGATCACGGGACCCTTCCGCATTCCGCGGGAACGCAAGATACAGAACATAAATTTAAGATAACGGAGGAAACTACCATGTCCATCGAATACGGTCTTCAGTTGTTCAGCGTGCGCGACATCACCGGCGCAGATCTCGAGGGCGCCCTCAGGGCAGTCGCCGAAATGGGGTATAAGTACGTCGAATACGCCGGCTTCTTCGGCCATCCCGCAGAGGAGGTCGCCGGCTGGCAGGACAAGTACGGCCTCAAGTGCAGCGGCACTCACTCCGGCTGGGGCGAGCTGCTCCCCGAGAACATCGAGGCGACCATCGCCTACCACAAGGCCATCGGCAACAAGCATTTCATCGTCCCGGGCGCCGACCTCGGCTCGCTCGATAAGATCATCGACTTCTGCGCCGTCATGAACAAGGCACAGCTGCGTCTGGCCGCGGAGGGCATCTCCCTCGGCTACCACAACCACAGCCACGAGTTCGCCGTGATGCCGTGGGGCTCGACCATCCACTCCGAGCTGGAGAAGCGCGGCACCTTCGACTTCGAGATCGACACCTTCTGGGCGTTCAACGCCGGCGTCGACCCCCTCCGGCTGCTGGACCGCCTCGCAGGCCGCGTTAAGGTCATCCACCTCAAGGACGGCTTCAAGGGCGGTCAGGGCAAGGCCCTCGGCGAGGGCGAAGCCCCCGTGCTGGCCGTGCGCGAGAAGGCGCTGACGATGGGCCTTCGCATGGTCGTGGAGTCCGAAGGCCTCGATCCCACCGGTCTCGGCGAGGTCAGGCGCTGCATCGACTTCCTGAAGGCACAGGAATAACGGGCATAGTCCCGACCCCTGCGGAGGTGCCTTTCCCGACAGAAAGGCGCCTCCGTCTTTTGAAATCCGATCCCGGAAGGAGGAATCCGTCTTGAAACTGACAGACCGGAAAGCCAAACGCTCGCTGCCGATCCCGGCGGTCATGGCGCTCGGCTTCGCGGCGGTCATCCTCGCGGGCACGCTGCTGCTCATGCTGCCGGTGTCGTCCGTCAGCCGCACCTTCACGGACCCGCTGACCGCCGGCTTCACGTCCGTGAGCGCGACCTGCGTGACGGGCCTGACCGTCGTCAACACGGGCGTGCATTGGTCCCACTTCGGACAGGCCGTCATTCTCCTGATGATCCAGACCGGCGGTCTCGGCTTCATGACCGTGACGGTGCTGCTGATGCTTCTTCTGCGGCAGGCGGTGTCGCCCAAGGAGAAAATGATGGTGGCGATGTCCTATAACCTGTCCAGCTACGACGATATGTCCGCGCTGATCCGGCGCATCGTGCTGGGCACCTTCTCCATCGAGCTGATCGGCGCGACGCTGCTGTTCACACAGTTCGCGCGGTATCCGGGTCTTTCGTTCGGGGAAGCGGTCTGGCGGAGCGTGTTCACGTCGGTCTCCGGCTTCTGCAACGCGGGCTTCGACCTCATGGGCGAGGACGGCATGGGCGTCTTCGCCGGGAACTGGGTCGTGAACCTCACGCTGATCGCGCTGATCACGATCGGCAGCCTCGGCTTCCTCGTGTGGAGCGACCTTGAGAATCTCGTGATCCGGCGGCGCAGGCTGTCGGTGTACTCCCGGCTGGTGCTGATCCTGACCGGCGCGCTGTTCGCGGCGGGCGCGGTCGGATTCGCGCTGATCGAATGGAACAACCCCGACACGCTCGGCTCCGTCCCCGCCGGGCAGCGGATCATCATGTCGATGTTCCACTCCGCGACGCTGCGGACAGCGGGCTTCTCCATGTTCGACAACGGCCTCATGACGGACGGCGCGGCGGCCCTTTCCATGCTGCTGATGTTCGTCGGCGGCGCATCCGGCTCCACGGCGGGCGGCGTCAAGCTCGTGACCGTCTTCGTCCTGTTCGCCACGGTCTTTTCGGTGTCCTTCGGCGACACGGAGCCGGTGGTCTTCGGCCGCCGTATCTCCAAGGACAGTTTTACCCGCGCGGTGTCCGTGGTGGTGATGCAGCTGCTGTTTGCGATCCTCGGAGCGGGCATCCTCTCCGGGACGACGCCGTTCTCCCTCAAGGAGATCCTGTACGAGGTGATCTCGGCGGTCAGCACGGTCGGCCTGACGCTCGGCATCACGCCGGACCTGTCAGCCGCCGCCAAGCTCACGGATATGCTGCTGATGTACCTCGGCCGGGTGGGCATCCTGACGGTGACTTACGCGGCGATGATGAATCTGCGGAAAAAGCGTGCGGCGGACATCACGTACCCCGACGCAAATCTTTTGATAGGATAAAAATTCTGCGTTCTTGCGGGGAAGGGTGCGCCTTCCCCCGGCCCCCGAACGATGCCATGGATTCAAAAACGCCGGAATCGTGAAAAGCCGCGAAAGAAAGTTTGACAGAAAAGGAAAACGGATATGAAAAGCTTCTGCATCATCAACCTGAACGTGTTCGGCGAGACGCTGGCCAAGACGCTGGCGGCGGACGGACGCGAGGTCCTTATCATCGACGGGGACGCCAACCGCGTGACGCCGCTTGCCGACCTCGTCACCAACGCCGTGATCGGCGACCCGACGAGCGAGGCCGTCCTCCGCGCAGCCGGCGCCGCGGACTACGAGTGCGCCATCGTGTGTGACGCGGACAACGTCAACGACTGCCTGCTGACCTGCATCGAGCTGAAGGAGCTGGGCGTGAAGACCGTGATCGCCCGCGCCGGCAGCGACGCACACCGCAAGGTGCTGCTCAAGGTCGGCGTCGATATGGTGGTCTTCCCGGAGCAGGACTTCGGCGAGCGCCTCGGCTTTACGCTGGCCCGCGACAAGGTCACGGACTACATGGAGTTCCACGGGTACAAGCTGGTGGAGCTGGCGGTCCCCAAGACGTGGTACGGCAGGAATCTGCTCCAGCTGGCGGTCCGCAACAACTACGGCGTGACCGTCGTGGCGGTGACCTCAGCCGACGGCCTTGCCGTCGACGTGTCGCCCGACCCCGCCCGCATCTTCATGCCGGGCGAGCAGATGACGCTCATCGGGGACGACGACGCCATCGACCGGTGCATCCGGATCATGGGGCAGTGACCGCCCTCAAAAATCGCGTCCGGGCTTGAAAAACACGCGTCCGACGCAAAAAAATCACGTTTCGCCGCATTATCCTCTTGCAATATGAGGATAACTATGTTATAATGAGACAGAATATACGTCCGGCCGTGCCGGAATCCCGCCGCGGCCCTGCGCCGCGCAATGGAAAGGAGTGATCCGTTATGCCGTCCGATACCAATCAGCCGTCCCCGGTGACCGAGCAGGCGCCCGTCGGGAAGCGGTATATCTACCAGACCGTCAAGTCGGCTCTTCCCGTGTGGATCGCCGCGCTGACGTGGCTCATCTGTGCCCTGCTCTTCCCCCTGTATAAGATCGGCTGGCTGATCACGACCGCCGTGCTGACGACTGCCGCGTTCCTCATCGCGCGCAGCGCAGCCAGAACGGAAACCAGACGCATCGAGGTCCCCTTCTCCAGCGGCAATCCCGACGTGGACGACGCCGTCCGCGAGTTCGACCGCGTTGCCGGGATCGTCGAGGCCGACCGCGCAGCCGTTGCCGACCGGTACCCCGACGCCGCCTCGCACATGGCCGAGATCGCCGCCCTGCTCGGACAGATCGCGGGCTGCATCATCGACGACGCCGAGGATCTCCGCCGCTGCCGCCGCTTCATGAACTACTACCTGCCCACGACGGCCAAGCTCGCGGACAAGTACGCCTACATCACGTCCAAGAACGACAGCGAAAACGTCCTTGAAACGCGCAAGGCCATCGAATCCGCGTTCGTCCAGATCGAGAGCGCGTACCGCAAGCAGTACGATTCCCTTTTTGCCGACGACGCCCTCGACATCACCACCGACGTTACGGTGCTGGAAACCATGCTCAAAAAGGACGGCCTCGAGGCCGATCTGAAATAAAAATTAATTTAACGGAGGAATACAGATATGAATCAGCCGGAAGCACAGGCACCCGCCATCACCCTGACCCTTGATCCCTTCAACACCGCGGTCGCAGAGATCGCCGAGTCCGACGTGCCCGAGGTCATCACCGAGAAGCTCGAGACACTCGTCAGCACCAACCTCACCCCCGAGGACCTCGCAGCAGTCAGCGAATTTGCCAACCAGATCAACATCACCGACACCGCCGCCATGATCCACTACGGCGCCGCCGCCCAGCAGAAGGTCGCCGATTTCTCCGACACCGCCCTTGAGACGGTCAAGACCCAGGAGCTCGGCGAGGCCGGCGAGGCCATCACGTCCCTCGTCAATCAGCTGGAGGACTTCAACAACGACATCGAGAACGTCAACTCCGGCTTCATCGCCCGCTTCTTCCGTTCCACCAAAAAGAAGATCAAGTCCCTCAAGGTCAAGTATGACGACGTCAACAACAACGTCGACCGCATCGTGACCGTGCTGGAGGGCCACGAGGTCACGCTGACCAAGGACGTTGCCGTCCTTGACAAGCTGTACCACACCAACCTGACCTACTTCAAAGAACCGTCCATGTACACCCTGGCCGGCAAGCAGAAGCTGGAAGAGGAGCGCGCCACCACGCTCGTCAACCTCCGGACGCAGGCTGAGGCCACCGGTCTCCCCGAGGACGCCCAGAAGGCCAACGACTTCGCATCCGTCTGCGACCGCTTTGAGAAGAAGATCTACGACCTCGAGCTGTCCCGCACCGTGTCCATCCAAATGGCTCCCCAGATCCGTCTGATCCAGAGCAACGACACGATGATGACGGAAAAGATCCAGTCCACCATCGTCAACACCATCCCGCTGTGGAAGAGCCAGATGCTGATCACGCTGGGTCTCGCCCACACCGAGGAGGCCCTCAAGGCAGAGCAGGCTGTCACCGACATGACCAACGAGCTGCTCAAGAAGAACGCGGAGAAGCTGCACCAGTCCACCGTGACCGTCGCCAAGGAGAACGAGCGCGGCGTGATCGACATCGAAACGCTGACCGCCACCAACAAGGAGCTGATCAGCACGCTCGACGAGGTGCGTCAGATCCGCGTGGAGGGCAAGGCAAAGCGCGCCGCCGCCGAGGAGGAGCTGGCACGCATCGAGACCGAGCTCAAGGCCAAGCTGCTTGAGCTTACCGAGTGACGTCCGTCCCGGTCTCCCGGTCCCTCAAACATACACCGTGCGCGCACACCGCACCCGATGAATTCAGATGAAATTAAAAGAAACTTTCAAGTATAACCGCCCGGCGGGGATCGCCGCGCTGATCCTTGTGATCCTCGTGTCGATCTTCGCGGACGCCAACTTTGCCCTGATCGGCGACCGGCGCGACGTCAAGCGCGCGTACAAGAAGGCCGATATGGCGACCTCCATGCAGAAATGCGCGGACGAGCTGACGTGGCTGTGTGATTCGGCTGCCCTGATGGGCGCCGACACCACCGGCGCGCGCCAGACCGCCGAGCTTCTGAAGAACGCGGCAAAAACGTCCTACGACTCGACCGACCGGGCCGAAGCCGTGTTCTCCGCCGCCGTCTCGATCAAGGCACAGCTGGACACCCTGTCCGCGAGCAGCAATCCGACCGCGTACGGTGAAGCCATGAACCACTATGACGAGCTGGGCAGCCTGCTCCGGTCCCTGGCCTCGAACGAAGACTATAACGAGGCCGTCGTCACGCTCCGTGAGAACATCGACCGCCCGCTCAACCGCCTGCTCGCACCGTGGTTTGAGGAAGCCGCCGACTACGAGGCGCTGGAAGCCCGTTTCGGGAGCAAGTTCCCGGAAGACGAGCCGGACGAGCCTTCGGATCCCTCCCATCCCGTGGATGACATCATCAACAGCTTCGGCTCGTTGGTCAATGCGATCCTCAGCAAGGTGTCCGGCATCGTCACCGGTCTGATCGGCTGGCTTACGCGCCACGTCTGGCTGGCCATCGTCATCATCGCCGTCGTCGCGCTCGGACTGTTCGGTAACAGGAAGAATTGAGACGAGTCCCATAGGAATGCCCCGGAGCAGATCCACACGGATCTGCTCCGGGGCTGTTTTCTGTTTGCGGATGTGACCGCGCGTTCCGCGCTCGGGGACCTACCCCCGACCCCCTCCCGCCCGGCGGGCGGGGAACGCCTCGCGCTTTTCTTCTGCGCTCGGGGGCTCACCCCCCGGCCCCCTCCCGTGCGCGGGAGGGGGAGAACTAAAGGCATCACCGCACAATGCACGGCTGACGCCTTGACGGCACCCACCAATCTCGTTCAGCGTAAACTCAACCTCGGTCAATTATCCTTTTTTGAAAGTTCTTGGGATCCTTAAGCCCTTCTTTCAAGAAGGGCTTAAGCGGGGTGCGGGGCAGAGCCCCGCAAACGCGTCCCGAGCCCAAAAAGGGGCTGTCGCTTTTGCGACAGCCCCTAAACCGTTAAGGTTTACAGGATTACTTGAGAGCCCAAGCGTAAGCGGGATGCTCTGCAGCCAGCTTGGCGAGGATCTCCTTCTTCTCCTTGATAGCGGCCTGAGCGGCAGCCAGACGTGCGATCGGCACGCGGAAGGGAGAGCAGGAGACGTAGTCGAGACCGATGGTGTGGCAGAACTCAACGGACACGGGGTCACCGCCGTGCTCACCGCAGATACCGCAGTGCAGCGTGGGACGGACGCCCTTGCCGAGACGGACAGCCATATCCATCAGCTTGCCGACACCGGTCTGGTCCAGCTTAGCGAAGGGATCGGACTCGTAGATCTTCTCGTCGTAGTAGGAGCCGAGGAACTTGCCGGCGTCGTCACGGGAGAAGCCGAAGGTCATCTGGGTCAGGTCGTTGGTACCGAAGCAGAAGAACTCAGCCTCCTTAGCGATGTCGTCAGCGGTCAGAGCGGCACGCGGGATCTCGATCATGGTACCGACCTCATACTTGAGAGCGGAGCCGGCAGCGGCGATCTCGGCGTCAGCGGTCTCGACGACGATCTTCTTGACGAAGTTGAACTCCTTGGTCTCGCCGACCAGGGGGATCATGATCTCGGGAACCAGCTTCCAATCGGGATGAGCGGCAGTGACCTTGATGGCGGCGCGGATGACAGCCTTGGTCTGCATCACGGCGATCTCGGGATAGGTAACGGTCAGACGGCAGCCGCGGTGACCCATCATGGGGTTGGACTCGTGCAGGCCGCTGATGATGGCCTTGATGGCCTCAACGGACTTGCCCTGTGCGGCAGCGAGAGCCTCGATCTCGGGCTCGGTGGTGGGCACGAACTCGTGCAGGGGGGGATCCAGGAAACGAATGGTCACAGGATAGCCCTCGAGAGCCTCGAACAGCTTCTCGAAGTCGCCCTGCTGGTAAGGCATGATCTTGTCAAGAGCAGCAGCTCTCTCAGCCTGCGTGTCGGCGCAGATCATCTCGCGGAAAGCGGCGATGCGGGCAGGCTCGAAGAACATATGCTCGGTACGGCAGAGGCCGATACCCTCGGCACCCAGCTCGCGGGCCTTCTTGGCGTCGCGGGGCGTGTCGGCGTTGGTGCGGACCTTCAGCTTGCGGAACTGGTCAGCCCAGCCCATGATGCGGCCGAAGTCGCCGGAAATGGAAGCGTCCACGGTGGGGATGATGCCCTCGTAGATCTTACCGGTGGAGCCGTCGATGGAGATGAAGTCACCCTCAACGAAGGTCTTGCCGGCGAGCGTGAACTTCTTGTTCTCCTCGTCCATAGCGATGTCACCGCAGCCGGAGACGCAGCAGGTACCCATACCGCGTGCGACGACGGCAGCGTGAGAGGTCATACCGCCGCGGACGGTCAGGATACCCTGAGCGGCCTTCATACCGGTGATGTCCTCGGGAGAGGTCTCGAGACGGACCAGCACGACCTTCTTGCCGGCTGCCTTCCACTTCTCAGCGTCCTCAGCGGTGAAGACGACCTGACCGCAGGCAGCGCCGGGGGAAGCACCGAGGCCCTTGCCGAGAGGCGCAGCGGCCTTCAGAGCCTTGGCGTCGAACTGCGGGTGCAGCAGCGTGTCGAGGTTACGGGGGTCGATCATCATGACGGCCTCCTCGGGAGTACGCATACCCTCGTCGACGAGATCGCAGGCGATCTTCAGAGCGGCGGGAGCGGTGCGCTTACCGTTGCGGCACTGGAGCATATAGAGCTTGCCGTTCTCGACGGTGAACTCC
>JAKSPU010000087.1 GCA_024404505.1 Clostridia bacterium
TTACCGCACAATGATGACGGTACAGATGCGCCGTCAGAAATTTCGTCAGATGAAGCAAAATTCCGCGCGTGCAGTGATGCCTTAAACCAAGGAAAGAGGGTATGCGGGTATGGAAATCACGAAGATCCAGATCGACAGCATCATATTCAACAGCGGAATCATGCCGGACGGAAACCGGCACTTCAAGGCGCTCCCCAATCTGTCCGTGGTGCAGTCGGTGACCGGCAGCTATGCCGTCGGAATCGACGGGGGACCCTTATCCGACACGGGCGAGGGCGGCTTCTTCATCGCGCCGTCCATCGTCACGCAGGAGATCATCCACTGCGCACCGGAGAGTCAGAGCTTCATGAACGCGAGATGGGCGTTTCTCGACGTGTCCGTCAATTCGGCGTACCGGCTGGACTATCTGTATGAGTTCCCGCTGATCCTGCCGAAGGAGTTGAACACGGAAATGAACGCCGCCTTCGACGCGCTGTTTGAAAGCCGGTCCGTCTGCGATACCATGATCGCGGGCTACCGGATCATCAAGCTTCTTTTGTCCATCGCCGCCCCGAAAAAGATCCGGACGAGCGAGCCGATCCTGAACGTCATCAACTACATCGCCGCGAAGTACAACGAGCCGCTGAAGGTCGATGATATGGCCCGCATGGCACATATGTCCAAATCTCACTTCTTTGCCGTCTTCAAGACGAATCTCGGCATCTCGCCGATGGCCTACCTGAACAACTACCGGCTCGCGCGGGCTTCCGTCCTGCTCGCCTGCTCGTCCATGCCCGTAAACAGCATCGCAAGGGAGGTCGGATTCGACGATCAACTGTATTTCAGCCGTCTCTTCAAGAGGGCCTTCGGTCTTTCTCCCCAGAAATACCGCGGCCTCTTAAACCGGTCCGTGTGATACGGCTCCGGTTTTCATTATATATTACCGATAGTATTATTTCAATGGTCAAAAGTACCGTATACATGGACAATACTACTGCCTTACATCGGGAGTTGTTTTCCCGGAGCAGTAATATAAAACCGGCTCCCCTTTCCTGATGAAGAAAGGGGAGCCTTTTTGTATGCGGATCGATACCGATCAGCTCAACTCAAGGCATCACCGCACAATACACGGCTGACGCCTTGACGGCGCATCTGCACCGTCATCATTGTGCGGTAATGCCTCAAGCGTAATATCCGGGAACAGCCGCTCGCTGCAGCAGGCTATGAAAATGATCCGCATTCAGTCCCGTTCCTTCTTACGCAGCAGCAGCCACGCGCCGGACAGGAGAGCGGGCAGCAGCGAAACGGACAGCACGGACTTGCAGCCGCCGTCGGCCCCGGTCTCCGCCTCGGCCTCGGTGGGCGCTTCGGTGGCAGGCGCGTCCGTGACAGGCGCGTCGGTCACGGGCTCCGTGGGTGCCTCCGTCTCCGGCTCGGTTTCGGGGTCGGGCCCCTTGGCGTTCTCGTGCGTGCTGACGAAGCTGAAGCAGAAGCGGCCGGTCGGCGCGACGTCGCCGGAAATGTAGAAGTCCATGATGTCGCCGGAGAAGGCGTCGTAGTCGCCCTCGTCGTGGACGTTGTCCGTCCACTTGAAGTTGACGGTGTAGTCGTCGCCGCTCAGGCCGAGGTCGGACTTGGCGATCTTTACGGTCATGTACCGGCCGTCGACGGAGTATGCGCAATCCGCAACGCCGGTCGTATCGAAGCCCTCGCCGGTGAACTTTTCAAGCAGCAGCGTATCGGCGGAGCCGCCATAGCGCACCACGTAGTCGAAATACTCCCAGCCCTTGTTTTCCGCGTCGCAGTCGACGTAGAGGTTCATCCATCTGTCATCGGACGCGGGCGTGATGTCGGACGCGCACTCGACGTGGAAGTACAGGTACCCGTCGTCGCGGGCGACCTGCGCACCGATGAGATCGTTGCGTCCCGAGGTCTCGGTATAGTGAAGGCCCTTGTAGCCGTCGGCGTCGCGGTCGCCGACGTTGTCGGCATAGGCGGTGAAGTAGGGACCGACGGTCTTCCACTGTGCCTCGCCCGCGGTCATGTCGATGGTCTGATCGAGGGTCGGGACGGGCATCGGCTCCATGCCCTTGTACTTGCGGGCATAGTTGACGAACAGGTAGTAGTAATAGTCCTTGAGCGCGCCCTTGGTGGGCTCGAGGTCACGGCTGAACTCGTCGACGAACTCGTCAACGAGCGCGTTGTCGACGAGGCTGTGGGCGCCGCCCCACGGCGTCGGCTGACGCCATGCGTGCCACTCGTTCCAGCCGGTGACGAACACGACGGCGGGATCCTTCTCCAGCACGTAGTCGAACTGCTCGGAGAAGTTGTATCCCCACTTGGAGGCTTCGTCGCCCTCGTTGTCATAGCGGTCGGGGTAGGTCGAGGTGTACGAACGGCCCATGACGTTCTCACCGTTCATAGCGGTGATCTCGTGCGTGACGTAGTTGTGGTTGACAGCCACGCCGACGGTCATTTCCTCGATGGTCCTGTCCTTTTTCTGCTCTCTCGTGCCGTAGTAGACCGGCTGCGGGTATGTGTGCAGCCAGCCCCACTGACCGATGGCGGTCTGACCGCCGATACGGTACTCGGGCTGTCCGGCGCGCCACGTGATCGCGTCCTTGATGTCGTCGGGGACGTTGCTGTTGTGCGCCATCAGCATGGGCTTGTCCTCGAGGAAGTACCACAGCTCGGCGTATTTGCCGGTGCTGTACAGGTCGTTGTACAGGGACTTGACCTGTGCAAGGCTGCCGTCGTTCGGGCCGAACGGGAGCAGGAAGGAGATCTTGGGGGACGCAACGCCGTCGTTCATGGCGTCGATCCACGTCTCGAACATGGAGGTATAGGCGGATTTCCACGTGTTCGCGCCGTTGGTGTTGTCGTTGAAGACGACGTCGACGCCCACACCGGCCAGCAGCTCGACCTGCTTCCGCAGCACCCACCGGTCACTCGTGCGGTAGAAGCCGTAGATGGGCTCGTTCCAGAAGCAGTAATGACCGGTCCCGATCCATGCCTTGTGATTGTAATTATTCTTCGCCTCGGGATACTCCTCCATGAGCTTGGTGGTATTGGTCGCGCCGCCGCTTGCCAGCTCGTCGTGCCACGACCAGAAGAACAGCGCGAGCGTCTTGTTCTCGCGGACGGGACCCGCCTCCTCGTACGTCACGGACTTGCGTCCGAGGCCGTCGGTGAAGACCCACGTGTCGGGCTTGGCGGGATTCTGCCAGTAGAGGCTGTCCTCGGGGATCACGACGGGTCCCACGACAGGCCGGACGGCCTTGTCGGCAGGCAGGAAGGGCGTGTCGGGCTTATCCGTGAAGCGGATGAACATCTGGAACTCGCTGTCCGTTTCGGTGTTCACGTCGGGATACATATACCCCTTCGAGCCGTGGTTGTTGTCCTTGATCCACACGCCGACGGGGCCGACGGTGTCCTTGACGCAGAAGAAGTAGTCGCCCGCGGGCAGCTCCTTCCCGAACTCCACGACGTTCATCGCGTTGTCGACGAGATTATCAAAGCGTTTTTCGGCGAGAGGGGCTGCCTCCAGCGTTTCTCCGGGGTTATTGACCCACTGATACACGGCCAGCGTGCCCTTGCTGCCCGATTCGTTGTAGGTGGGCATGGAGATGCCGAACGCCTTGAACGCGCCGCCGATCTTGAGGTGCATACCGACGACGCCGGTGCCCTCGGGGACCTGCACGTGAGCGTTATTGCCGTCTACGAAGGCGTTGACGTCCGCATCCGCGGAGACGGTCAGCGGCAGCAGAGACAGCGTGCCGAGCGTCAGGATGAGACACAGGGCCAGCGACAGGAAACGAGCGAAGTGATTGGTTTTCATGATGGATCCTCCTTACAGGGAATGATACACGGTTATTATATCAAATCACCGGCTGTTTGTCAACCGTAAACCGGAAACTGCCGGCCGTAAACCGGCGGTCGGAGGCATTTATCGTTGGGACAGAGGAAAATCAACGCTCTGCAGCCGGAAGCCGGGCGTTTCCGCATCGCCGGATGTTCTGCTAAACTTTTTCCCCACCCCCCTGACCCCCCGCCCGGCGGGCGGGGGGAATTCCGATATGTTGATTTGCCGGGGCTGCCGCCCCGGCACCCTGCTGACGGACGCCGGGCATCACAGCATTGCCGGATGCCACTTGCATATTGCCACCCCCACCCCCCTGACCCCCCGCCCGGCGGGCGGGGGGAATTCTATATTTTTATGGCAGGGAGAAGGGAGCGGCTGAGCCGCTCCCTTCTCCCTGCACCCTCATCCTGCGGGACGCGGCACGTCTCTCCCCGCGCCCGCAGGCGCGGAATCTCCGGGATGAGGAGACCGAGGAGAGGGGGCGCCGCAGCGCCCCACAAATGCATCCCCGGGCCCGGGGCAGAGCCCCGGCGCTATGAACCCGAAGAACCACAATTTTCCGAAAATATCTTGACAATTACGGCTGTACGGGTATAATTAAACCTGAAGGGGTCAGGCTTCCGGCGGCAACGCGGGGGCGGGCCTCACTCACAGAACGATCGAATCGGCAGGGAGGTTTATAGTTTATATGAATCACAGCATCAGGCCCGGCGAGGTGTGGCTCGACACCGAGGGCAAGCGCATCCAAGCGCACGGAGGATCCATTTTCTTTGAAAACGGAAAGTATTATTGGTACGGCGAGAACAAGGAAAAGACCGACGGAAAGAACGGGATCTGGCATTGGGGCGTGCGGATGTACGAGTCCGACGACCTCTACAACTGGCGCGACCTCGGGCTGATCATCCCGCCGGAGCCGGACGATCCGGAATCGCCGCTGCATCCGTCCGCGTGCATGGACCGCCCGCACATCATCTACAACCGGTGGACGAAAAAGTACGTCTGCTGGCTCAAGATCATGCAGAAGGACGGCACGCAGAGCGAGACCGTGCTGACGTCGGATCATCTGACCGGCCCCTACGAGAAGGTGCGCGTCGGACTGCGTCCGCTGTCGATGAGCGCCGGCGACTTCGACCTCGTCGTCGCCCCCGACGGCAAGGCGTACTACTACTTCGAGCGCGTTCATTCCGAAACGATCTGCGCCGACCTGACGTGGGATTACACCGACGTGACCGGCTACTACTCCACCCACTTCCCGCATCCCTATCCGCCCTACGTCCGCGAGGCAACGTCACACTTCCTCCGTAAAGGCAGACACTACCTGCTGACCAGCGGCACCACAGGGTACTTCCCGAATCCCTCCGAGGTCGCCGTCGGCGACTCGTGGCACGGCCCCTACCGCGTGCTGGGCGATCCCTGCCCCGACGACGCAAGCCGGACGACGTGGCACTCGCAGGTCGCGTCCGTGTTCAAGGTGCCGGGCAAGAAGGACCTGTACATCGCGCTCGGCGACCGCTGGCTGCCGGAATACATGGACATCCCCTACGACGACGTCCGCCGCAGCTTTGAGATCGGCTTCGGCGGTGACGACGTCGACCGCACGGATCCGCCCGTCCTGCCGCCCGTGGTCGACCGCACGCAGATCGCCGACTACGTCTGGCTGCCGCTGCGCTTCGACGGCGAGCGCGTCTTCCTCGACTGGAAGGACGAATGGCGCACCGAGGACTACGAATGACGGGCGCGAAAGGATACCGCTATGTCTGAATTTACTTTCAAGGGTAAGGACTTTCTGCTGGACGGTCAGCCGTTCCGCGTGCTGTCCGGCGCGATGCACTACTGGCGGATCGTCCCCGACTATTGGGAGGACCGCCTCCGCAAGCTGCGCGCCTGCGGCTTCAACACCGTCGAGACCTACGTCCCGTGGAACCTGCACGAGAGACGCGAGGGCGAATTCGACTTTTCCGGGAGCCTCGATATCGTGCGCTACGTCGAGACGGCGCAACGGCTCGGCCTGTACGTCATCGTGCGCCCCGGCCCCTATATCTGCTCGGAATTCGACTTCGGCGGCCTGCCCTCGTGGCTGCTCCGCTACCCGGATATGCGTCTGCGCTGCAACGACCCGCTCTACCTTGAGAAGGTCCGTCCCTACTACCGCGAGCTGCTGACGCGCATCCGCCCCCTGCTCTGCACCGCCGGCGGACCGGTCATCATGGTGCAGATCGAGAACGAGTACGGCTCCTACGGCAACGACAAGGCGTATCTGCGCGCGGTCGCGGATATGTACCGCGAGTACGGCATGGACTGCCTGCTTTACACCTCCGACGGACCGTCCTACTGGATGCTGAACGGCGGCACGCTGCCCGAATACCCCTGCGTGGCCAACTTCGGCAGCCACCCGGCCGAGGCGTTTTCACTGCTCTCCGATTTCCGCCCGGATCAGCCGTCGATGTGCGGTGAATTCTGGTGCGGCTGGTTCGACCACTGGGGAGAAGCGCACCACGTCCGGACCGCAGAGGAAACGCTCCGCGACCTTGTGCCGATGGTGGACGCGGGTGCCTCCTTCAACTTCTATATGTTCCACGGCGGCACGAACTTCGGCTTCACGAACGGGGCAAACCACACCGGGACGCAGTACCAGCCGACCATCACCTCCTACGACTACGGCTCGCCGCTGTCCGAGGCGGGCGACCTGACGCCGACCTACTACGCCGTGCAGCAGGTGCTGGGCAAGCTCGCCCCTCTGCCGGACATCCCCGTGGAAAACACGAAAAAAGCAGCCTACGGCACGGTCACGCTGACCGGACGCGCCCCGCTGTTCGATAACCTCGGCAAGCTCGGCCCGACCGTTCACGCCGCGGCGCCGGAATGTATGGAGGAGCTCGGGCAGGACTTCGGCTACGTCGTCTACTCGACCGAGCTCCGCGGTCCCTCCGAGCCGCTGCCGCTGGTCCTTGAACACGTCCACGACCGCGCTCAGGTATTCCTCGACGGAAAGCCCGCCGGGATCCGCGAGCGGAGCGGGCGCTGCGATGAGATCAGTATCGGACTCGCCAAGGGCGAGACGGTCCGCTGCGACATCCTCGTTGAGAACATGGGCCGCGTCAATTACGGTCCCAAGCTGTTCGACCGCAAGGGGATATTCCCCGGCATCCGCCTCGGGCAGATGTACCATTTCGGCTGGGACATGACCTCCCTGACGATGGACGACCTGTCCGGTCTCACGTGGACGAACGACGTGTGTGACGACGGCAGACCCGCCTTCCTCCGGGGCACCTTCACGGTCGACGGCACGCCCGCCGACACCTTCGTGCGGCCCGAGGGCTTCCATAAGGGCTTCATCATGGTCAACGGCTTCAACCTCGGCCGCTACTGGAACGACCGCGGTCCGCAGAAGACGCTGTACCTCCCCGCGCCCCTCTTGCACGAGGGCGAGAACGAGATCATCGTGTTTGAGACCGACGGGTACGATTCGCCCGCGGTCCGGCTCGAAGCCGAGCCGGATCTCGGCTGACGCACCGTTGCGCCGCACGCCCCCTTCCCGTTGATCACTTGCCGCTGTCCCGCGCCGCGCGGGAGAAAGGATTACAGACACTATGAAACGATTGCTGATCATCATGCTGGCGGCTTCCCTGCTGCTGTCCGCCTGTGTGCTGCTGTCCGCCTGCCGCGAGACCGGAGACGACGTTGAAAGCGGATCCGGGACGCAGGCCGACACGCCGACCGAGGCGCCCGGCACGTCCGGCGGGGTCACTGCCGACGCTGACACAGAGCCCGCCACCGAGGCGGAGACAGCCTCCCCGATGCCCGAGGCGGAGCCGATGGGGCTCGCCAACGTGGCGCTCGGCTGCCCCGTCATCACCAACGACTGCCTGAACGGCACCAATCAGAACCTGACCGACGGCGATCCCGACACCGAATACCGGACCAACGCCCACAAGGAAGCGTCGTACGCGACCTTCCCCTTTGAGGTCGTGATCGACCTGACCCGGGTCTATCCGGTGAAGGAGATCAACGTCGTGAACAGCCAGTCCTCGCCCGACCGCACCTACGGGAAGTTCACCGTCTTCACCTCCGTCGACGGTCGGACCTACACCGAGGCAGCCGACGAGACGAAGGCAGACGCCGGTGATCTGGGCATTTCGGTGCCCTTCGGTCAGACGGTCGGGGCGCGGTACGTCAAAGTCGTGTCCGACGACCTGTCGGACGCGCAGAGCGGGGCCCGGCAGCTGGTCCTGTCCGAGCTGGAGGTGCTGGCCGAGGTGGACACGCACGACAACATCCTGCCCTCCAAGCGCGCGCTTTGTATGCAGCCCGGCTGCACCGACGACCTGACGGTCGTCTTCCGTCTGACCGGCAATTACGACGCGATCGCCTGGTCCTCGTCCGACGAATCCGTCGTGACCGTGAACGCGAACGGCCACGTCCGGGCCGTAGCGGACGGCACCGCCGCGCTGTACGTCAACGACGGCAAAAGCTGGACCGCGATCCCCGTGAGCGTGGTCACGCCCAAGCCCTCCTACGTCATTTCGACCTTCTACCTTGCCGACCACGCGCCCAACACGCTGGAGACCTTTGACTACCTGAAGGAATGCGGCATCACCTGCATCGAGAACTGCCGCCCCTACGATATGTACGGCAACTTCGACGCCGAGTACCTGCGCGTCATGGCCGCCGACTACGGCATCACGCTGTCCGTGGCTGACGCCACCAAGGAGGACGCGTGGCTCAGGACGTCCGACAGCACCGTCCGCGAGATCGTGAAGAAGTACAAGAATCTTCCCGCCATCGGCGGCATTTACCTGCGCGACGAGCCGAGCAGGCCGAGCCAGTTCGCGTGGATCTACCGCACCGTGCGCGACGAGGATCCCAACATGAACCCCCACCTCAATCTGCTCCCCGCCGTCGTGAGCAACTATCAGGGCTACGTCGGTGATTGGGCCGCGACCGTGGGCAGCCTCGACATGGTCTGCCTCTCCTACGATATGTACCCCTTCGGCACGGCGGCCAACAGCTTCAACGCGCAGGCGTTCGACCATCTGGACACCTTCCGGAAGATCGGGCTTTCCTACGGCGTCGACACGGGCTACTACATGGCGGCCATGGGCATCGTGGGTGCTTACCGCGAGCCGAAGGACAACGAGCTGATGTACTACGCGTCGCTCGGCGTCGCGTACGGCATGAAGGAATTCAAGTGGTTCGTGTGGTTCACGCCGCCCTACTCCGGCAGCGGCGAGCATTTCACGAGCGGTATACTTGACAGCAAGTACCGGAAGAGCAAGATGTTTGACGGCGTGACCGAGGTCGACAGGATGCTGATGCAGCTCAGCCCCTACCTCGCAAACTGCGATGCCGTCGCCGTCTATCACTCCGACGGTCAGAACGGTGAGAAGCTGCCCGCCGGCTTCTGCCTCACCGCCGACACCAAGCGGGGCTACGTCCTTTCCGTGCTTGAGGACCGCACGACCGGTCAGCAGTACCTCGTATACGTCAACAAGACCTTCGCCCGCAGCTCCGAGACCTCCTTCACGATCAACGACGCCGCTCTCGACGCCTCGGCGCTGAAGATCGTCTCCGACGGCGTGCTGACCGGGATCAGCGTCGCGGACGGTCAGTTCACGATGCAGCCCGATGCCGGCGGTCTGCTGGTCTTCGCTCTGCCCGCCGGATACAAGGCGTACGAGCGTCCCGTCAGCGACGGTGTCACGCAGAGCCTCGTTTCGGGCATCGGCGCGTCCGTATCCTCCTCCAAGAGTGACGGCCGCTACGCCTATATGCTCAACGACGGAAACCGCACCGACACGGGATGGTGCTCCGAAGCGAGCGATCCCGCCCCCTACGTATACTTTGATCTGCACGGATCCCGCACCTTCAACCGCGTGGACATCTACCCGAGCGGAACGGGTGCCTCCTTCCCGAAGGCGCTGTCCGTCCTCGTCTCGGACGACGGCATCAGCTACCGCGAGGTGGCCGACATACCCTCGGTCAGCCTTAGCAGCTGGGGCAGCATCACCTTTGAGGCTGTGACCGCCCGGTACCTCCGCGTCGAGATCGACGCGCTGCCCGCCGCCGGGACGGTTGAGATCGGTGAGATCGAGGTCTGGCTGGACAACGGGCAGGTCCCCGCCATGAAGGTCATGGACGACGTCAGGCTGACGCCCGACGAAAAGGGCAATCTGCTCTACCACCTCAAGCCCTACGTGTCGTCCTCCTACGAGGAGTACGGATTCACGCAGAACCAGCTGACTGACGGTAAGATCGGGTTCCGGAACGGCGTACATCAGGGCTGGTGCTCGCAGATCGGCTCCAAGACCCGCGACATCACCGAGTGGGTCATGTTCCGGCTCGGGCAGCCGATCAAGGTATCCAAAATGATCGTATATCCCTGCTACGACGATGAGTTCGTGCAGGACTACCATCTTGAGGTCTCCCTCGACGGCGAGACGTGGACGACCGTCTGGTCGATCACAGGCGACAACATGAACGACGGCTCTGCCCGCGTGCTGGAATTCGACCCCGTGGACGCCTCCTTCGTCAGATTCGTCGTCACCAGAATGGGCGTCGGCAACCCGGATTCCGCCGTGGGATACAAGGTGCAGATCGGTGAGATAGAGCTGTATCAGTAAAAGATACGCGCGGGGCTCTGCCCCACACCCCGGGACGCGCCGGGGCTCTGCCGCGCACCCCGCCTAAGGACTTCTTGAAAGAAGTCCTTAGGAATCTCAAGAACTTTTATACAGGGATAAAGATTGGTCAAGGCTGAGTTTACGCTGAAAAGAGATAGGTGGGTGCCGTCTTGGACGCCGACCTTCGCGGAAACACCTACGCGGGGGCCCCTGACCCCGCACCCCGCCTAAGGACTTCTTGAAAGAAGTCCTATGGAAAGCATTTTTGGATGTACACGAATATAGACAAATCCCGATTTGTCGGGATATAAACAAAAAGTGAGCCATCCTCCCGGCTGTGAAATCGGGAAAGCAAAAGGGTGAGTATCAGAGAAAAGAAAGCAGAAGGACAATTCTGCTTTCCCCTGATGCTCGCCCTTTTTGTCATATTCTTCCGTTTACAATGCCGCACACGCGGCGATAAATGGCGTCCGTACTCGGATGCCTACCATTTCCGCATCTGCCCGATCCGTGCAGACCCGGGGGAACGCCTCACGTCTCCGGCGCTCGGGGGCCCACCCCCCGACCCCCTCCCGTGCGCGGGAGGGGGAGAATATAATATCTTTCACCGAGGAGAGGGGGCGCTGCGGCGCCCCCTCTCCTCGGTCTCCTCA
>JAKSPU010000088.1 GCA_024404505.1 Clostridia bacterium
CTTAAGCCCTTCTTTCAAGAAGGGCTTAAGCGGGGCGCGGGGCAGAGCCCCGCAACGCGTCCCCGGGGCAGAGCCCCACACATATGACACTTACAACGCCTCGAACTCGGTAAGCGCCTCACGGAAGGAATCCATAGCCGCGTTGAAGGCGTCCATCTTGGTCAGGTCGATACCGGCGAGCTTGAGCAGCTCGACAGGGCTGTCGCTGCCGCCGGAGGACAGGAAGCGGAAGTAGTCCTCGACAGCGGGCGCGCCCTCGGTCTCGATGCGGTGGGCGATCGAGACGGCGGAAATGATGCCGGTCGCGTACTTGTAGACATAGAAGCCGCGGTAGAAGTGCGGGATGCGCGCCCACTCGTAGGCGATCTCGGGATCGGACACGACGCTGCGGCCGTAGTACTTCTTGTTGAGGTTGTAGTAGACCTCGTTCAAAGCGTCGCAGGTGAGCGGCTGACCCTTTTCAGCCATGTCGTGTGCGATGAACTCGAACTCGGCAAACTGAGTCTGGCGGAACAGCGTGCCCTTGAGCGTGTCCATGTAGTAGGACAGGAGGTACTTCTTGAGCTTGACGTCCGTCGTCGTGCGGAGCAGATGGCGGACCAGCAGCACCTCGTTGACCGTGGACGCGACCTCGGCCACGAAGATCTTGTAGTCGGCCTTCTCCTGCGGCTGGTTCCGCTCGGAGTGGTAGGAATGCATCGCGTGACCCAGCTCGTGCGCGATCGTGAATACGTTGGACGTCGTGGGCTGATAATTCAGCAGGACGTACGGATGCTTGAGACCGTACACAGAGATGCTGTACGCACCGCTCCGCTTGCCCTCCGTCTCCTCGACGTCGATCCAGCCGTTGTCGTGCGCCTCCTGCAGCAGCTCCTGATAGCGCGCGCCGAGGGGAGCCAGACCCTCCTTGACGATCCCGAACGCTTCCTCGTAATCGACCTTGATCTCGGCGTTCTCCACGAGAGGCGTGTAGATATCGTACATATGCATGGACGAATACCCGAGGATCTTTTTCTTGTCGCGGAAGTAGCGGTGCAGCAAGGGCAGACCCTTATTCACGCTCTTCAGCAGATTCTTGTAGACCTTGACGTCCACGTCCTCACCGGCCATGGCCATCTCAAGGCAGGAGCCGTAATTGCGGGCGCGGGCGAGGAATACGTCCTTGTCCACGTTGCCGACGTATGCGGCCGTGATCGTGTGGATCAACTTGATATACTCGTTGTAGAACGCCTTGAACGCGGCCTTGCGGACCTTGCGGTCGGGGGATTGCAGCAGAAGACCGTAGGTGCCGTGCGTGAGCTTGACGGGCTTGCCGTCGACCTTGATGGTCGGGAACGGGAAGTCGGCGTTGTTGAGCATCCCGAACACCTGAGACGGGGTTCCGAACACCTTGGACGCCTGCGACAGGAGCTGCTCGGTCTCGGGGGAGAGGACGTGCGGCTTCTCCTTGATGACGGAGCGGATGGAGTAGTCAAAGTCGGAAAGGCGTGGATCGGCGGCAAGGGCCTCCAGCGTTTCGACGGGCAGGGCGGTCAGCTCGGGCGTGATGAACGCGATCTGGCCGGACAGCTGCATCTCCAGCTGCGTCATGCGCGACTTGAGCGCGACGAACTCGGACTTGCGGGTGTCCTCGTCACCGCGCATGAAGGCGTAGACGTCGAGGTGAGACAGGTCCAGCATCAGCTCGTTGACCTTCGTCATGCAGGAAAGCAGGACCTCGGGATCGGCCAGTCTGCCTCTGAAGGCGTCAAAGGGTTTTCCGGCGAGCGCGTCGGAAACCTTTTTGAACGTAGTCTCCCACGCCTCCTGATTTTCAAAAATGTCCTCCACACGCCATTTACGGTTGGCGGGGACGGTATCTCGGTTGAGTGCCATAGGGATGCTCCTCCTTGTGTTTATGATCACAGACAGTATATCACATTATTTCCCTTTTGGCAAGACATACTGTCAAGTTTAATTTTCGCGTCCGTGGCAAAGTCGATCACGAAGCCCGCGGACTCGCCCGCGGCACGAAGCAGATACTTTCCTTTCTCCTCCAGCTTGAGCGAATGTTCGTTCCCGTCGGTCTCCAGCTCGGCGACGATCTCTCCGTCCCTGACGAGGCACAGCCGCAGGTTGCCGGACGACAGCGTGGCGGTCCACGTCAGCACGTCATCGCCGTCCGATGTCAGCGTTTCGATGTCGGTCACGCCGGACAGCTTGCCGACCTTGACCGTGCAGCTGCCGTTCACTCTCTTTTTGATCATTGAGGACGTGATCGAGGAGGTGGTCTTTTTCACGATGTCCGCGTCGGTCAGCGTGACGAGGGATGTATCGTCCGCGCCGTTCGTGTCCTCGATATGGCTGAGGCAGGACGAAAGCGGCAGACAGAGCAGCAGGCAGGCAAGCAGCAGGGACAGCGTTTTCTTCATTTTACACATATCATAGCTCCTTTACAGTATGACGATCATAATGATCAGCGCGATCAGAATCCACACCGCGGCGAGGATAGACAGCAGATACCAGCGGCGGGGCTTGCCCCACTTCTTTTTGTTGGCGAACACAAGGCCCAGCACCAGCGGCACGACGGGCAGGAGGAAGCCGTTGAACACGAAGAAGATCCAGAAGAGCACGAGCGCGACGGTAATGTCCTTCTCCGATCTTTCATCCAGCTGGAACGGATGACTGGCAATGAGCCAGTTCCATCTGCTCCACTCCGCAGACGTATAGCCGGCTTCGACGTCCGGGTCGAGCATCACGCCCTGAACGTCGCCCGCACGGTAGGAGAGGTGTCCCTCCGCGTCAAAGCAGTTGGCGGGCAGGGCGGCGAAGTCGACGAGGAAGACGCCGGAATCCAGCGTGAACACGGCGCCGACGGCACAGCTGACAAAGTCAGTCGAATCAAACAGCAGCACCTCGCTGTCAAGATGTCCGGTCAGTTCGGAGGCTGGGATGCTCACGCTTTTTCCCGAGGTGAGCATCTTCCGATAGGAAGCCTCGTCCGTCGGCAGATCGGCAAACTTACTGTCGGCCCACTCCGCATCCCCGCGGCAGAAATGGTACGCCGCGCCCCGGCCGTCCCGGAGGGCGTCAAGCTCGATACGCAGATCGTCGGTGACAAAGAGAATGTCGCCGACGGCGCTATCCAGATAAAGCAGACGGACGTCCGCCGCGTCGGGCGGGACGACCTCAATTTCTTCCCAATGCTCATCAAGTTCGGGATCGTCCGCCCCCGGGCCGTAATAGGGCGTGAAAGCCGTGTAATAATCACCCTGATACACCACGTAAGGTGCATATTCGTACCGTACACCCTTCACCAGACTGTACGCGTACCCGGCGGGGAATTCATAGCGGTGCAGCGTCGCGCCGTCACCCGTGATGGTCTCTCCGTCGTCGGAGACGACCCATTCCGTATCGGCTGCCGTTGTCTCCGACGCGGCCAGAGCCGGCAGCGTCAGGGCGGACAGAGCAAGGCAGAGCGAAAGGCACAGCGCCAAAATACGGAAAACATTCATGTTATGAAGCGTCTTTTTCATATCCGTTCCCTCCCTTCGCCTTACGCCAGATTGAGCCGGCGCTCGACGTTGCCGAGCGCGATGAAATGAAGGATCGCGCTGAGGATCGCCAGCACCACACAGGCAAGCAGCATGACCAGCGCGATCACACCGCAGCCGGCGCCCAGGGACAGGTCCGCGAACAGGATGCCTGCCCCGTCGATCATACCGAACAGGCTGATCATGAACAGCACCTCCGCCGTGGTGGCAACAGCCGTCGTCACGGCATAACAGATGCCAATGGAGGCGAGCAGCTTGTGCTTCTTGGCGATCACGGACCCGATGGTGATGCACATCTGGATGAGTCCGACCTCAAAGAGGTCAAGCAGGACGAGCGCGAGCAGGGCCTCCGCGATATACACGATCAGCCACGCACCGACGCCCTCCCACATGGCGGTGAAGCCGTCTCCGATGGTCTTGAACGCGATCAGGTTGAAGGGACCGACGATGACCTGCGGGGATTCGTCCGGGAGGCCGGTCCAGATGTCTGTCAGCTTCAGCGTGGACGGGCATATCCACAGACCGATGAGGACGATGACCGCGACCACGCCGAAGGCAGCCGTCGTCCAGATGACGGTGTTCAGCGTTTTGGAAAGGTACAGCGTCCTGCGCGGCACGGGCAGCGTGAAGGTCAGATACCCCTCGTCCGTGAAGAAATTGCGGTAGAAGCGGAGGAACACGAGGATCTCCGTCACCGTGATGAATGCGGCGAGTCCGAGGCCCGCCAAGCCCGTTGTCAGGGTCATCGTGATCTCCAGCACGGTGCGGAGGACGGGATCCATGTCGGCGCCCCCGCGGGAGATGTCGTTCAAACCGCGGACGCAGACACAGCCGAGGATGCCGACGGCCAAGACCGACACGGCGATGATCCACCAGACGTTCCAGATACTTTTCAGATCGTATTTCAGGCATTTTTTGAGCATTTGAATACCTCCCGGAACAGTTCGTCCAATGTTTTGCCGGTTTCTTCGCGGACCTCGTCCGCCACGCCGGCCATGGTGATGTGTCCGTTGACGTCGAGGAACGCGAACTCGTCCAGCACGGGCTCGATGTCCGCGATCAGGTGCGTCGTGATGATGACGGCGGCATCGGTGCTGTAATTGCCGATGATGGTCTGCAGGATGTAGTCGCGTGCGGCGGGATCGACGCCGCCGATCGGCTCGTCAAGCAGGTAGAGCTTGGCCTTGCGGGACATGACGAGGATCAGCTGCGCCTTCTCCTTGGTGCCCTTGGACAGACTCTTGAATTTCGCGTCGGTCGGGATGTCCATGTCCGCCAGCATCCGGCGGGCGCACGCCTCGTCGAAATCGGGATAGAAATCGATAAAGTATCGGATCATGTCCTCGACCCTCATGCCGCTCGCGAAGTAGGTGCGCTCGGGCAGGTAGGAGATGAAGGCGTTGGATTGCTCGCTGCGGGGCTGCCCGCAGATCTCGATGGTGCCGCTGTCGGGGACCAGAAGGCCCGCGATCAGCTTGATGAGCGTGGATTTGCCGCAGCCGTTCGGGCCCAGCAGGCCGACGATCTTGCCACCGGTCAGATCAAGATTCAGATCATTCAGGACGGGATGACCCGCCTTGTAGCTTTTGGTCAGGTTGGTACAGGTCAATACGGATGTACTCATGGTTGACCGCTCCTTTCTTATTATCGGGAGAAACGTATTTCCGTGTTCGTGTTGTTCGTGTTATCTTTACGCCCGTGCGGATTTTTTCCGGCTGACCGGCAGGCAGCCGACGACGGACAGCACCAGCGTACCGGCCATCGGGATATACTTGTAGGCATACAGCCGCCACCAGCCAGCGCCGAGAGGGTTGCCGCCTATCAGTCTCCGAAGGAAGTCTCCGAACTCGTTTTGAGGCGTGAGATCATAGCGGAACGGCACATATTCCGCGAGCCGGAACGGATTCGGCACGGTACCGTTCGCCTCTTTATTCCACAGCACCGCCGTGCATACGATGAGGGCGGCCGCCGCAAGCGCCGTCACGCCGTACAGGACGGCAGCACAGCGGGCCGTCGTGCCCCGGCGCAGCTTCGCATACGCCGCAACGGACAGGGCGATCACCGCGCAGTCGAGGAGGATCGGCGGGATGCACGGCAGCACCGCCTCCGAAAACGGCGTACCGTTCGGTATCAGCTCATACCCTCCGCTCACATAGACCGCAAGGTCGTTCATGGCGTATTTCATGCCGCCGGCATATATGGGAAGCAGGAGCAACAGCAGGCAGGCGCAGGCCAATTCTATGGTCAGGAGCGTCCTGCGGGCGGCGGGGAGATCCGCAAACGTCAGTTTGGATACTGTTTTGTTCTTCATATCGGTTTTCTTTCCTTTTAATTGTCTGTTTGGTTGTCGGGCGGGGACGCGGCGGGCGGCGACGACAGATAGGCGATCAACTCTTCCCTCGTGATGCCCCTGGCGGCGGCGTCCGAGATGAGCCGCTCTATGGTCTCCTGCCGCATTTCGGCGCGGGATTTGTCAAGCGTCTGTGTGTCGGACGTGACGAAGCGGCCCACGGTGCCGCGGGAGATCAGGAGTCCCTCGGCCTCAAGATCTGCGAGCGCGCGCTGCATCGTGTTCGGGTTGACGCCTGCCTCGAGAGCAAGCGTCCGCACCGGCGGGATCTGCTGCTCGGGCTGATAGACGCCGTTGAGAATATCGGCGCGGATATGGCTGACGATCTGCTTGAAAACAGGCTGCTTACTGTTGAATTGCCATGCCATCAGTTTTCCTCCTTTCATACGCGGTTTGTATGACTGTGTTAGTTCACTAATACAAGTATACAACATAAGACGGCGCTTGTCAAGAGGATATGAAAAATTTTTTTAAAATTGGTGTTTGTGGGTATTCGCGGGGAGGGGCGGGAAAACCATCTCAGACGCCGAATGTTTTTACGACTCGGCTTCGCCGAGTCGGCCTGCCCCTTCCCCGCAGGAACGCCGGGCAAACGTCAAAAAGCCCGCGGATCATTCCGATCCGCGGGCTTCCCGCTATGACGGGCTTACTCCCGGTTGTAGATATAAACCAGCGGAGACTTGAGGATGCCGTTGTCCTTGAGTTGATACTCGTAGGCCCACTTGAAGTCACGGGTGTACCAGAACTCCGGCCCGATCCACGTATCGCGCGTGCAGTTGTGCAGCGCGGCGAAGCAGTTGACGCGGGAAAGATGCAGCGTCAGCTCCAGCACGTGTTCGCCGGCTTCAAGGCCGTCGGTCTCCAGACTGTACGGCGCGTGTACGATGCGTCCGGCGGGCTTTCCGTCCACCCTGACCGTGATCAGCGCCCCCTTGTAGGACTGCACTACGGTCACGATGTCGGCGGCCTTGTCCAGCGTGAACGGCAGACGGTACGTCATGTCCGCACCGTAGAAGGGCAGGCCTTGCGGAACGACCGAACCGAACGCGGCCCGGCGGTCGGGCGCGGTGACGTCCGCGTGCGTGCCGGAAACAGCCACGTTGAAGTCACCAAGCAGGAACATATTCTCGATGCTGACCCGCTTGCCGAAGGGCGCACGGACGGTCAGCACGTTCTCGCCGACCTTGAGCGCGGGCAGCGGCATCGTGCGGATATGGCGGTCGGTGAAGTAACCGTCATCGCAAATCGGGACGTATTCCCCGTTCAGGCGCACCTCGGTCACGCCCTCGTACGCGAGTTTGCAGAGCGCGGGGATCTCACTGTTGAAGGTGAACCGCAGGTAGGGGAAGATGGTGATGGGCTCCTCGGGGATGCACCACGGCTGGACGTCGCGGCCGTCGGCGGCGGGGAAGCCGTACTTGCGGCGGAGCAGCTGGTCCACGCGCAGCATTTCCTCGCGCGGCTGCCAGACCGTTCCGTCCTCGGACCACTTAGGCATATCCAGCACCAGCACGTTCGGCTCCGACAGGCTCACGCCGACCTTCTCCTTGAAGTCGAGCATCTTGTCGGGCTTGACGCCGTGCTTGGGCGGCAGACCGGCGATGGCGACCGTTCCGGCGTCATCGTCCGCGGCGGGGACAAGACGGAACAGAAGGCTGTCGGTCGCGTGGATCAACGTCTGCACGACGGTATCACCGCCCGCGGTGAACCAGTAGGGGATCTCCCTGATCTCACCGGACTGCGTATCGTACAGCGTCGGCTTGACACGGCCCTTCATGGTGATGCGGACGTGATCGGGATAGTACTGGTCGATCTGCTGCACGTGGGCGATAAACAGCCAATCGCAGTCGTTGTCATGGCGCTTGTTGTAAATGAGCGTATTGGAAAGCGCACCGCTCATGGAACGGATCTCGACGTCGCGCAGATCGTTCAGCACGCCGAGCAGAGCGACCTTGGAGAAGGAGATATGCTGTGCGCCGGCGCACAGGGAGTCCAGCGCGGACCGGTCGGCGGGAATCTCGGCGTCGATGTACATCGGGTCGTCACCCATCATCACGACGCGGCCGCCGTCCTTCAAGAATTTGTCGAGCGCGGCGACGGTGGTGGAACGGACGGTCTCGAGTCCGGGCATGACGACAGCCTCGTAGGTCATCTCACCGACGTGGAGCTTACCGTCGTCGGACGGGATCAGCAGCTCGGGCAGCACGGACTCGCTGATGAAGTCGAAGTCGATGGTGCCGCGCAGCAGCCAGTTGAGGATGTTGCTGAAGTTAGCCTCGAGCTGGGCTCTCCGCTCTGCCGTGGATTCGGCGGGACCGTATGCGAGCCAATAGGATTCCACGGGATGGATGACGGCGACCCTGACGGCGGGCTTGCCGCGGGTCAGCGCGGTGTTCAGGCGGGCGAAGTGATCCTCGATGCAGGGATACTCCTTGTACCACGCGGATTGATAGTGGATGGAAGCGGGGTAATCACGCTTGGCGGAGCCGCGCATACTGTACCATGACAGATGCGGGACGCGGACGGTAACACCCAGCGCGGCCTGCCAGTCGCCCTGGAACTTATGGCCGCGGAAGTCGAAGTCCCAGCCGGTGACGCCGTACAGCTCGGAGAGCATACCCTCCTTGCCGAACTGGTGGACGGCGGACTGACACTGCTTGGCGGTGGACAGTTCGACGCCGTTGCACAGCATATCTATACCGGGCAGACCGAACCAGCCGTAGGCGCGCATGGTCTCGCCGACGGTCATGGATTGCGCGTGGAGGTCCTGCTCGCAGAGCATATGGCCGGTGAGGGCGAGTCCGTGCTCCTTGCACCACGTGCCGCACTGCTTGGCGAAGGCGTTGGTGAAGCGCTCGCAGATGTGGTCGTGGTAGAGGTAGCGCGCCTTGGAGGGACGGCCGTCGGGATCCCACAGAAGCTCGGGCAGATACGGGATCAGGTCAAAGCCGTACGCCTTGAAGAAGGTCTCGGGCAGGTCGAGCGTCCACGGGATACTGACGTCCTGACGGGCGGCGGCGAAGGACAGCGTGCCCATGTGGGCGAACTGCGGCTCGTCGGTGAAAATGGCGGGGACGGACTTGTCGAAGTCGTCGCCCACAGCCTTGAGGTACGTCTCGTAGGTGATGTCGATGAAGCGGCGCATGGCCTCGTCGGACAGCGTATCCACATACGCCTGACCGTTGTACCAGCCGGAGGGACGGACGTACTCGGCATAGGCGTACCACAGCGTACCCTCGACGGGATCGCCGGGCGTGACCATGCGGCAGGACTTGAGGAAGCCCTCCTGCGTCAGCACGACGTCATAGGCGGCGAGCAGGTAGTAATTGCCCTGCTTGTAGCCGGTGGACTCGTCAACGACGGGAGAGGGCACGGTGCCGCCCTGCGTACCGACGTAGTTGGAGTAGGCCTTCACGTTCTCGACGGCGGGATTGGGATTGACGGTGAAACGGACGATCTTGCCGCGGTACTGCGGGTCCTTCGTGACCAGACCGCCGGCAGCTCCGGAGGGCCAGCGATCCTCGTCGTACAGCCATGCAAGCATTTTTTCCTTCTTGGCTTTTTCGTTGCAGGCCTTGATCAGACTCATGAACTCATCGGAGAGGTAGGGGGTGGCCATGCCGGAGCGGGTGTGCATATGGAAGCCGCCGAAGCCCATCTCCTTCATTTCGTCGATCTGACGGCACAACTCGTCGGCGTTGAGCTTGTCGTTCCATGCCCAGAAGGGGGTGCAGCGATACTCCGACGTCGGCTTGCGGAACAGCTCCGCGTCAAGGGCGGGCGTTTGATTCTTTTTGTACAGCATACCGTATTCCTTTCCGTTTTATATGATTTGACAGCGTTCTCGCGTGGGGCGGGCAGAAGTCTGCCCTTGTGTACCATTATAACGGATTCCGGCACATTTTTCAATAGGTTTTTGAAATATTTCACAAAGGAACGGGAAAAATCATGTTGACTTTTGATCCCCGTTATGCTATAATCACCGTAGAAATCCCTGATGAAAGGAAGTACCTGCAAGATGGATGAAGTCTATTCGATCCCGCTGGCGGAGCTGGCCAAGGAGTTTTCGCTGGAGGAAATATACGTTCCCGACAACTATCAGGAGATCCTGATCACGACCCCCGAGATCAGCCGCCCCGGTCTGGCTCTCGCCGGCTTCTTTGAAATATTCGACGCCGAGCGCATCCAGATGATCGGCAACGCAGAGCATCGCTACCTCATGGGACTCGACCGGGCCGAGCGCCGGACCCGCATCATCAACTATATCGACGCCAAGCCGATCGCCGTCCTGTACACGACCAACAACCCCGTTTTCGAGGAGATGATCGAAGAGGCGCGCGTGGTCGGTATCCCGATCCTCCGGACGGAAAAGAAAACCAGCCCGATCATGGCCGCCATGATCGCCTCGCTGAACAACCACCTCGCCCCGCGCATCACGCGACACGGCGTGCTGGTCGAGGTCTACGGCGAAGGTATGCTGCTGCTCGGTGATTCCGGCGTCGGTAAGTCCGAGACCGCCATCGAGTTGATCAAGAGAGGCCACCGTCTGATTGCGGACGACGCCGTGGAGATCAAACGCGTGTCGGACAAGACGCTGATCGGTACCGCACCTGAGATCATCCGCCACTACGTCGAGTTGCGCGGCATCGGCATCGTGGACGTCCGCCGTCTGTTCGGCATGGGTGCCGTCAAGATGACCGAGCGCATCGACCTGATCATCAATCTGGAAAACTGGATCCAGGGCAAGATGTACGACCGTCTCGGTCTTGACGAGCAGAAGACCAACATCCTCGGCATCGACGTGCCGTCGATCACGATCCCCGTCAAGCCCGGCCGCAACCTCGCCATCATTCTCGAGATCGCGGCAATGAACAACCGTCAGAAGAAGATGGGCTACAACACGGCTGAGGAATTCAACAAGCGTCTGATGAGTCAGATGGGGATCGACAGCTGATAGCTGACAGTTGACGGACGGCATCCGGCGATACCGTCCGAAAAAGCCGGGAAGCAATATGCTTCCCGGCTTTTTCCATATTCCCCCGTAAAAGTTTCGCCCCCACCGCCCGGCGGGCGAGGGGAACACCTCGCGCCTCCGGCGCTCGGGCCCCCGGCCCCCTCCCGTGCGCGGGAGGGGGAGAAGATAATATCTTTCACCGAGGAGAGGGGGCGCTGCGGCGCCCCCTCTCCTCGGTCTCCTCATCCCGGGA
>JAKSPU010000089.1 GCA_024404505.1 Clostridia bacterium
CCCCCTCCCGCGCACGGGAGGGGGGCGGGGGGTAGGTCCCCGAGACGCCGAGGCGGCTGCGCTGCTCCCTTCTCCCTGCACCTTCATCCTGCGGGGACGCGGGGACGTGTAGAAAAAAGGCGGGCGCCCATGACGGCACCCACCAATCTCGTTCAGCGTAAACTGAACATCGGTCAATCTTTACCCTGTATAATAGTTCTTGGGATCCTTAAGCCCTTCTTTCAAGAAGGGCTTAAGCGGGGCGCGGGGCAGAGCCCCGCAAACGCACCCCGGGGTGCAGGGCAGAGCCCTGCGAACGCGTCCTTGGGGCGCGGGGCAGAGCCCCACATAATTCCCCCCATATATGCCAATTTCTCTGCTCCGGCGAGAAGTGCTGCAAAAAGCTCTTTACAAAATCCGAAAAATATGCTATAATCATTCTGAATAGGTTTTGGCCTTCGGGCCGGGACCGCATATCCGTCTACCCGAGGCAGCCGGAGGAAAACCCTACCCGGCAGGAAGGAAGAAACTATGAAATGCCCTGCTTGCGGACACACCGAGAGTAAAGTCGTGGATTCCAGACCCGTGGAGGAGAACAGCAGCATCCGCCGCCGCCGCGAATGCCTGTCCTGCGGGTACCGCTTCACCACCTTTGAGGTCATCGAGGCCCAACAACTGGTCGTCATCAAGAAAAACGGCTCCAAGGAGCTGTTCGACCGCGCCAAGCTGCTCGGCGGCATCCTCAAGGCCACAGAGAAACGCCCCGTCGACGCCGACGTGATCGTCAGCGAGATCGAGGCCGAGCTGTACAACTCGCTGCGGCAGGAGGTCACCACCACCGAGATCGGTGAAATGGTCATGGAAAAGCTCAAGGCTTCCGACGAGGTCGCCTACGTCCGCTTCGCCTCCGTGTACCGCGAATTCAAGGACGTCGACAGCTTCCTCACCGAGCTGAAGAGCCTCAAAAAGAAGGCCCCCCGCAAAAAGGTCAAGCCCGCGGAAACGGACGCATGAGTTTTTTGATTATTTTTACGTCACGTTGTAACCTTTCCGGAATTTTGTCGTCTTTATGAGTGAAAGGGTGATACACCCGAAAGGAGGAACAGATGGAGTATTACGGAAAACGCAAATGCCGCATCCTCAAGGAGATCCGTGCCGAGATCGCCCGGCAAAACGACATCGAATGGGTCGTCGAGGAATGTAAGCACAAGGGAAACTGTAAAGGCACCTGCCCGAAGTGCGAGGCCGAGGTCGTAAAACTCGAAAAGGAGCTTACGCGCCGTCAGGCGCTCGGCAAGGCGGTCGCCGTGGTCGGTGTGTCCGCCGCTATGACCCTCGCGCTGACGGGCTGCGACGATACGCCGTTTTCAAACGGCGTGGATCATCCGATGGGCGGTAAGCCCCTCGAGCAGCAGACCGATACGCAGACAGACGGCAGCACAGACCCCGGCACCGGTGAGGAGCTGATCGAGATGGGCGAGTTCGCCATGCCGGAATCCGACGAAAAGGACGACCACGCCGAGCTGCTGATGGGCGGTAAGCCCCTCGAGCAGCAGACCGATACGCAGACAGACGGCAGCACAGACCCCGGCACCGGTGAGGAGCTGATCGAGATGGGCGAGTTCGCCATGCCGGAATCCGACGAAAAGGACGACCACGCCGAGCTGCTGATGGGCGTCCTGGAGCAGAAGAACGACGGGGAAGACGACAACGGCACGGACGACGGTGACGATACGGAGACGGAAGAATGAGCGCCCCCGATACGCCTCGCTTTCCGCTCGTGTTCCTTGACCGCCTGCGTATGGCGACGGACGGACAAGGCGTGACCGCGCTGGTCGGCGCCTACGGCTGTCCGCTGTCGTGCAGGCTTTGCATCAACCCATACACATGGCAGGAGAAAACCCCGTTTGAGTGGGTCACGCCGGCGGAGCTTTACGACCGCGTGAAGCAGGACAACCTCTACTACCTCGCCACGGGCGGCGGCGTCACCTTCGGCGGCGGGGAACCGCTGTGCCACGCCGCATTCATCGCCGCGTTCCGGGAGATCGCCCCGAAGGAATGGCATATCTGTGCCGAAACGTCGCTGCACGTTCCGGCGGACAACGTCCGCACGGCGGCCGGATGCGTCGACCACTTCTTCGTGGATATCAAGGACACCGATCCCGCGATCTACGAGGCCTATACCGGACGCGATAACGCATCCGTCATGGATAATCTTGCCCGGCTGCTCGCGTTCGCCGGACCCGACCGCGTGACGGTCCGCGTGCCGCTGATCCCCGGCTTCAACACCGAGGAGGACCGGGCGCGCTCTCTTGACGTGCTGCACCGCATGGGTGTGGTCCGCACCGACCTTTTCCGCTATCGTGTCCCTACAAACTCATGAAAGGAAGTATTGGATATGAAAAAGAGTATTCTCATCACCCGGCTGTCCGTGCTGGCGGCGTTCCTGATGATTATTTCGCTGCTGATGAGCTGCAGCGCCGGGAACCATGCTGGCATGGACATGGAGATCCCGCAGGAGGAGGCCAAGGGCGCCGGAGATTCGTCCGTCGTCAACTACTCGCAGATCAATAACACCGGGGAAGCGGGCGAATACGCGCGCAAGATCATCCGCACCGCGGTGCTGGACTGCGAGACGCAGGACTTTGACGGCGCGATCGATCTTTTGATGTCCGTCCTGAAGAAATATGACGGCTACACCGAAACCGAATCCGTGCGCGGGAGCGGCTACGCGACCGGTATCCGCGCCCGGTCTGCCGAGTATACCTTCCGCGTCCCCTCCGCGCAGCTGGACGCCTTTCTGAACGAGCTGCGGACCGAGGACGGCATCCGCATCACGAGGCAGAACATGGGCAGCGACGAGGTCACCTCCGCCTACTACGATCTTGAGTCCCGCCTCGGCACGCTGGAGTCCGAGAAGGCCGCGCTGACCGAGATGCTGGCCGGCTTCAAGGATTACAACGACATCCACGCCATGCTGGACGTGCAGGAGCGCCTGTACAACGTCATCGAGGAGATCGAGGCAACGCAGACCCAGCTGAGGCTGTACGACAACAAGGTCGCCATGTCCACCGTCAGAATGACGCTGGAGGAGGTCATCACTTACACCGAGGTCGAGGAGCCTACCTTCGGGCAGCGCATGAAGGATGCGTTTGTCGAAAGCTGGAAGGACTTCGGCCGGGGCTGGCAGAACTTCGCCGTGTGGTTCATCGAGGCGTTCCCGACCCTTCTGATCCTTGCCGGCATCGGCGTCGGCATTTTCTTCTTCATCCGTGCGCTGGTGCGCCGCGGACGCAGGAAGAGAGCCGCTGCCCGCGAGGCCGCCATGGCCCAGCGGCAGGCTGCAGTTCAAAGCGCGCAAAGGCAGGCCGTGCAGAACGGGGATACGAACAGATAAGTATATTCCGAAGCACCCGTCCGGAAGGACGGGTGCTTTTTGCCGCATAAGGGAAAAACCTCCCCGTCATGTTGCACGAAAATCCCGGATGCGCCTTGACAAAGCAGGAAAAATACGGTACAATATATAAGTCATAATGGCTTTTTGCGGGCATCCGCGGGCCGCATCACAAATCACAACATAAAGAAAGAGGAACAGTCTTATGTCCACACAGGTTTCGGGTCAGATCACACAGGTTTACAACAAGATCAAGGAGAACATCGGTAAAGTCATCGTCGGTAAGTCCGATACCATTGATATGCTTATCGTGTCCATGCTCTGCGGCGGTCACGTGCTGCTGGAGGACGTGCCCGGTACCGGTAAGACCGTGCTGATCAAGTCGCTGGCGGCTTCCGTCAGCTGCCAATACAAGCGTATCCAGTTCACCCCCGACCTTCTGCCCTCTGATATCACCGGCGTCAACTTCTTCAACATGAAGAAGTCCGAGTTCGAGTTCGTTCCCGGTCCGATCTTTGCCAATATCGTGCTGGCTGATGAGATCAACCGCGCCACGCCCAAGACGCAGTCCGGTCTGCTCGAGTGCATGGAGGAGATCCAGGCGACCATCGACGGCAAGACCTTCAAGCTGGCCCAGCCCTTCATGGTCATCGCAACCCAGAACCCCGTCGAGAGCATGGGTACCTTCCCGCTGCCCGAGGCACAGCTCGACCGCTTCCTGATGAAGGGCAAGATGGACTACCCCACCCACGAGGAGGGCGTTGCCATCCTGACGAGATTCGACCGCGAGTCTCCCCTTGAGACGCTGACTCCCGTCGTCACCGCCGACGAGCTGCTGGAGGCTATCCGCGAGCTGCCCAAGATCTACATCAACCGCGATATGATGAGCTACATCACCTCCATCATCGAAAAGACCCGCACCTACCCCAAGGTGCTGCTGGGCGTTTCTCCCCGCGGCGCGCTGTCTCTCATGAAGGCCTCCAAGGGTTACGCCGCCATCGCCGGACGCAACTACGTCACGCCCGATGACGTCAAGCGTGCCGCTCACCCCGTCCTCGACCACCGTCTGACGCTCGAGAACGCCGCCCGCATCAAGAAGAACGCCGCCTTCGAGATCATCGAGGACATCCTCGGCATGGTCACCGTGCCCACCGAGAGCGTTTTCGAGAACCGGTAAGGGAGAGAGCAAATGAATCTGTTTTCCATCAGTCAGTCTCCGGGCGTCATAGCCGCGCTGCTCGCGGTCTTTGACGCCGAGGCGCTGGCGGATTTTCTGCACAAGATGGTCACGTCCGGCTGGTTCACGGCGATCGTCATCATCCTGGCCGTCCTGCTCGTGCTGTATATCCTGCTCCGGATCTACGGCGCCATGCGCGACAAGCGGCTGAGCCGCATCGTCTATGAGCGCCGCTTCTCGGACGAGGGTGTGTACGAGGGGGAAACGGTCGAGCTGATCGAGACCGTCCGCAACACGGGCTTCTTCCCGCTGCTCGGCGTGGACATCGAATCCTACTTCTACAACGAGCTGGACCTCGAGGAGTACGAGCCGGAAAAGGGAAGCACCATGCAGTACGTCATCAGCCGCTTCAACCTCTGGCCCTATATGCAGATCAAGCGCCACCACCGCCTGACCGCCACGACGCGCGGTCACTACAAGCTGCAGATCGCGACGGTGTATTCCAAAAAGCAGCCGATCCCGCTGGAGGCACCGGCCGAGCTGTACGTCTACCCCAAGGCGATCCCGTTGAATCTCCCCGTGCTGGCCGTCGGCCGTATGCAGGGCGAGTACGTCAGCAACCGTCCGCTGTTCACCGATCCCTTCTCGCTGGCCGGCATCCGGGACTACCGCTTCGGCGATCCCGTGTCCCAGATCAACTTCAAGGCGTCGGCCAAGGTGCCCATGACGGGCTATACCTCGTCCCCGCTCAAGGTCAACGCGCGTGATTACTGCGCGTCCCGCCGCCTCATGGTATACATGGATTTCCATCTGCCTATGGGCAGCAAGATCGACGGCAGGGAGTACAACAAGCGCGCCGAGCGCGGTCTGTCCTTCTGCGCCGCGCTGATCCGCGACGCCGTGTACGCGGGCTTCCGCGTCGGCTTCGCTGCCAACTGCAAGCGCAACGACGGCGAGATGTCCAGCCGCTTCGGCTGTGAGTCGTCCGACGCGCATCTCGTGGCGATCATGAAGGAAATGGCCCAGATGAGCCCCACCGACGGTGCGTCCTTCGCGTCGCTGCTGGAAAAGGACATCGCCGCGAGCATGACGGACACCGAGATCATCATCGTGTGCTTCGACACCCACGAGGATGTGCTGGACCGCATCAATACGCTGGAGCAGTTCGGCAACTCCGTCCAACAGATCGTGCTGGAGGAGGTGGAAGAAGATGGCTAAGGTCAACGAAAGCGAGCTGAACGCCCGCTATATCCAAGCCTCCCACCGCTTCGCGGAAGCCACCGAGTGGAAAACCTACATCGAGCTCGCGGACGAATTCCGCGCGCTGGATACTTACAAGGATTCCGCCCAGATGTACACCAAGTGCGTCAAGGCGGCGTCCGCACCGGCATACCGCCAGATCAAGGCGGACCTTGAAAAGATGGAAGAGCCGACCGCCGAGGACTACCGCGAGGCAGCCCGGGTCATGCTCATCATTCAGGACTATCAGGATGCCCGTGAGACGGCACGCGTCTACACGATCAAGGCCAACGCGATGACGTACAACGAGGCAATGGCACTGGTCAGCAACTCGCAGGCCACAGCCGAGGACCTCGGCCGCGGCGTGGAGATGTTCCGCAGCATCAAGACCTTCAAGAACAGCCGCGACATGATCGAGCGGTACGAGCGGTACTACTGCGAGAAGGTGTACGCCGAGGCGACCGAGCTGATGCAGAACGGTCACGTCTTCTCCGAGTTCGACGAGGCTGCCGAGCTGTTCGACAAGATCCCCCAGTACGCCGACGCCGCCGACCTGTCTGCCGCGTGCAAGAAAAAGGCAAACCAGCTTCGTCCCAAGAGGCAGAAGGCTCCCAAGGAAAAAGAACCTGCCGAGCCGGAGAGCAAGGACGGCGCGACCCGCATGACCAAGGAGGAACGCAAGGCCGCCAAGCAAAAGGCTAAGGAGGGTCAGACGGATTCCGCCGAGACCGTCCGCAAGCCCCGCCGCACGGCCGACGAGACCACCAACGGTTTTGTCGAGGTCTGGAAGCAGCTGGATAAGCGGTACCTGCTGGTCACCATCTTCTTCCTCGTGCTGTTCATTGCCGCGTTGTACGCCTCGATCTGGGTGGCGCAGGAAGCGGCTGCGGACGAGCGCGGCTGGGTCGCCCAGCACCTGACCGCCCTGCGCGGCTTGTGCATCGTCGTTTACATCACGTCGGCGATCCTGTGCGTGCGCTTCTTCTTCCGGATGCTGACCAAGTCCATGCGGAGAAAGCTGGGTCAGTCCGCGCTGGCCATTGCCAAGAAACTGGCGGCACCGCTGGTCAAGGCGGTCACCAAGCTGCTCAAATCCATCGGTATCGACATCACCCGCCGCAACCGCCTGACAGGCCGCGACGAGAAAACGATCGTATACAGCGACGAGCACAAGGAAAAGAAGCAGAAAAAGAAGCTCAAGAACGATCTCAAGTGGTCCGAGCAGCCGGACAACGCTGCCCGCGTCCGCTATATCTTCATTGACTACATGATCCGCCGCATCAAGAACGGCTACTTCATGCGCCGCACGATGACGCCTGTCGAGATCGGCAGCGACATCGCGCTGGAGGACGACGAGAAGGAGCTGTTCCGGGTGTACAATATCGCCCGGTACGCCGGAAACGCCGCCGCCAACTCCGAGATCGACAACGCCAAGGTCGGAGAACTGCGCGCGGTCAACCAAAGACGAGCCTGAGCGGCACCGGGAGGAGCTTCCCGTCGGGGAAACTCCTCCCATACGTTTATAGTTATACCGCAGTTTATGCAACGGAAGGGAATCATCATGAAAAAAGCATTGCTTGTTATCCCCGTTCTGCTCCTTCTGGGCCTTTGCCTGCTCACGGGATGCCGCGGGCAGGGGACGGATCCGGTGGGATCCGGAACGGAAACGCCGAAGACCACGGAGCCGGAAACGGCTGCTCCGGTCACGGAGCCTGTGACCGAGCCGGAGACCGAGGCCGCTCCCGCTCCCGGTGAGTGGCTGTCGCTGACCGCCGAGGACATGGACGTGTCCGATTCGACCGTCGGGCTGCGCTTCAGCGTCACGCAGAAGGATGAGGTCATCCATGCGTACGAGCTGACCGCCGTGCTGTCATCCGACGCGGACGGCGCACAGACGCTGGACACGCAGAAGCCGGCACCCGCCGGGAACGTGACCGTGACGTTCCCGTATCCCGCCGACAGGCAGAAGGAACTTCTGTACGTCACCGTGACGGCAACGCTGACCGAGGGTGAATTTGCCGGTACGGCACTTGACGTGCTGTCCCTGCAGATCAAGAACGGCCTGCCGCAGCTGACGCCGGATGGCGTGAGCCTCGTGGTCGCCGCTATGACGGACGAGGAAAAGGCGCACATGGTCACCGGCACGCAGACGCCCGTCATGCAGGGCTCGTCCGGCGGGACCTATGCCGTCAGCCGTCTGGGCATCCCGTCCATGACCGTCAACGACGGCCCGGCAGGCGTGCGGTACGGGACCGCCGTCTGGTACCCATCGATCTGCAATCTGTCCTCGTCGTGGGACCCCGCGCTGATCAGCCGCGTGGGGCAGGCGATCGGTGAGGACGCGCTGGCGCTGGGCATCGACGTGGTGCTGGGTCCCGGCATGAACATCCAGAAGAATGTGACGGGCGGACGCAACTTCGAGTACAGCTCGGAGGACCCGCTGCTGACAGGGCTTTTGATGTCCGCCTACGTCAGCGGTATGCAGTCCACCGGCACGGGCGCGTGCGTCAAGCACTACGCCGCCAACAATCAGGAGACGGCACGCGGCTCCGTCAGCGCCAACGTGTCCGAGCGCGCTCTGCGCGAGATCTACCTCAAGGGCTTCGGCTTCGTTGTGAATAAGGCTGCTCCGTGGACGGTCATGTCCTCGTATAACTGCCTCAACGGCCTCCATACGAGTGTCAGCTACGACCTCCTGACCGGGATCCTGCGCGGCGAATTCGGCTTTGAGGGCTTCGTTATGTCCGACTGGGGCGCGAACGGTTCCATGGCGGACAAGGTGAACGCCGGAAACGACCTCAATATGCCCGGGAACACGACCGATCCGCAGGACATCCTGACAGCGCTGGAGAAGGGAACTGTCACCCGTGAGACGCTCGACGAGTGCTGCCGCCGCATCCTGTCGGTGGTGGCGAAATGCGCGGCGTATAACGGACTCCATACCGGCCGTATCAATCAGCGCAATCAGTCGGCGCTGAACAAGGAAACGGCTCCCGATACCATCGTCCTTCTGAAGAATCAGGACGGTGCGCTGCCTTACGCCGAAGGGACGAAGGTGGCCCTGTTCGGCAACGGCGCGAACAGCACCGTGTTCGGCGGCGCCGGCTCCGGCACTGTCAACGCGCAGAAAACGGTCAGCATCTGGAGCGCGGTCAAGTCCTCCGAGACGCTGGAGCTGTTTGACGCGGCGGGCAATCCGTTTGCCAAGGCCAAGCCGCACGACGTCAAGGATCCCGCCGCGGACATCGAGGTCACCGAGGCTATGGCCGCCGAATACGCACAAGGTGCGGACGCCGCGCTGATCGTCATCTCGCGTGACACGTCCGAGGGCGCGGACCACAGCACGCTGGCAGGCGATTACCTTCTGAGTGAGCATGAGCGCAGCATGATCGAGCGGGTCTCGGCGGCGTTCCACAAGCTCGGCAAGAAGGTCACCGTCGTGCTGAATACGGGCGATCCCATCGAGGCCGCGTCGTGGCGCGACAGCGTGGACGGCATCATCTGGTGCGGGTACGCAGGTCAGGAGACGGGTCCCGCGCTGGTCAGCGTGCTGACCGGTGAGGTCAACCCGAACGCCAAGCTGACCATGACGTGGCCGCTCTCGTACGCCATGACGCCCGCTGCCGCGTACTTCCCGGGCAATGTCAATGACACCATGTACTACGAGGACATCTACGTCGGCTACCGCTACTACACCACCTTTGACGTACCCGTCGCTTACGAATTCGGGTACGGTCTGTCCTACACGACCTACGGGTATGATAATTTCCGTGCCGACAAGGCGCCTGACGGTACGGTCACCCTTTCCGTGACCGTGACCAACACCGGAAGCCGGGCCGGGCGCGAGATCGTACAGTTCTACGTCTCCAAGCCGGAGACGAGTCAGGAGCAGCCCGTGCGCGAGCTTTGCGGCTTTGCCAAGACCGCGCTCCTGCAGCCGGGAGAGTCCGGGACCGTCACGGTGACCGTGCTTCCCGAGGCGCTGGAAACATATATCACCGACGGCAGCCGCTGGATCATCGACAAGGGCAGCTACACCTTCTCGGTCGGCGCCTCCTCGGTGGACATCAAGGCCGCCGGGCAGGTTGACGTGGCTGAAGCCGTCACCGTGCTGGACGTGGAGAACCGCTGCGTGCCGGATACCGAGCTGACGATCATTCAGAAGGCGACCTACGAGGTCCCGGAGGGCGGGGAGGACGTCCCGGTCAATCTGGCTGCCGGCAAGGCTGCGTGGGCGGATTACAGCGAGAACGATACGCTGACTGCCTCCAACGCCGTCGACGGCGACTATATCACCCGCTGGAGCGGTCTCGGCACGCCCAACGCCCTGCACACGTGGCAGGTCGATCTCGGGGAGGTATACGAGATCGGCAAGGTGCATATCCGTTGGGAATCCGTGAATGCGCCGTTTACCGTATACCTGTCGGAGGACGGGACCCACTTTGAGATGTGGAAGACCGTGTTGGTGGACGGCTCCTGCGAGGACATCCTGAATCTCGCCGGTGCGCGCGCACGCGTGATCCGTCTGACGATCCCCAAGGGCGGATACGTCTCCATATTTGAGTTTGAGGTATATGAGGTCACTGACGAGGACCGCAAGCAAGCCGAGCAGGAGGCGTCGCGCGTGAACGTTGCCGTGGGCTGCAATGTGTCGGCTGACAATGTGCAGGGTGCTTTCGCGGCAAAGAATGCCGTAGACGGCGATCTGGACACGCGCTGGGCTGCGAATCAGGCAGGAAGCGCCGTGTTGACCGTGGATCTTGGCCGGGTTTATCGGGTCAGCGGTGTGACGGCGGTGCTGGAGGCCGCGTGGGTGCCGTATACCGTCGAGTATTCCGCCAACGGCGAAACATGGACGAAGCTGGCAGACGGTCGGAAGGATCAGCTGCTGATGGAACTCAAGGATCTGGATATCGACGCCCGCTGGCTGCGGATCGGCCGGACAGGCGAGGATTGGTTCAGCATCTACGAGGTCATGGTTTACGGGGAATAATCAGGAGAGATGCGTGTGGGGCTCTGCCCCACGCCCCGGGGATGCGATGCAGGGCTCTGCCCTGCACCCGCTTAAGCCCTTCTTGAAAGAAGGGCTTAAGGATCCCAAGAACTTTCAAAAAAGGAATATTGACCGAGGTTCGGTTTACGCCGAACGGGATTGGTGGGTGCCGTCAAGGGCGCCCACTTTTTTACGCTTTCGCGTCTTCGCCTCCCGCATCCCGCAGGATGAGGGTGCAGGGAGAAGGGAGCGGCGCAGCCGCTCCC
>JAKSPU010000009.1 GCA_024404505.1 Clostridia bacterium
AAAGGACCGCTCCTGCGGTCCTTTTTCTTTGGTGGAAACGAGGGGACTCGAACCCATGCCTCGCTTCGCTCGGCGGCAAGATGCACCGACGTTTGCCCTTTCCCCGCATCACCTGCATCTTGCACAAGTCTTCTCAACCACCGTGTTTCGCCAAAGAAAAAGGACCGCTCCTGCGGTCCTTTTTCTTTGGTGGAAACGAGGGGACTCGAACCCTTGACCTCACGGATGTGAACCGTGCGCTCTAACCAGCTGAGCTACGCTTCCCTGCAACGTCGCATATTATAGCATACTTTTCTTGAAAATGCAACCCCTTTTTGAAAAAAAGTGAAAAATTTTTTTGACCTCTCTGCAAAAAAATTCTAAAAATCCACGTTTCATTCATACCACGTTCATTTTTGTAGGATATAATACCATCGTAATGTCAGGTACTGTACGGTCCTGACAGAGAAATATCTGTAAGGAGGATGATTTCCATGTGCCTGTTCTGCAAAAAGAAGAAGAAGAATTACACCGCGCTGAAGGTGCTTGCCATTGTCTTCACTGCTCTGGCAGCCGTTGCCGCTGCTTACGTTGTGTTTGACAAGTTCTTCAAAGAGAAGGTCTGCAAGTTCATCGCCGATCTGAAGGCTTCGAAGGAGACCCCCGCCGATGAGGCTGAGGAGATCGTCGAAGAGGCAGCTGAGGCTGTCGAAGAAGCCATCGAGGATGCTGCCGAGGCCGTCGAAGAGGCTGTCGCAGACGCTGAGTAAGTTCTCCCTTCATATAAAATCCCGCCGGTCCTTTGCCGGCGGGATTTTATTGTGTCTACGTTTCCCTTCCGATCCCTACTTTTTCACTTTTCCTGTTGACTTTTCACGGACAAATTGTTATAATATGAGTAATCATTTATTGAACGGGAGATGACGTGATATGCCCTCCGAAGCCGAACGCAGCGCCGCCCTTGACCGCATCAGGGTCCTCCGCCGGGACCTGACCCATCATGCTAAGCTGTACTATGTATTCGACGCCCCCGAGATCTCCGATTATGAGTACGACAAACTGTTCTACGAGCTTGTCCATCTCGAGGAAGCGTATCCCGAATTTGACGATCCCGCCTCCCCGACGCACCGCGTCGGCGGTCAGGCGCTCGATAAATTTGAAAAGGTAGTGCATACCGTCCGCATGGATTCCCTTACGGACGTTTTCTCCTTCGAGGAGCTGACCGATTTTCTGATCCACGTGGCCGATACCGTCCCCGACGCCGTTTACTCCGTCGAGCCGAAGATCGACGGCCTGTCCTGCTCGCTGAAATACGAAAAGGGCGTGCTTGTGCAGGGCGCGACACGCGGCGACGGTCAGATCGGCGAGGACGTGACGCAGAACGTCAAAACGATCTTCGATATCCCGCTGACACTGCCGGAGCCGCTTGACCTGACCGTGCGCGGTGAGGTCTATATGCCCCGTTCCGTCTTTGAGCGTCTGAACGCCAAGCGGGAGGCTGCCGGGACCGCTCTGTTTGCCAATCCCCGCAACGCCGCCGCAGGATCGCTGCGTCAGCTTGACCCGAAGATCACGGCGGAACGCGCTCTCTCCATTTTCATTTTCAATCTGCAGGAGGGCAGTCTGTACGCGGACGGTCACACAGCCGCTTCCCACACCGAAGCGCTCGACCGTCTGCACGAGTTGGGCTTCCATACGCTGGAGGAGAGACTTTGCACCGCAGACCGCTCCGCCATCATCGACCACATCCGCGCGCTCGGTGAAAAGCGTGACGAGCTTGCCTACGATATCGACGGTGTGGTCATCAAGATCGACCGCCTTGCCGACCGCGCAACGCTCGGTGAAGGCACCAGCACCCCGCGATGGGCCGTCGCGTACAAGTTCCCGCCGGAGCAAAAGATCACGAAGCTCGTGGACATCACGATCCAGGTCGGGCGCACCGGCGTCCTGACGCCGGCAGCTGAGCTGTCCCCCGTCCGGCTGGCCGGTACGACCGTTTCCCGTGCGACGCTGAACAACCTTGACTTCATCCGCGAACGCGACATCCACCTTGGCGACTTTGTGACCGTGCAGAAGGCAGGAGACATCATTCCCGAGGTCGTCTGCGCGCATCCCGAAAAGCGGGACGGCACCGAGCGCGTCTTCCTGATGCCGACGGCCTGTCCGTCCTGCGGCGAGCCCGTATTCCGCGAGGAGGGCGAAGCAGCGGTGCGCTGCACCAACGCGGCCTGCCCCGCGCAGCTATCGCGCGGGATCGAGCATTTCGCGTCCAAGGACGCGATGGACATCGACGGTCTAGGTCCGCAGATCGTGGACGGTCTGATCCGGCAGGGCCTCATCAGGGACGCCGCCGACCTCTACGACCTCAAGGCTTCGGACGTGGCCGGCATGGAGCGGATGGGAGCAAAGTCCGCCGCGAACCTGATAGCGGCTATTGAAAACTCCAAACAGGCCGGACTAGAACGGCTTCTGTACGCGCTCGGCATCCGGAATATCGGTGCCGTTGCCGCCGCGGCTCTCGCGGGCCGCTTCCGGACGCTGGAGGGCTGCATGGACGCAACGCTTGAGGACCTTCTTGAGATCCCCGATTTCGGTGAGATCACTGCGGAATGCGTCGTCAACTTCTTCTCGCATCCTCAGAACGTGGCGCTGTGTCAGCGGCTCTCCGAGGCGGGCTGTCTGACGGTATCCACCGTCGGTCCGGTCGGAGACAGATTCGCCGGCAAGACCTTCGTGCTGACCGGCACGCTGCCGACGCTCTCGCGCGACGAGGCGTCGAACATGATAAAGGCGCAGGGCGGCAAGGTGTCCGGCTCTGTTTCCTCGAAGACGGATTACGTCGTCGCGGGCGAAGCCGCAGGCTCCAAGCTGACCAAGGCACAGCAGCTCGGAATCACGATCATCGACGAAGCGGAGCTGCGCCGAATGCTCGGCTGATGCCCGTCACAGGCCCGTGAAAGACCGGATCCCGAAGTAAACGCCATCCGCGAACAGGTCGGGACGCCGGGAAAGCAGAGCCGCGTCACCCGGATTGCTGATGAATCCCAGCTCGCACAGCACGGCAGGCATCGTCGTTTTCCGCAGCACGTAGAGTCCCGGACGTGCCTTTACGCCCCTGTCCGGCAGTCCCGTGACCGCAATGACGTTGTTCTGGATCTCCCGCGCCAGCCTTCCGCCGGTCGAGTTGACCGCAAAGCACAGCGTTTCGGTGCCGCTCGCCGACGACAGGTCGGACGCGTTGGTATGCAGGCTGACAAAGTAGTCCGCCGGCCACGCGTTCGCCTGACCGACACGCGCCGCAAGGCTCGTCGCGTTGCTGCTCCCAAGCTGCGAGGTCGGTGTCGGGCGGGACAGCTTCACCTCAAAATTGCCGTTTGCCCGCAGCCGGTCTGCGAGCAGTTGACCGATCCTGTATACGATATCCTGCTCACGGAGTCCGTTTCCCTCTGCGCCCGCGTTGGGATTCACCGGGTTATGCCCCTGATCGATATAGATCCTGACAGCCATCTATTCTCTTTCCTCCGATCTTCGATGGATTCTGCTGTCAGGATATGCGCCGCGCGTCGTCTCTGACACGCGGCAGACAAAAAACCGAACAGCGAAAGAAAGAAACTCGAAAATGAACGATATGACGATACCCGACCGTTACGACGAGATCCTGACGGCGGACAAAGAAAAAAATCGGATCGTGCCCGGCACGCTTTACCTTGTAGCGACCCCGATCGGCAACCTGTCCGACCTCTCCGAGCGCGCCGTCAAGGTGCTGTCCGGTGTGGATTTTATCGCCGCAGAGGACACGCGCAATTCAGCGCGTCTGCTTGCCTACCTCGGCATCCATAAACCGATGGTCTCCTATTTTGAGCATAACAAGCGCGAGCACGGCGTGATCATCTGCGATAAACTCGCCTCCGGCGAGTCCTGCGCGCTGATCACGGACGCCGGCACCCCGGCGATCTCCGACCCCGGCGAGAATCTTGTCCGCCTTTGCGCGGACCGGGGCATCGCGGTCACGGGCGTCCCCGGCTGCTGCGCCGGCATCGACGCGCTGACCCTCTCGGGGCTGCCGACCGGAAGATTCACCTTTGAGGGCTTCCTGTCCGTCAACAAGGCGGAGCGGACCAAGCATCTCGAGTCCCTTCGCCATGAAACGCGGACCATGATCTTCCACGAGGCCCCTCATAAGCTGAAAAACACGCTTGCCGATTTTCTCAACGTGTTCGGCGGTGACCGCCGGATCTCCCTCTGCCGCGAGCTGACCAAGCTGAACGAGGAGATCATGCGCGTCTCGTTGAAGCAAGCCGTAGACTACTATAACGAAAACGTGCCGCGCGGCGAGTACGTGCTGGTCGTCGCCGGTGCCTCCGCGGAGGAGGCGCGGGACGTGCCGTTCTGGACAGATATGTCCGTACCGGAGCACGTCGCGTACTACGAAGATTCGGGGCTTTCGCGCAAGGACGCGATCAAGGCCGCCGCCCGCGACCGCGGTGTACAGAAAAATGAGGTATACCAAGCAGTTCTCGATAAATCTTAATCGAAAGGAATCCAGATCATGAGCATGAAAATCATGGAAGCGCTGATGCCTTCCGCTCACTTCAACGGCGAATCGACCTTACCCTCCATCTACGAAATGTCCAACGTGCAGGGACTGACCCGCTCGGCCCTCGACGAGGACGACGAGCTGTTCGTCGGCTACGGCTTCCTCGCCTCGCTGTTCCCTTACCGGATGCAGGACCTGTACGACCGCTCCACCGACCTGACCCCCTACACGGCCGTCGTTTTTGAGAACAAATATCTAAAGGCCACCTTCATCCCCGGTCTCGGCGGACGTATGTGGTCGCTGTACGACAAGCAAGCCGAAAAGGACCTCCTTTACAAGAATCCCGTCGTCCGTCCCTGCAACCTCGCCGTCCGCAACGCGTGGCTTGCCGGCGGCATCGAGTTCAACTGCGGCATGGTCGGGCATCACCCGTTCACCTGCTCGCAGATCTTTGCGTGCGAGGCACACCTCGACGACGGCACGCCCGTGCTGCGTATGTACGAGTTCGAGCGCATCCGCCGCTGCGTCTACCAGATGGACTTCTTCCTGCCCGAGGACTCCAAAGTCCTGTACGGACGCATGAGGATCGTCAATCCCAACCGGGAGACCGTCCCGATGTACTGGTGGACCAACATGGCTGTCCGCGAAGACAAGGCTGCCCGCGACGTCATCGACGCGACCGTGACCTACAACAACAAGGGCGGCATGGTCGGCAAGAACCCCGTGCCGTTCTACGACGGCATCGACATCACATACCCCGCCAACAACCCCGTCGCCATCGACTACTTCTGGAAGATCCCGCCCGAGGCACGCAAGTTCACCGCGCATCTCGGCGCAGACGGATACGGCTTCGTGCAGACCTCTACCAAGCGTCTGCAGGGTCGAAAGCTGTTCGTCTGGGGTCAGGGCGAGGGCGGCACACGCTGGCAGGAGTTCCTGACCGACACGTCGAAGGGTGAGAACGGCCGCTACGTTGAGATCCAGGCCGGTGTCGCGCACACGCAGTACGAGTGCATCCCGATGCCTCCGCTGACCGCGTGGGAATGGCTGGAAGCCTACGGCGCGCTGTCCGCAGACCCTGCCAAGGTACACGGCGATTGGGAAGGCTGCCGCGCCGAGGTCAAGGCAAAGCTGAACGAGCTTGTCGACGAGCAGGCTATGGAGCAGATGCTGGACGCGACGAGGCCGATGGCCAAGCGTCCAGCGGACCGCACCATCTGCGAGGGCTCCGGCTGGGGCGCTCTTGAGAATATGCGCCGCAAGGCTGCGGGTGAACCCGTCATGTGTCCGCATCTCGATTTCGGCACCGCCGGACCAGATCAGGCACCGTGGGTGCATCTCCTCGAGACCGGCGAGGTCATGACGTACGACGACAATCTGCCGCCCGCGTCGTGGATGCTCCAGAACGAGTGGACCGGGCTTCTGAAGGACGCCCCCGACTGCCACGAGAAGTATCTGCACCTTGCCGCTGTTTGTCTCGCGTCCCGTCAGCTGCGGGACGGTGACGAGGCGATCGCCAAGGCGCTGTCATATAAGGTCACGCCGACCGCTCTGTTCATCCGCTCGCAGGTTGAGCGCCTGAAGGGCGATCAGAACGCCTCCGCAGCCACCGCCATGCAGGCCGCCGCCATGCTTCCGGAGGACGTGTCGCTGGTCCGTCAAGCCTTCGCTATGGCGCTTTCCGTCGGCATGAACGCCGATATCATCGCGGCATTCCCGACGCTGCCCGCCTCCGTGCAGGCAGATGGCCGTGTGGCCATGACGTACGCGTTCGCGCTGCTCAGGACCGGACGCACCGACGAGGCTGAAGCCATGCTCTGGCGGAACGGCGGCTTGTCCGTCACCGATATCCGCGAGGGCGAGATCTCGCTCACCAATCTCTACCTCGACATTGCGAAGGCGCGCACCGAGGCCGCCGGCGGGACGTTCGATCCCGCCGACGTGGACGTCCCGCGTCAGTTCGATTTCCGTATGTTCGTCCCCAAGAAGAAGCAATGATCCGCCCTGGGTGTACAACTTTTTACGCACCCCTCTGCAAGCTTGCGTAAAACGCTTGCATTCCGCACGCATTTGTGCTATACTGTATCCACAAATAACAAGATATAAGGAGTTTTTCTGTCATGGCAATTCTTACCCCCGATGATTTCGCAAATCAGGCCAATCAGCAGCCTGCCGGTCAGGTGCTGGCCAACGTGGGCGGCAAGCCCATCACCGACGCGGACGTGACCCGCTTCATTCAGGCTATGGGCCGCAACGGTCAGGCTTACAACAACCCCAAGGGCCGCGCGGCTGTGCTGGAGCAGCTGATCGCGCAGCGCCTGTTCCTGCTGGACGCACAACGCAATCTGTACGAGCGCGAGCCCGCGTTCAAGGAGCAGCTGGCACAGATCAAGGAACAGCTGCTCATGGAATATGCCGTTTCCAAGTGCGTGGAGAGCGTCCGCGTCAAGGAGGATGAGGTCAAGGCCTACTATGAGGCACACAAGGAGGACCTCAACTCCGAGGAGACCGTCAACGCCAGCCATATCCTCGTCGATTCCGAGGAGCAAGCAAACGAGATCCTCGCCTCCCTCAAGGCCGGTGAGATCACTTTCGAGGACGCTGCCAAGCAGTATTCCTCCTGCCCGTCCAAGGAGCAGGGCGGTAATCTCGGCGACTTCGGCAAGGGCCAGATGGTCCCCGAGTTCGACGAGGCAGTCTTCTCAATGGAGGTCGGCGAGGTGTCCGGTCCCGTCAAGACACAGTTCGGCTGGCACCTGATCCGTCTCAACGCGAAGAACGAGGCGACCGAGATCCCCTACTCCGATATCCGCGAGCAGCTGTATCAGCAGGTCACGCAGGAGAAGCAGCAAGCTGCTTACCAGAGCAAGATCAACCAGCTCAAGATCCTTTACCCCGTCGACAAATTCTGATTTTATACGAAAGGAAGTGCGGTCATGTCACAGACACCTGCGGAATTGCTTGATTCCCTGCTCTCTCTGCGCGCAGCCGCGCTTCCCCTTTCCGAATGCCGTCTGCTCCGTCCGTACCTTCTGGACAGAGCCGGCATCCCGACAAGCGGCACCGCATTGTTTTTTGCGGTGCCTTATTTGATTGCGTCGGACGCACGCGATCCCGGACGGAACGTATCGCTCTACGCCGTCCCGCGGGACTATCACGGGTATATGCGGCAGCTCTCCGACGAGCTTCTGCCCCGGTTTCATGCTGCATTCCCGGGTCACCGCTTCGCACTGTTCTCCGACCATTCCCCCGTTGACGAGGTCGACGGCGCGGCGCGGGCAGGACTCGGCGTCCGCGGTCTGAACGGGCTTCTGATCACGCGGGAATGGGGCAGCTTCGTGTTTATCGCGGAGCTTGTGACGGATATGCCCTACCCCGAGGCGGTCGGTATGCCTGCCCCCGATGTTCCCGACGCGGCGCCGCCGTGTCAGGGCTGCGGCGCGTGTCTGCGCGCCTGTCCCGGCGGATGCACGTCCGCGGACAAGTCAGCGTGCCTCTCGGCGCTGACGCAGAAAAAAGGCACGCTGACAGACGGGGAGGCGGACAGCCTGCGGACTCACACGCTCGTATGGGGCTGCGATACCTGTCAGCTCGTCTGCCCGATGAACAGAGCGGCTCTCGCGGGTCTGCGCGACACGCCGGTCACGTACTTCAGAGAGCATCGTCTGCCGCGTCTGACGCTCCCCGCGCTCGACGCCATGCCGGACGACGAGTTCCTGACGCGTGCGTATTCGTGGCGCGGTCGCGCCGTCATAAGACGCAATCTTGCGTTGAAAACATCGGAAAAGGAGGATACCGTATGATCCGCTTCCTGTTCGGAAAGCCCGGTACCGGAAAAACGCACGAGGTCTACGAGGGCATCCGCCGTGAGATCACCGGCGGGAAGCGCCGCGTGTTCCTCATCGTACCCGAGCAGCAGGTCTACTCTGCCGAGGCCTCCTTCCTGTCCTCTCTGCCCCCCGAGGCCGGTCAGCGTTTTTCCGTGGTCAGCTTCTCGCGTCTCTGCGATCTGGTCGCGGACAAGTACGGCGGACGCACCGCCTGCACGCTCACCAAGGCCGCGAAGTCGCTGCTCATGTGGCGCAATCTGCGGGAGCTGCGCGGGCTGATGGAGGCGTTCACCGCGCCGGACGGCGACGATACCTCCCTCTGCCGCCTCATGCTCGACGAGGCGAACGAGCTGGCCGTCAACGCCATTGACCCCGTCGTTCTCGAAAAAGCAGCCGAGCGGCTCGACCACGACAGCCCGCTCTACCACAAGCTGCGCGATATTTCTCTTGCGGCAGCCTCCTACGACCGGCTCGTCCGGGAGGTGTGCGGCGACGCGCCGTCAGACCGCATGATCCGCACAGCCGAAAAGATCCGCAGACACGGCTTTTTCCGCGACGCGTCCGTGTGGATCGATTCCTTCACGAGCTATACGGCAGAGGAGTATGCGCTCCTCCGCCCCATTTTCGAGCAGGCGGACAGCGTCACCGTCACGATCTCTGCGGGCAGCCGCGACGTGGACAGGCTTCTCTTCCGAAGCGTGCGCGATACCGTGGTCAGGCTGACGAGACTCTGTGAGGACGCAGGCGTCTCCTTTGAGGACGTCGTCCTGACGGACTGCCGGCGCACGGATTCCGAAACGCTGCGATACCTCGAAGCACATCTCTGGGATTTCTCGCTGACGCCCGACAGGCGAAAAACGCCCGCCGACCTTGCGGACGGTCCCATCCGGCTCATTTCAGCGCCGAATATGTACGAGGAGGCACGCGCGGCCGCGCTGCATATCGGCGAGCTGCGTGCGAGAGGCATCCCCTACGGGGAGATCGCCGTCGTCGTGCGTGACACCGCCGAGTGGCGCCACGTGCTGGACGCGGCGCTGGAGACGGCGCACGTCCCCTTCTTCCTGTCCGAGCGGACGGGCCTTTCAGATAAGCCCGCCGCCCGTCTTCTCCTGTCGGCTCTGCGCTGCATACGCCGCGGATACCTGACGGGAGACGTCATATCCCTTGCCAAGACCGGCCTTTGCGGCGTCGGGCTCAAGGACCTTGACGCGTTCTGCGACTACCTTGAGACGTGGCGTATCAGCGGTCGGCGCATGAAGGAGGGCCCCTGGAGCATGAACCCGGACGGATACCAGACCGACCGCAGCTCGAGAGGCACCGCCATCCTGACCGCCGCCAACCGGGTCCGCGACCGCATCATCCCGCCGCTTTTGCGGCTGGAGGATGCGCTGAAGTCGGCGGAATCGACGGAGGAACAGTGCCGCGCCCTGTACGCTTACCTGACCGAGCTTTCCGTCAGCCGGCAGATGTCCGATAACGCCAAGACGCTCCTCTCGGGCGGACACGCTAAGGAAGCGGGCGAGCTGGTTCGGCTGTGGTCCTTCATCGTGCAGGCGCTGGCCGATCTTTCGACGTGTATCCCTGCGGAGGAGGGCGCGCTGACTCTCGACGACCTGTCCGCGGCGCTGTCGCTGCTCTTTGACGAGACGGACATCGGGTCCGTCCCCGGCCGGCACGACTGCGTGACCGTCGGCTCGGCCTCCACCGTCCGCCTTGAAAACGTGCAGGCCGTTCTGCTGCTCGGCCTCTGCGAGGGCGAGTTCCCGCGCTCCGTGACCGATCAGGGCCTGCTTTCCGAGCAGGACAAGGCGTCTCTCGAGACACTCGGCATCGAGTTCGACGCCCGCGCCGACAAGCTGACCTCCGAGGAGCTGCTCTACGTCTATCGCGCCGTCACCAAGGCGTCGGGCCGGGTGCTGCTCTTTACGCACGAGGGCACGCCCGACAACACGCAGAAATCGCCCTCCATCGCGTACACCCGCGTGCGCTGGCTGTTCCCTGATCTCGTCCCGCTGAAGTTCCGCGAGGCGGATCTTGATGTGGACGTCGGTGACGCGCCGCGCTACGATCCGCCCGCGGACGACGTTCTGAAGAAATCATTCGTCCGGTCGTTCATGGAGGAACCGCTGAAGCTCTCGCACTCGTCGCTGCAGAAGTATGCCCGCTGCCCGTACAGCTATTTCGGCGGACATATCCTCAAGATCCGAGAGAAGGCCGAGGCGCGCATCAACAATCTCAGCTCCGGCAAGTTCCTGCACTACGTCATGGAGAATTATCTGCGGGAAAGCCTCGCGGGAGGTCAAACCGTTCGTTCACTCACCGACGACGAGCTGCGGACCGTGACGGACCGCATCATGACCGACTACATCCGCTTCCTTGGTGAGGACGCTGAAACCGACGGGCGCGTGCTGCATCTGTTTGCCCGCCTGCGGACGCTCGCACTTGTGCTGGTTACGTCCGTCCAGCGGGAGCTGGAGCAGGGCTCGTTCTCCGTGGCCGGGCTGGAGATGGACGTCGGCGGTCACCGTGCGTCCGCGCCGCAGCCGCTCCGGATCAAGGTCGAACTGGACGGCGGCGACGGGCAGGATGACTTCTCTGCCCCTTTGCCGACCTTTGCCTCGGCGCTGTCGGGCCGCGCGGACGACGGTCTGTTCTCGCTCCCGCTTCTGCGGAAGAAGTCGATCATCGTTTCCATGGACGGACGGGCCGACCGCGTGGACTACTACCGGGACGGGAAGACCGTCTACATCCGCGTCGTCGATTATAAGTCCTCCGAACGCGCCTTCTCGGAAAAAAAGGTGTTCTCCGAACCGGATTTCCAGCTTCTTCTGTACCTCTTTACGTTGTGCGCGCCCGCCAACAGACGCCTGTTTGCGGACGAGAACGGGATGGAGCCGGACAGCGTGCTGCCCGCGGAGGTGATGTATATCAGCCCCTCCGTCGATACGATAACGGGAGTCATCTCCCCCTCCCGCTCCGGACTCATCGTGGATCTCCCGGAGGTGCTGGGCGCGGCGTCCGCCGGCCCCGAGCTTGCGTTCCTCCCCGACGTGGTGCGGAAAAGGAACGGACAGATCGAATGTAAGGCGCTCTGCTCCCTTGATCACATGAAGGAACTGGAGCCGCTCATCTGCGAATTGATCTCTGATATCACGCGTTCCATCTTCAGCGGTCACGCGGAGCGGACACCCGGTCCCGACGCGTGCAGGTTCTGCACGTTGAACGAGACCTGCCCCATCGCGTGCCGCAGCAAACCCTACTGAGAAAGGAGACCGTCAAATGGCAAGAGAATGGACTGACGCCCAAAAGGCCGCTATGGATACACGCGGACGCCTGCTGCTGGTCTCCGCCGCTGCCGGATCGGGTAAAACCGCTACCCTGACGGAGCGCATCATCCGGCGACTGACGGACAAGAACGACCCGTGCGAGCTGTCGCGGCTGCTGGTGGTCACGTTCACGCGTGCGGCGGCGGCCGAATTGAAGGCCCGCATATCCGACGCGCTGTCCGAGGCGATCGCTGCCGATCCCGGCAGCAGGCACCTGCAGAAGCAGCTGCTGGACATCAGCAGCGCCCAGATCTGCACCATCGACTCCTTCTGCATGGATGCCGTTTCCTCAAATTTTGCAAAGCTCGGTCTGCCCGCGAATTTCCGTATCGCGGACAGCGCGGAGCTGACGCCGCTTTCCGACCGCGTTTTCGACGAGCTGATCGGAAAATTTTACGAAAAGTACGGACACCGCTCCGAAAAGGACGCGTCCCTGTTTTCCCTGCTGGACGACAATCCCTTTGCCGATCTGTGCGACGCGCTTTCCTCGGACCGCACCGACGAGGATCTGACGACAGTCCTGCGGGATCTTTACAATAAGCTGCTCGACTATCCCGACGGGATCGGACGGCTGAAGCGGGAGGCGGACGCGCTGCGGGAACAGGCGGACGGTGAATTTCTGCGTTCGGATATCGGACGGGCTGCGGCAGGCTGGAAGGACCGTTTCTGTTCCTCCTGCACGTCCTTCTACCGGGAGGCGCTCGATCTGATCCGGCAGGATGAGGAGGCCTCGAAAGCCCTGCTGGACGCGTTCGAGGATGACGCGGGTTTCTACGAGAGACTTGCCGCTGCCGACTCTTTGGGAGAGATCCTTGAGTTGATCGGCAGCAAGCCGGCTACCAAGGTAAAATCCAAGAAGAACCTGTCTTCCGATTTTCTCACGATCGCGGACAAGCGCACCTTCTACAACGATTCGTTCAAGTCGTTCCCGAAGATTTTCCGCGACGGCGCGGACGAGCTGAGGCGCGATATGCTGCGAACCGCCCTGATGTGCGATATCCTGTACGAGTTCCTGACGGCGTACGACGAACGTATGGCTGCAGAAAAGCGTCAGCGCGGCATCTGCGATTTCACCGACAACAGACGGAATCTGCTCAAGCTGCTCCGCGATCAGGACGGGTCACCGTCCCCCTATGCCTTTGAGTTGCGCGCCCGATATGACGAGGTGTACATCGACGAGTATCAGGACGTGGACGAGGTGCAGGACACGATATTCAGCCTGATCGGCGGGGATCACCGCTTTATGGTCGGAGATATGAAGCAGAGCATCTACGGCTTCCGCGGCGCCGATCCCGGTATCTTTGCCTCCTACCGCCGTCGTCTTCCTCTGATGGATCCCAACCACAGGGAAACGCTCCCAGCTGATACCGGGAGCTGTATCTTCATGTCCGACAACTTCCGCTGCGACGAGCCGGTCATCCGGTTCACCAACACCGTCTGCGGGCATCTGTTCCGTGCCTGCGCGGATACGATAGGCTACCGGGACGAGGACGAGCTGGGATTCGGTAAGCAGGTCCCGGACGGCACGGTCCCGCACAAGGTGCAGATCGACGTGCTGTACAAGGACAAGACGGACGACAAGGACGACGACGAGAAAAAGGACGCGAGCGGAAGATCCGCCGAAGAGAAGAAGGATTATCTCGAGGCCCTGCATATCGCCAATACGGTTGCTTCTCTGCTTTCACGCGGTGAAAAGCTCGACAACGGTGAACCGATCCGTCCGGAGGATGTTGCTATCCTTTTGCGAAAGAATACCAACACCAAGACGGTCATTTCATTGTTGAATCAGCTCGGCATCCCTGCGGGCAGCGCGGAAATGGACGCGAAATGGTCGGGATTCGACCTGCTGAACGGGCCGGATATGCGGTATCTTGTCAACCTTTTGCGCGTGTTCGACAATCCCGACTACGACGGTCCTCTTTCCGAGGTGCTGCGCGCGCCCTTCCCGGGCTTCAGCCTTGAGGATCTCATCTCCATCCGCGCCTGCGACGGCGGTTCTCTCTACGACGGTCTTCTCGCCTGTGCGGGGGGCGCGGGGGACGACGCTGAACGCACCGCCCGCTGTGCGGAGACGGTCGGATGGATCGAGGGCTACCGCCGGATGTGCATGACGCTGCCCGCGGACGCGATCCTGCGCGCCATGCGGCAGGATACGCGCATCGCCGGGCGCCGGTCCAAGGCCTTCCTGTACCTGTACGACGCTGCGCGGACCAGCCGCACCGGCAGCTTCACGGGTATCTACGATTTCATGCGGTACTTTGAAAAGCGGATCGCGGACGGAAAAAGCGCCCTGTCCGAGGGAAAACAGAAGCGAGAAGGGTATGTCAACGTGATGACCATCCACGCCTCGAAGGGCCTTGAATTCCCCGTCGTGTTCCTCGCGTTCGCCGGGACGTCCTTCCGGCTGTCCTCCGGCGATCTCAATTTCGATTCCTTCTCCGGGCTGACCATGAAGCTCTTTGACCGGGAAGCAGGTCAGAAGTACACGCCCTCCCTGCTGGATCATGGTCTGATCAGCAAGCACACGCAGGAAAAGGAGGACGAGATACGGCTGCTCTACGTCGCGCTGACGCGTGCGCGTGAGCGGTTGTACGTCACCGGCACGGTCGGCGAAAAAGTGCCGCTTCCCTTTGCTCCCGACGACAGATTTGCCGCGCTTGCCGCGTCGAACTACCTGTCGTGGATACTGTCCGTGCGGTCGATTCACCCGGAGCTTGCCGTTTGGGCGGACCTGAACCGCGTCCCGCTCTCGGCTGTCACGATGGGTGAGCCGCTGACCTCCCTGCCGGGGCGCACGGATCAGCCCGAGGAAGCCGGTACGGCTGCTTACTACCGACGTCTTTTGCGGGAAGCGCCCGCGGTATCCGACAGCGAGGCGCTGCTCCGGAGCATCCCGACCAAGGTCCCCGCGTCTCGTATGTCGGATCGTCTGCTGGACGACTGCACCTTCCTCTCATCCGATCTTCTGTCGGGCGACGAAGGCAAGCTGCCGACGGAGGAGCTGGGCTTCGGTATCATCGACCCGCAGACCTCGGAGAGCATCGACCGGGCGATCCGTCTGATGGAGTCGTCCGTCGGCAGTGATTTCGAGGCGCTCCTGCGGGAGAACAGCAAGCCGACGGCTGCCGAAAAGGGCACGGCCGCGCACGCCTTCCTGCAATTCTGCGATTACGCGAAGGTCCTTTCAGGCGGTGTTGAGGCCGAGATGCTCCGGCTGCTTGAGGAAGGCTATCTCAACGAGCGGACCGCAAAGATCGCCGACCGCAGAATGTTATCCGCGTTCTTTGACAGCCGTTTCTTCGGGCTGGTGAAGGGCGCCTCGTCCGTGCGGCGTGAGTTCCGCTTTGCCCGCTTCGTACCGCTGGTCTCTCTTACGGACAACGACGTGCTGAAGGCAGCCGTCGGAGATCGGACGCTGTACGTGCAGGGCTCCATCGACCTCCTTCTGACCATGCCGGACGACTCTGTAGTCCTCTGCGACTACAAAACTGACCGGATCACGAAGGAGGAGCGCGCCGATCCCTCCCTGCTTGCTTCGCGCATGACGGAGCGTCACGGCGGTCAGCTCCGGCAGTACGCCGAGGCGATCCGCGAGGTGTTCGGTCAGCGGCCTGCGCGGGTGTACATCTTCTCCCTGCCGCTCGGGGAGGCGGTGGAAATCGAGATATAACGCAAGTACGTGCGGGGCTCTGCCCCGCACCCCGCTTAAGCCCTTCTTGAAAGAAGGGCTTAAGGCATCACCGCACAATGCACGGCTGTCGCCTTGACGGCACATCTCCTTGCATAAATTCCGTCATCATTGTGCGGTAATGCCTTAAGGATCCCCGGATCTTTCAAAATGGTATTCCCCCGTCTGCCGGGCGGGGGGGGCAGGGGTCAAAAACTTTAACGGGGCTTCCGGCGCTAAATAAAATTAAATATTCTTTACAAAACGAATTATTCATGCTATAATCACTTATGGTTCAAGGCCTCAGAGCCCCGAAAAACACAGGAGGAAATCATGTTGAAGCTGCAGAAGGTTACTCGCTTTATCCCATTTTTCGGTGCCGTTATCGGTATCATCTGCACTGTTATGTTTCTTTGCGTGAGCAGCAGACCGATCAAACAGAAAATAAAGCAGGCTCTGTGGATTTTCATGCCTTATTTTGTAATCGTCTGGATTTACAATATTGTGATCAAATACATTCTGTGTCAGAAAGTACATCTTATCAATGAGCAATCTTGTACAGCCATTGGTGTGATCTGCATACTGACAGCCGGTCTGGTACTTGGTTTTACGGCTTACGCCGTACAGAAAAAGGATGCGGAAAGGGATAGCTCCATATAAGATTCATGTTTGCTTTCCGTAAGCTGAGATTCGGATACCCGAAAAAGCGCCGTGTTCTTCAGAGAACACGGCGCTTTTTGTTTGTGTTGTAAACTGTAATCTTTGATCTTTACTCTTCTAACTGTTATCCGAACTCCTCAAACGGGTCATTCGGATCGTAGACGCACTTATAGTCCGTCCTGCAGAACGAGCAGTGCGCCTCGGAGGACGCGTGACCGCACATGGGGCATATGTAATTGTGGTCCTTGACGGACGTGCGCGTCGGGTACTTTGTGCCGGCGGTATGGCGGATCTTTTCACCGACGGCAAAGTACGTCTCGTTGATCTCGTCGGTGTCGATCTTCAGCTTGATCTTTTCCCCGTCCGATTTCTCGATGAACCAGACGCACACGAGCCTGACGTGGGTATCCCGGGGATTGAGATTCTTGTTTGAGGCGTGCTTGATCTTTTTACCCGTCACGGTCCCCTCCCACGAGGTATCGCGGAATTGCCGGATGATCCCCGTTTTCAGGACGTACAGCAGGAACAGGAGGGCGGACAGTATCCAGATCACGATACGCTGCCAAAGGAGGCAGCGCGGGTAGGAGATGACGCACAGCGCGGTCAGTATCCCGAAGACCAGCACGATATGTATGATCTTTTTCGCCTTGTCAGCCTTCACCCGCTCGTCAAGCGGCTTGTATTCGTTCATATCTGCCTCTTTTCAGACAGCCCGCCGGAGAACGCGGTCCTCGGCGGGCTGTAAAGGATGGATCTTACTTTTCGATGGGCGTGGATTTGTCAGCGGCCTCACGGATGCCGGCGGCAAGGGATGCGAGTCCCTGCATATCGGAGGGGACGATGATCTTGGTGGACTGACCGTTGGCGATCTTCTCCCATGCCTCAAAGCTCTTGAGAGCGATCACGGCCTGACCGGGGTTGGCTTCGTTGATCATCTTGATACCGGTAGCGGTAGCCTCCTGCACCTGACGGATAGCCTCAGCTTCACCCTCTGCCTCGCGGATCTTGGCCTCCTTGAGGGCCTCTGCCTTGAGGATCTGGGACTGCTTCTCGGCCTCAGCCTTGAGGATAGCGGCCTCCTTCTGGCCTTCTGCGACGAGGATGGCGGAATTCTTTTCGCCTTCGGCGCGGAGGATGGCTTCGCGACGCTCGCGCTCTGCCTTCATCTGCTTCTCCATGGCGTCCTGGATCTCCTTGGGAGGGATGATGTTCTTCAACTCGACGCGGGTGACCTTGATACCCCAGGGGTCGGTCGCCTCATCGAGGATAGAGCGCATCTTGGTGTTGATGATATCGCGGGAGGTCAGCGTAGCGTCCAGCTCCAGCTCACCGATGATGTTACGGAGGGTGGTGGAGGTCAGGTTCTCGATAGCAGTCATGGGCGTGCTGTGGCCGTAGGTGTACAGACGGCAGTCGGTGATCTGGTAGAAGACGACGGTATCGATCTGCATACGGACGTTATCCTTGGTGATAACGGGCTGGGGCGGGAAGTCCGCGACTTGTTCCATTTTATTGATCTTCTTGGCGACGCGGGTGATGAACGGGACCTTCCAGTGCAGACCGGTATCCCATGTCTTGCTGTACTTGCCGAGCCGCTCGATGACGAACGCCCAGCCCTGCGGGACGATGTGGAAGTTGCTGATGATCAGAATGGCTGCGAGAAGGAGGACGATACCGATGAAGATGAGCAGACCGGTCCCTTTTCCTCCGCCGTTTTCGCTGAGGGCCGCGAGCGCGAGCGCCTGTTGGATGATTTGTGTCATGGTAGATTCCTTTCCGGCAGATTGGCTGCCTCAAAATTTTATCAATTGTTCTGCGCGGGGCGGCAGATCAGCTTGCTGCCGTTGATCTTAACGATCTCCACGCGGTCGCCCCTGACGGGCTTATCCTCGGCTGACTCGGTGCGGGCGGACCAGAGCTGTCCGTTGACCTTGACGGCGCCGGCCTCGCTGTCGTTGTCGATGTCCTCGACGACCAGCACCTCCGTGCCGATCAGCTGCTCTACGCCGGACTGCGGCTTGCCGACGTTCTTCTCGAGCGTCCGCCTGAGCAGCGTTTTGGAGAGGATGATGAGCGTCATCGAGATCACGGCGAAGGCGATGATCTGGACGGTCAGGTTGAAGAAGAACGAGAGGATCATGGACACGAAGGCTGCGGGGGCAAACCAGATGGAAACGAGGTCCGACGTCACGCTTTCAACCACGATCGAGAAGATCAGGACCGCGAGCCAGAACGCGGGATGGATGTAATTGACCTTGTCGATCAGCACCGACGCGGCGAGCTGCAAAGGCTGTCCGAAAATCTGAAACCACATACAAGGGTACTCCTTTCTGATGTTCTGTCTTGATTATAGCACACAATCAGGTGATTGTCAATACCTTTTCGCAAAGTTTTTCAAGAGTTTTTATACCTTTATAATTGTTCGTGTGAATCGTATCAGCTGATGCTGTTGATCAGCATCTTTCCGCCCTGCTCGACCACAATGATGACCTGCGTCCGGGATTCCCGCTCACCGATATCGGTCCGGAAGGTGCCGTTGTTCTTGTTGATCTTATAGTCCACGCGGAATACGTAGGCGGTGTAGGAGTTCCCTTTTTCGGTGATGGTCTCGCCCGGCATCTTCATGATATGGATATCGTAAAGCTGCTGCATCGTGAACGGCTCGGATTCGGGGTTTCTCTTGCGGTACTCCTTGGTGAACAGCGCGTCGTAGTCCTCATAGTCTCCCTTGATGATCAGCATGAGCATATCGTAGATGACGGCCGTTTCCTCGCCGAAGGCGTAACGGTTCTTCTCGTCCATGACCTCGGTCACGCCGGTCATGCTGTTCTCGACCATGACCTGCCGGTTGAGGGACAGGTACTCCTTGTCCTTCATGATGTCGTAGTCAAAGTCCGGCTCCTCGAAGAAGGCCTGCGCGGGCGCGTATGTCTTTCGCTCCTGCGGATCATCTTCACTTCTGCCGCCGTCAAGCAGCTTAAGCAGCGGGATCGCGATGATGATGAACACGATCATGGCTCCGAACACGATCAGGATATTCCGCTTCAGTTTCCGGGCGTTCCTCGTTTTCTCGTCAAGCTGCTCGTCATTCATAGTACTAATCTTCCTTTCCCGCCGTCGGGCGGATCTCTTCATAATAAGTATATCATATTTCGTTCCGCCGCGCAAGGGATACGTTCATCTTTTTTATAAAATTTTCGTAAATTCGCGTTTAGCTCTTGCGTGCCGGGGCGGAATATGATATAATACTATGATAGGTAGATGTTTGTCCGGCCGGCATTTTGCGCGGACGGACGGAAAGAGAGGTTTTTCCACATGACGGAAATGAATGAATTGAACGATGAAATGAATGAGAACATACAGGACGTGAATACGGCTGACGCTGCCGAAGCCGGCGAGGCCGTCAGAGCCGCGGCACCGGAGGACGGTGAGGAGCAGGCGATCGAGGTCGTCGGCATCGAGGCGTACGACGAGGAGCCCGCACCGGAGGGCGGTGAGGAGCAGCAGCCGCACTCCTTCGTGTCGGACCTGTTCGACTACGTCGAGATCCTCGTGTTCTCCGTAGCCGCCGTGCTGCTGGTCTTCACGCTGGCGTTCCGTCTCTGCCGCGTGGACGGAAGCTCCATGCGCAACACGCTGCACGACAACGAGATGCTGATCACGACCTCGCTGGTGGACCCCAAGCCGGGCGACATCATCGTCTTCCACATGACGAGCGAGACCTACGATCACTTCAACGAGCCGCTGGTCAAGCGCATCATCGCGGTCGGCGGACAGACCGTCCGGTACGATTACAGCACGATGGAAGTGTTCGTGGACGGCGTAAAGATCGACGACGGATGGGCGCACTACCTCGACCAGAGCGGTCAGGATATCGGTAAGCTGACGCAGTACCCGATGTACGGCTACGACGCACAGACCAAGGTATTCGAGACGACCGTGCCGGAGGGCAAGCTGTTCGTCATGGGCGACAACCGCAACCATTCCTCCGACAGCCGGACCATACAGGTCGGGTACGTCGATGAGCGTCAGGTGCTCGGCAAGGTCATCGCCAACCTCGGCGACGCGAACTGCGGCGGATCCGCCCGGAAATAAAACAGAAAAGGAAGATACCATGCCCTCCGAACATATCCAATGGTTTCCCGGCCACATGGCCAAGACCCGACGGCTGATCCAGGAAAACCTGAAAAACGTACACATTTTCATCGAAGTGCTGGACGCCCGCGTGCCGGTCAGCTCCCGCAACCCCGAACTGCGGAAAATGACGGGCGACAAGCCCACCATCCTGCTTCTGAACAAAGCGTCGCTGGCCGATCCCGTTCAGAGCCGCGCCTTCGTGCGGCAGTACACGGACGACCACACGGTCTGCCTTCTGTGCGACTGCGTGACCGGCGAGGGACTCAACAAGCTTCCGGACGCGATCAGGGACGTCCTCCACGAGCGTGTGGAGCGCTACGAGGCCAAGGGCCAGACGGGACGTCACCTGCGTGCGATGGTCGTCGGCGTGCCGAACGTCGGCAAATCCACGCTGATCAACCGCATGAGCGGCGTTTCCAAGCTGAAAACGGAAAACAGGCCCGGTGTGACCCGCGACAAGCAGTGGGTCTCCACGAAGTTCGGCATCGACCTTCTCGATATGCCCGGCGTGCTGTGGCCGCGCTTCGAGGATCAGGTGATCGGCGAAAACCTCGCCCTGACCGGCGCGATCAAGGACGACGTGCTGGACGTCGAGCATCTCGCGCGGGTGATGGTCGACCGGCTGCGGACGCTCTACCCTGCCCTGCTGGCTTCCCGCTACAAGCTGACGGACGCAGACGGCTTGCAGGCGCTTTCCGACGGCGACCTCGTGAAGCTGATCGGCAAAAAGCGCGGCTGCCTGCTGCCCGGCGGCATCGTGGACAACGAGCGCGCCTCAAACCTGCTGATCGACGAGTTCCGCGCGGCAAAGATCGGACGCATCACGCTTGACAGACCGGCACGGGATGAATCCCCCTGCGGCACGGACGCCGGAAAGGAGGCCCCCGATGCCTGATTACGAGATCGAAAACCTGCTTTATGAGCAAGGCTTCAGGGCCGTCTGCGGCGTGGACGAGGCCGGACGCGGACCGCTGTGCGGTCCCGTGGTCGCGGCTGCCGTGATCCTCGCGCCCGGTACCGAGATTCCTGGGCTCAACGACTCCAAGAAGCTGACCGCGAAAAAGCGGGAGGCGCTGTTCGACGTGATCTGCGAGAAGGCGCTGGCCTTCGGGATCGCGCAGGGCTCCGTCGAAGAGATCAACGCGCTGAACATACTCGAGGCCGATCTGCTCGCCATGCGCCGGGCGATCGCCTCGCTCCATACCCAGAACGACGAGCCGTACCCCGCCGACTTCGCGCTGATCGACGGCAATATCGACCGCGATTTCCCGATCCCCGCCAAGGCCGTCGTCAAGGGTGACTCGCTGTCCATGTCGATATCCGCCGCGTCCGTGCTGGCCAAGGTCACCCGTGACCGGATGTGCGACGAGCTGGACCGGACGTATCCGCAGTACGGCATCGCCAAACACAAGGGATACGGGACGAAGGATCACATGGACGCGCTCCGGAAATACGGTCCGTCGCCGATCCACCGCACGAAATTCATCCGTTTCCTCAATGAGCCCGCGGAGAAAAGCAATGAGTGACGCCGGAAAGCCCGTCAATCTGACCGTCGGCGCGTTCGGCGAGCAGGCCGCCGCCGAATGGTACACACAGAGCGGCTATACCGTCGTCGGACGCAACGTCCGCGAAGGGCGGTGTGAGCTGGACCTCATCGTCGAGGACGCGGACGGCATCGCGTTCGTCGAGGTCAAGACGCGGACGCAGACCCCCGGCGTCCGCAGCCGGTTCGGACGTCCGGCGGACGCCGTCGACAAGTCCAAGCGGGAGCGGACCGTGCTTGCCGCACAGGCTTACCTCCGCGTCCACCCGACCGGGAAACAGCCGCGCATCGACGTGGCCGAGGTCTACGTGAAACGCACGCCGGAAGGCACGCATACCGTTACGGCGGTCAGGGTCTACCGGAACGCCGTCAAAGCCAAGTAAAAATTCTGACCGAAAGGATACCGATATCATGAAACTTTCCCTTTTTGACACCCATTGCGACACCGCCTCCGAGATATGGGAGCGCAATCAACCGCTTGACAGGAACTCCTGCCACATCGACCTCGAAAAGGGCTCCTGTTTTGAGAATTACGCGCAGTTCTACGCCGTCTGGAGCAACCGCCGCAAGGACGACGAGGCCTGTTGGACCGATTTTCTGAGTGTCGCCGACTACTTCAGGAAGGAGGTCGCCCGCCTCTCCGACCGTGCCGTGATGGTCGACAGCGGCAAGGGGCTTGAAAAGGCCTTTGCCGAGGGCAGACACGCCTGCATCCTCGCTGTCGAGGACGCGCGTCTGCTGGCCGGCAGGCTCGAGCGCCTTGACATCCTCAAGGACCTCGGCGTACGGTATCTGACGCTCCTGTGGGGCGGTCCCACCTGCATCGGCGGCTCCCACAACACGAACGAGGGCCTGACCGACTTCGGCAAACAGGTCGTTGCCGGATGCTTCGAGCGCGGGATCCTGCCCGACGTGTCGCACGCCTCCGAGCAGTCCGTTGACGACGTGATCGAGATCGCGCTCCGGTACAACAAGCCCTTCATCGCGTCGCACTCCAACAGTTACGCCGTGCATCCGCACTCCCGCAACCTGCGCGACCGTCACTTTGAGGTCCTCAAACAGCTCGGCGGCGTGATCGGCATCAACCTCTACACCGAGTTCGTATCGAATTGCGCCGTCACGCCCGCGACGCTCGACAGGCTGGTCGACCACTTCGACCACTTCATGGCGCTCGGCGGCGAGGACGTCATCGGCATCGGCGGCGACCTTGACGGCTGTGATCTGACGCCTCCCCTGCGCCACGTCGGCGATCTGCCGCTGATCGCGGAGGCGCTCGCCAGACACAACTATACCGAGGAACAGATCCATAAGATCTTCTGGAAGAATTTCTACGACTTCTCCGTCCGCAATCTGTAATTGAATCAGGAGTTTGTTATGCTGTACCAATCCACCCGTGACCCCGCCCGCAAAAAGTACACCTCCGCCGAGGTCATCAAAATGGGTCTTGCCCCCGACGGCGGTCTGTTCGTCCCCGAAAGCATCCCCCCGCTGACCCCTGACATGATCGACGTGCTGTGCCGCGACGACTATCCCGTCCGCGCCGCGAAGGTGCTTTCCCTCTACCTCACCGACTACACCTGCGACGAGCTGCTCGCCGACTGCACCGCGGCGTACAGTCCCGAGTCCTTCCCCGGCGGTCCCGCTCCGCTCGTTTCCGTCCACGACAACGTGTACACGCTCGAGCTGTGGCACGGCCCGACCGCCGCGTTCAAGGACATGGCGCTGCAGATCATGCCGCGCCTTCTGTCCCGCGCGCTGGTCAAGACCGGCGAGACACGCGAGGCGCTGATCCTCGTGGCGACGTCCGGCGACACCGGCAAGGCCGCCCTTGAGGGATACAAGGACGTGGACCGCGTCCGCATTATGGTATTTTACCCTGTGGACGGAGTGAGTCGTGTGCAAAAACTGCAGATGGCCACGCAGACCGGCTCGAACGTGAACGTCTGCGCCATCAAGGGCAATTTCGACGACGCGCAGACCGGCGTCAAAAAGATCTTCGGCGACAAAGACATGGCTGCCGCCCTCAATGACAAGGGCTTCATCCTGTCCTCCGCCAACTCCATCAACTGGGGACGCCTCGCGCCGCAGATCGTGTACTACGTCTCCGCGTACTGCGACTTCCTCAACCGGAACGTGTTGAAAATGGGCGAGCCGATGGACGTCTGCGTCCCGACCGGCAACTTCGGCAACATCTTTGCCGCGTACCTCGCCAAGCGCATGGGGCTGCCCATCCGCAGGCTGATCTGCGCGTCCAACCGCAATAAGATCCTGACCGACTTCTTCAAAACGGGCACCTACGACCGCAACCGTGCGTTCCACATGACCATGTCGCCGTCGATGGACATCCTCATTTCCTCGAACCTCGAGCGGCTCCTGTGGGTCGCCGCCGGTGAGGAGAAGACCGCCGCGTGGATGAAGGAGCTTTCCGAAAAGGGCTCGTACACGATCGACGGGGATACGCTCGCCGCCGTGACCGCGGACTTCCGGGGCTACTACGCCTCCGAGCATTGGACGGCTGAGGAGATCGCCTCGTACTTCACCTGCCACGGCTACCTCGCCGACACGCATACCGCCGTCGGTCTGCACGCCGCGGAGGAGTACCTCGACAAGAAAAAGAACAACGACGGGACGCCGCTCGTGGTGGATTCCACGGCCAGCCCCTACAAGTTCGCGGCCGACGTGCTGGCTTCCCTGACCAAGGATATCGGGCTGCCGAAGGACCCCTTGGACGCGCTGGACGCGCTGTCCGCCCTGACGGGGACCGAGATCCCCTACCCGCTGCGCGGTCTGCGTGAGCGCGAGGTCCGGTTCACGAGTGTTATCGGCGCGGACGAGATGCCCGCCGCCGTGCTGGCTTTCTGCGATAAGTAACGATATGTACACCCGCGCCGTCCGGATCCTCCGCACGGAGGATCCGTGACCCGTGGTTTTTCCCGTCAGATCGTGCAGCTGCCGCTGTCCTTGCAGCTCTCGCAGGGCTTGAAGGTCGCGCAGGCGGTATCGCTGCTCGTATCGGCGTAGGAGGGCCCGACCGTGATCTCCTTTGCCGTGCAGCGGTCGTCACCCTCGTGGTAGACGCAGTTCTTGACGTCGCAGCACACGCCGTTGAGGCATCCGAATCTTTTCTTGTCGTCCATAGCACATAACCTGCCTTACTCATGATATAGCGGGCGGCGGACGCCGCACCGCTCACGGGGAGTATGTGTCCTTCGGATGCTTTTTATACCTTGCTTTTTTCTCGTTGCCCCTGCCCGAAACAAACGTACAGCAGAAAGGAGGCATGCCTCTTTGTCCGTCTTTGTCATGAGCGATCTGCACCTGTCCACCGATTCCGCCACCAACAAATCCATGGAGGTGTTCGGCAGACGCTGGATAGGCTATACCGAAAAAATCAGAAAGAACTGGGAGGCCGTTGTCTCCCCGGACGACACCGTCGTCATCCCCGGCGACATATCGTGGGCGCTGACGCTGGAGGATTCGCTGTCCGACTTTCAGTTCATCCAATCCCTGCCCGGCAAAAAGCTGATCGGCAAGGGCAATCACGATTTCTGGTGGTCCACGGCTTCCAAAATGAACCGCTTCTTCACCGCACACGGCATCGACTCCGTGCGTATCCTGTACAACAACGCCTACGTCGTCGAGGACGCGGTCCTCTGCGGCACGCGCGGCTGGTTCCTCGACGAGAAGCAGCAGCTGACCGTCGGATCGGTGGATTACCGCCGGATCGTCAACCGCGAGGTCATACGTCTGCGGCTCAGCCTCGATCAGGCCGTCAGGCTGCGTGACGAGCAGGCGGCGCTCACCGGGCGGACGCCCCCGATCGCGGTCTTTCTCCACTTCCCGCCCGTGTGGCTGGATTTCGTCTGCCGTGAGTTCGTGGACGTTCTGCACGAATACGATATCCGCGAGTGCTGGTTCGGGCATATACACGGGATGTACGGTATGCCCCGCAGCTTTGATTTCGAGGGCATTTCGATGACGCTCTGCTCCTCCGATTTTCTCAACTTCCAACTGATGCCCATCCGGCCCGGCGAATACGTTGAGTGATGCGCCCGTGTGTGCATTGTGTACAAAAACGCGCTTTTCCGCAATCCCGTTTTTCGTTATCACGTTTCCGGGAAAGTTCTCGGAATCCTATTGACAAATTGCACAAAAAACGGTAAAATATACGTTGTATGTAAAAATTCGGGTTATGCCTGATTAAATGAAAGGATTTTGACACTCATGACTCTTATCAAGTGCGAAAAGGCCGAAAAGAGCACCTATACGCTCGAGTTCTCGGTCGACAAGGAGACCTTTGAAAAGGCTGTCAACAAGGTCTATAACAAGCAGAAGGCCAACATCAACGTTCCCGGCTTCCGCAAGGGCAAGGCTCCCAGAAGCATCATCGAGCGTATGTACGGCAAGGGCGTGTTCTATGAGGACGCCGCCAACGACCTGATCCCCGACGCTTACGAGGCCGCTCTCAAGGAGGCCGGCATCGAGCCCGTGGGCCGCGGCGATTTCGATATCAAGGATATCGGCGACGACGGCATCACCTTCACCGCAGTCGTTCCCGTCAAGCCCGCCGTTGAGATCGAGGGCTACAAGGGCATCGAGGCCGCCAAGGAGATCGCCGAGGTCACTGACCTCGAGATCGACAACGAGCTGAAGATCGTGCAGGAGCGCAACTCCCGCGAGATCGACGTCACCGACGCTCCCGCCGAGATGGGTCACACCGTCAAGATCGACTTCGAGGGCTTCGTCGACGGTACCGCCTTTGAGGGCGGCAAGGGCGAGGACTACTCCCTGAAGCTCGGCTCCGGCAGCTTCATCCCCGGCTTCGAGGATCAGATCGTCGGCCACGCGATCGGCGATGAGTTCGACGTCAACGTCACCTTCCCCGAGGAGTATCACGCCGCAGAGCTTGCCGGCAAGCCTGCCGTCTTCAAGACCGCGCTGAAGGCCATCCAGAAGATCGAGCTTCCCGAGCTGGACGACGATTTTGCAAAGGACGTCTCCGAATTCGATACGCTTGATGAATACAAGGCCGATATCAAGGCAAAGATCGCCAAGAGACACGAGGACGCTGCCGAGTCCGCTTTCGAGGAGGCTGTCGTCAAGGCCCTCAACGAGAAGCTCGCCGGTGAGGAGATCCCCGAGGCTATGTCCGAGGCCGAGACCGAAAACCTGCTGCGCGACTACGACAACCGTCTGCGGATGCAGGGCCTGGATCTTGAGACCTACTTCAAGTACACGGGCATGGATCTCGACGGCATGAGAAAGCAGCTCCGTCCGCAGGCCGAGTCCTACGTCAAGACCCGTCTGGCTCTCGAGAAGATCGCCGACCTCGAAGGCATCACCGCTTCCGACGAGGAGATCGAGGCCGAGTACGCCCGCCTGTCCGAGAACTACAAGATGGAAGCCGATCAGATCAAGTCCATGATCCCCACCGCCTCCCTGACGGATGATATCAAGGTCAAGAAGGCTATGGAGCTGGTCAAGGCGAATACCACGGCTCCCGCCAAGGCTGATTGATTTCCCTTTTCCGATGCCACGGCCGGTGCCCGAGTGCCCGGTCGTGGCAAACTTGTCTGCACGTCACGCCGCCGTCTCTACATATTATGAAAGAATGAGGTGCTTCTGTTATGATGACTGATTTCATCAATCCCGATCCCCGTGCCGCGCTTGTCCCCATGGTCATTGAGCAGACCGGCCGCGGTGAGCGCTCTTTTGACATTTTCTCCCGCCTTCTGAACGACCGCATCATCTTCCTGTCCGATGAGGTCAACGATGCGACCGCGTCCCTCGTGGTCGCGCAGCTGCTCTTCCTCGAGGCGCAGGACCCCGACAAGGATATCTCTTTCTATATCAACAGCCCCGGCGGATCCGTCACGGCCGGTATGGCCATCTACGACACCATGCAGTTCATCAAGTGTGACGTTTCCACCATCTGCATCGGCATGGCCGCCTCCATGGGCGCGTTCCTGCTGGCAGCCGGCACCAAGGGCAAGCGGTATGCCCTGCCCCACAGTGAGATCATGATCCACCAGCCGCTCGGAGGCGCGCAGGGTCAGGCTTCGGATATCAAGATCCGTACCGATCTGCTGCTCCGCACGCGCGATATGCTGAACTCCATCCTCGCCGAGCGCACCGGTAAGTCCGTTGAAACCATCGAAAAGGATACCGACCGCGACAACTTCATGACCGCCGCACAGGCGCTTGAATACGGTCTGATCGACAAGATCCTGACCAATCGCGCCTGATCCTCTGTAAGAAAGGAATCAGTCCCATGCCTTCAAAAAACAATTCGGACGGAAACGGCAGCAAGACGCAGACTCTGCATTTCTGTTCCTTCTGCGGACGCAATGAGAAGCAGGTCAATTATCTGATCCCTTCTCCGACCGGCTCGTTCATCTGTGACCTGTGCGTGGATCTGTGCGCCAACCTGATCGACGAAGCGGAAAGCCCGTCCCAGGCCGCCCCCGGCGACAAGGACGAGCTGACGCTGGAGACCCTGCCGAAGCCGCAGTCCATCAAGGCTACGCTGGACGACTACGTCATCGGTCAGGACCGGGCCAAGGTGGCGCTGTCCGTCGCCGTATACAACCATTACAAGCGTCTGCTATCCAAGGCGCCTGAGAAAAAGGGCCGCCGCAAGGGGCAGCCCAAGACCGTGAACCCGTATCTCGACGGGCTGGAGGAGGTCGACGTCCAGAAGTCCAACGTGCTTCTGCTCGGTCCCACCGGCGTCGGCAAGACCTATCTCGCGCAGACGCTCGCCCGGACGCTGCACGTCCCGTTCGCCATCGCGGACGCGACGACGCTGACCGAGGCCGGATACGTAGGTGAGGACGTCGAGAACATCCTGCTGCGTCTGATCCAGGCCGCGGACTACGACATCGAAAAGGCCGAAAAGGGCATCATCTATATCGACGAGATCGACAAGATCGCCCGTAAGAGCGAGAATATGTCCATCACGCGCGACGTGTCCGGCGAGGGCGTGCAGCAGGCGCTGCTCAAGATCCTTGAGGGCACCGTTGCCTCCGTGCCTCCGCAGGGCGGACGCAAAAATCCTTATCAGCAGGACATGATCCGCATCAACACGGAGAACATTTTGTTCATCTGCGGCGGTGCGTTCGACGGTCTGCAGGGCATCATCGAGAAGCGCAAGGGCGGGTCCGTCATGGGCTTCAGCGGCAGCGTGAAGCAGAAGGCCGAGCTGTCCGCCGGTGAGATCTACAAGGACGTCACTCCGCACGATATTCTGAAGTTCGGTCTGATCCCCGAGCTGGTCGGGCGTATCCCCGTCATCGTCTCTTTGGACGACCTCGACCGTGACGCGCTGGTCCGCATCCTCAAGGAGCCGAAGAACGCGGTCACCAAGCAGTACATGAAGCTGTTCGGCATGGATCACGTTCGTCTGGTGTTCGAGGACGAGGCGCTGGAAGCCGTCGCGTCCGAAGCACTGGCGCGCAACACCGGTGCGCGCGGTCTGCGCGCGATCATCGAGCAGCTCCTCATGAAGCTGATGTTCGAGATCCCGTCGGACGACACCGTGGACACCGTGACCATCACGAAAGCCTTTGTCAACGGCGAAGGCGAGGCCGTCGTCACGCACAAAGAGGAAGCATGAGTATTATGCGGGGCTCTGCCCCGCGCCCCGCTCAAGAACTTTTATACATGAATTAAAGCAGCCCGGCTGCCGCTCCTGCGGCAGCCGGGCTGCTTTTTTCAATGCGGGCCGAACGCGCGCCGCTCCGTGAAGGTACGTCTGATGAGCCGGACCTCTCCTTTCGCGGTATCGGTCACAAGCAGATAGCAGCTTCCGTCGCCCTTATCAAGAAACGCAAGCACGTTCTCGTTCTCCGGGAAGGTGCCGGAGACGGTACCGTTCTCATTGGAGAGCAGGTACACGGAGCCGGATTCCGTCGTGACACGGCTGATCATCATCCGGCCGTTCATCCACAGGACGGAAAATCCGGGCTGCGGCTCAAAGGGCAGCACCATATCAAAGAGATCCTTTACGCCCAGATTCCCGTCAAAGAAGGAACTGCCCCAGCTGAAGCAGACTCCGTTGAAGTACGGGATCTGATAATTGAAATAAGACAGCTCTTTCTCAAAGTAGCCGCCGTCGGTGCAGATCTCAAGACCGGTGGTCAGATCGTAGACGTAGAGGTTGGTATTGGAGACTGCGCTGTCCGCGAGGAACAGCATGCCCCTTGAGCGGTCGATACACCCGATCGGCTGATACATGAGCATCGTGTTCGCGTCGCTCACCACCTCGGCCCTTCCCGAAGCCAGGTCGATCGTGACGAAGTTGGTGCACCACTGATCGTGATTGACGGCGTAAGCCTTTCCGTTATAGACCCATACGCCGGCAACGGTATCCTTGTTGACGGGGACGCCTCTCCACAGGTCGAAATAAGAGAAGACGTACAATTCTTCAAGAGAGCAGCCGCTCACGACCGTCAGGCCGCTGTTGTCGACGGTCTCCGTAGTCCTCGAGATCAGGAGATAGCCGTCGTATGCGTCCATAGCCTCGATATTTCCATTGAAGGAGTAGGTGCCGACATAGGCCAGCGTATCACCGTCGTAGACGTTGATGTCGGTTTTGCCGCCGCTTGAGTCGGGATTCGTGACGAACAGACGGTTGCACGAGGGATCGTAGCGGACAAACTCGGTATTCACGCCGAACACGGCACCGGGCATCGGCGCGTAGGAAGCCTCACAAACCTGATCGTAAGGCAGGTCGATCACGACGGATGCCACGTCCTCGGGCGTAAAGGCGATTGACATCAGATGCCCGTTCAGCACTCTGTCCCACGCCTCGAGCACCGGGAGATCGTCTCCGGCGCTGAACAGGCTCTTGATCTCATCCGCCGACATATCCGTCAGTAGATCAGCGTCGTTCCCGCGCGGGACGTCAGGCTTTCCGCCGGATACGGACAAGGCGAGGAACTGTCCGTTGATGCTGACGGACTTAATGGACGGATCGAGTGCCGGTCCGCCGGTCAGCGTCAGATCGGACAGGGTCAGGGACAGCGTTTTCTTATTACGTGCCGCACTGCCGGATACGGAGAAATGCGTGTCCGGGGAGGCGGTATCCGTGTCGATATCGGGGTATTCGGTTTTTCCGACTGCCGTCCAGAGGCGGGCGTTGAGGGCGAATCTGTCGCCCTTTTTGCGGTCGAGCGCGGCCTTGATCAGGACCCGGCGCGCGGCCAGCTTGCCCGTGACCGTTTCCTCCGGCGCACGGAGATCGATCAGCAACGTGTCCCCGGTCTTTTCGCGGTCGAGATCGAGTTCTATATAGAGATCGCAGTATTCCTCCTTGCCGTCGGTCTCATTCTCGACGAAGAAGAAGTGCAGGCGTCCGTCGGTCCCGGGGGTGATCTCGACGGACAGCGTGTCGGTCAGTACGTCATCGGTCGGCTCTCCCTTGCGGTCGAGGATCGTCTCGGTCAGGACGCCATCGACGCGGAGCAGCTTGCCGAAGGCCTCGTACAGCACAAGGTCCAGCGTGACGCGGCACTCCTTGAGCATCTCGTTTACGGATTCCTCGATATCGTCAAGAAGCTCACGCGGATCGATTTCCTGCTCCTCCACCGTCACGATGAGTTCTTCCGGGAAGATCAGCTCGTCGTTGTCGATGATATGCGTGCGGACCGAAGCAAACAGCGCCTTGATGCCGTCGTTGTCGAGCTGGTAGGCGGTCGCCTTAGCCGGCTTTTTCCTGCCGTTGACCTCGACGATCCTGACGACAGAGCCGACCCGGGCGAGATCCGCAAAGTCGCGGCGGACGGCGGTCAGGGCCTCTGCCCATGCGTCGGACGCATCGTCGGACGCGTCATCGCCTGTCGCGGGCTCGTCGACCTGCTTGTACAGGTCAGCCAGCTGCCGGGCGTAGGTCATGATCATCTCATACGAAGCTTCGTCGAGGGAGACCTCGGTCCCGGCCGACGGCGCGAGAGCGGACTGTGCGAGATCGTCCGGGAGCGTCCTGAGTCTCAGCGATACGGCCTTATCCCCGAACAGCATCGGGAAGGAGACGGCAAGATCGTCGTCATTGAGGGACGCGGACAGCGATACGCTTTCCGCCTCGTCAGCCTCGGCGGAGACGGAGAGCATGGCGTTCCGATCCATGTCCGAGGCGGCCGAGACGGTATATCTGATCTCGTTCCCGCCGAGTATATCGAGGACGGAGCCGTTCAGCCTGCCGTCCGCCGTCACGGTCACGCCGTCGTCAAGATCGGGGATCACGTCGCCGACGTCGGCGTACAGCGAGGAAAGGGACCGCCCGGTGCTTCTGACCGGATCGGAAATAAAGAAGAATCCGGCCACGAGCAGGACGGCGGCATTGAGCAGCACGCCGGCGGTGATGACGATGGGCAGCACGATCTTCCATTTCGGGCAGCTTTTTCTCGGCGCCGGAGCCGCGTTGTCCCCGGCTGCGGGGGCGGCGGGCGGAACGACGGCGTATTCGGACGAGACGTCCGAGGGATTCATTTTCTGATCGGTCATGCGGGGGACCTCCTTAATCGTGTTTTACGTTTGTTTTCTTTTTTGTTTTGGTCTGTCTTTGTCTGCACTTCTCACTCAATCGTCCACGCGTACGCGGCAGATCAGCATATGATGGTCGGTCGTCCCGTCGTACTGTGTGTCGAAGACGCGGGGATCAGCGGTCCGGCACTTCCCTGCCGACAGGATATGGTCGATGGAGGCCTTGTCGGAGTAGGTGATGAGTCCGTCGTGCGAGAGGCGCACGAACGGGATATACGAGGCGACCTTTGCGGGGACGGTATTGAAGTCGCCGCAGCAGAAGAAGCCCTCGGGGTGTGCGTCGAGCGATCTGCGCAGGATATCGGAGAGGCAGGTCAGCGTGTCGGTATTGGCGTCCTCGCTCTCGACCGACAGGTGCGTGTTCCAGACCGTGACGGGCGTGCCGTCCGCGTCCAGCACGACGTACCCGCAGGAGGTACCCTGCTTTGCGAGCTTTACGTCAAAGTTCAGGGTCTCCGCGGCCGTGATCGGGAAGCGGGAGAGGATCGCGGTGCCGTACTCTCCCCCCTGAAAATCGCGGATCTTGATGAAGTAGTGATGATGCAGGCCGCTCATGTCCGAGAGGCGCGCCGGCATATCGACGCCGTCAGACCGGGCAGCGCCGCGGTCGACCTCCTGCAGAGCGCAGACGTCGACGCCGCTCTCCCGGATCTTATCGGCGATCATGGAGAGGTTTTGGTCGGTGTAGTGTCCCTCGCGCCAATGCGCGGAACAGATGTTGAAGGAGCCGAGAAGGAAGGTTTTCATGTCCGTCTTCTCCTTACAGTCCTCTCGCGCGGCGGATGAAGTCACGGTAGAAGTACGCGGATTTCTTCCACTCCGTCTGCAAAGTCTCCCGGTTGAGGGATTGGATGCCGAAGCGGTAGTTATAGGCGGCGGACCACTCGAAGTTATCCATCAGCGACCAGAGGAAGTAGCCGCGGACATCGCAGCCCTCGTTGATGACGGTCTCCAGCTCGGAGAGGAAGCCGTTGATATAGCGGATGCGGTCGTCATCGCAGATGATGCCGTCAGGGCCGACCGGCTCGTCGCCGACGGCGTAGGTGCCGTTCTCGGTGACGTAGATCGGGATCTTCAGGTCGTACATCTTATTGATCATGCGGACGGCGTCCGAGATCGCCTTGGGGTAGTACTCCGAGGCGTTGTTCATGAAGTTGCCGCCCTGCGTATAGTCGGCGCGGGCCTGCCGGTCTGTCGTGACGGGCACACGGTTATAGACGTTGAGGCCGTAGAAGTCGATCGGCAGGTGCATAAGGCGCAGGTCGTCCGGTCCTATGTGCATGAGGGTCCCCTCGCGCTCGAGATGCTCAAGGATATAGTCGGAGTAGCGGCCGCCCAGTACGGGATCGGTATAGAACTTCCAGTTGCGCTCGTCCTCGTCGACCATGAGGTCGTGGTCGGCCTGCGAGTCGGTCAGCGCGTGGCGCTTCCAGATGTCGATGACGATGCCGATCTTCGAGTCCTTGGGATTGACCGCGCGGAATGCCTCGACGCCTTTTCCGTGGGCGACGAGGATGTTATGGCGGGCCTGGTTGCCTTCAGCCTCGTTATGGCGTCCGGGTGCGAACGCGCCGATCGCGTAGCCGACGTAGGTGGCGATCGGCTCGTTGACCGTAGCCCACATGGGGACGACGTCTCCGAAGGTGCGGAACATCTTTTCCGCGTACTCGCCGAACCATTCGATGGAGTCGCGGTTGACCCAGCCGCCCTTATCCTCCAGCACCTGCGGGAGGTCCCAATGGTACAGAGTGACCGCGGGGGTGATGCCGGCTTCGTTCAGTTTTTCAAAGCAGCGCTTATAGTAGTCGACGCCCTTCTGATTCAGGGGGCCGGTGCCTTCGGGCAGGACGCGTGACCACGAGATGGACATACGGTAGGCGTTCAGGCCGAGCTTTTTCATATTGTCGAGGTCGCGGTCGAAGCGGTGGTAGCTGTCGCAGGCAACGGCGGGAGTCTGACCCATATAGGTCTTGCCGGGGATGGCGGCAAAGGTATCCCAGATGGACGGTGTACGTCCGTCTTCAAGTGCGCCTCCCTCGACCTGTCCGGCGGCGGTGGCGCAGCCCCATAAGAAATCCTTCGGGAACGGCATGGTGATTCTCCTTTATGTATGAGATATTTTTTTGCGGGGCTCTGCCCCGGGCCCCGCTTAAGCCCTTCTTGAAAGAAGGGCTTAAGGCATCACCGCACAATGCACGGCTGACGGGACGGGAAACGAAAAAACGCGAGGCGGAGGTAAAACGATGTAAGGTTTAAAGAACATTGTTCCACGCTTCGGAGTCGAAGGCGGACCACGGGGACCGGGTGTTATCCGGCAGGCTGACGGCCTGCACAGGCTTTCGGGTCAGCGGGTGGGGGAAGGTCAGGCGCACGGCCCAGAGGGCGAGGGAGGGTGCCTTTTCACGGGAACCGTACTTACCGTCTCCGACGAGGGGGAGTCCGCGCGCCGCGAACTGGGCGCGGATCTGATGTGTTCGTCCGGTATATAGGCGGACGAGGACGAGCGTATGCCGGTCAGGCAGTGTGCTGACGACGCGGTAGGCGAGGCGGGCGGACTTTGCGCCTGCTCTCTTGCGGTCAACGGGGTAAGTTTTATTTCTTACGGAGTCATGGAACAAAAGGTCGCTCATTTCGCCGTCAGGCTCGTCCGGTGCACTGGACAGGACGCAGAGGTACTCCTTGATGAAGACGTTATGATCCTGCACGGCGGCAGACAATGCCGCTGCGGTCTGTGAGGTCTTGCCGAAGACCATGACGCCTCCGGTCGGTGTATCGAGCCGGTGGATGAGGGAAAGTCCCGGTCGGGAGACAGAGAGTGCGGAATACAGGTCAGGCTGGCCGTTGGGGTCCGGCTGGGAGGGCATTCCGGCAGGCTTTTCGGCTATGACGAGCGCAGCGTCCTCATACAGAATATTTACGCTTTTCGTGGTATCCAACGGTATCACCCCTTTCCATGCACCATTATATCACAGTTGTCGTGCGGTGTCAATGAGTGTTGGCGGGATGTTTGATGATTTAACAGTACGTGGGTTCTTCTCCACGCTTGGGATGCGCCGGGGCGGGGTCAAGGTTGAGTTTACGCTGAATGAGATAGGTGGGTGCCGTCATGGTGGCCATCTTTTTCATAAACGCCTACGCGGGATTAGGGTACAGGGAGAATGGAGCGGCATGGCCGCTCCATTCTCCCAGTATAATATAGATTTTGCTCCCGCTCCACTGGAGCGGGGGGACAGGGGGTGAGGGTGGAGGTCATTGAGTGGAAAGAAAACTGTATGCTGCGTAAAAAAACTGCAACGTATTTGTTTTTCCTTTTCTTTCCCATCCTGACCATTGACAAATGATTTTTTTCATGATATAATAGATGTATAACCGGGTTTCCGGGACTTTTATCGACAGAAAGGAACTTTTTACTATGGGACTTATTGCAGCTGCTGTCAATTCCATCGGAGGCGTGCTTGCCGATCAATGGAAGGAATTCTTCTACTGCGAGGCTATGCCCAAGGACGTCCTGATGACCCGCGGCGTCAAGCAGATCACCGGCCGTTCCTCCAATACCAAGGGCAACGATAACATCATCTCCAACGGCTCCGGCATCGCCGTGGCTGACGGTCAGTTCATGATCATCGTCGAGCAGGGCAAGGTCGTTGAGTTCTGCGGCGAGCCCGGTCAGTACACGTGGAACACCTCCTCCGAGCCCAGCCTATTCGCCGGCAAGTTCGGTCAGTCTCTGATCGACACCTTCAAGGCCATCGGCGCCCGTATCGGCTACGGCGGCGACACCGGCAAGGATCAGCGCGTCTACTACTTCAACACCCTCGAGCTGATGGACAACAAGTTCGGTACCGCAACGCCCATCCCCTTCCGCGTGGTGGATACCAAGAACTACATCGACCGTGACGTCGATCTCCGCCTGAACGGTACTTACTCCTACCGCATCACCAATCCCCTGCTCTTCTACACCAACGTCTGCGGCAACGTCTCCAAGGAGTACCGCCGCTCCGAGATCGAGGGCCAGCTCAAGGCCGAATTCATGGACGCTCTGATGCCCGCCGTCGGCAAGCTGTCCGAGCTGGAGCTGCGCCCCAATCAGCTCATGCTGCACACCACCGAGCTGCGTGACAACCTCAACAAGGAGCTGACCGCAAGCTGGTCCGAAAAGAGAGGTCTGTCCATCGTCAACGTCTCCCTCGGCGCCGTCACTCTGTCCGAAGAGGATCAGAAGGCACTCAAGGAAGATCAGCGCGTCGGCAGCTACATGGATCCCAACCGTGCGGCAGGCCTGACCACCATCGCCACCGCCAACGCCATCCAGACCGCTGCCGGCAACCCCAACGGCGCTATGAACGGCATCATCGGCGTGGGCGGCATCATGAACGTCGCCGGCGGCAACACCGCCAACCTCTACGCTATGGGCGCCGATCAGCGCGCACAGCAGGCCGCTCAGCAGCCCGCAGCCGCTCCTGCCGATGCGTGGAAGTGCGTCTGCGGCAACATGGCTACCGGCAAGTTCTGCGCCGAGTGCGGTGCGAAGAAGCCTGAGGCCAAGCCCGCCAACAGCTGGACCTGCACCTGCGGTGCGGTCGTCACCGGCAACTTCTGCCCCGAGTGCGGCGCGAAGAAGCCCGAGGAACAGAAGGGCTGGACCTGCTCCTGCGGTTCCGTCAACCTCGGCAAGTTCTGCCCCAACTGCGGTGCGAAGAAGCCCGCAGACGCTCCCCTGTACCGCTGCGATAAGTGCGGCTGGGAGCCTGCAGACCCTAAGAATCCCCCCAAATTCTGCCCGCAGTGCGGTGACCGCTTCGACGAGAACGATATCCGCTGATCACCGGGCGCTCTCTGTAAGGAGTGAGTCCTATGGATCAGAACGTCAAGGAATACAAATGTCCGTGCTGCAGCGGTGCCATTGAATTCGACACGTCCCTTCAGAAAATGAAGTGTCCGTACTGCGACACGGAATTCGAGATCGGGACGCTGGAGAATTTCGCCGCCGACCTCGAGACCGAGGCCGAGGACAGCATGGAATGGGATACCGAAAGCCAGGAATGGAGCGACGGTGAAGCTGACAATCTGGTCACCTACATCTGCAAGTCCTGCGCGGGCGAGATCATCGCGGACGAAAACACGGCCGCCTCGTTCTGCCCCTACTGCGGCAATCCCGTCGTCATGTCCGGCAAGCTGTCCGGCGGCATGAAGCCGGATCTGGTCATCCCCTTCAAGCTGGACAAGGAGGCTGCCGTGGCCGCGCTCTCAAAGCACCTGTCCGGCAAGCGCCTCCTGCCCGACGCCTTCAAGGATCAGAATCACCTTGATGAGGTAAAGGGCATCTACGTCCCCTTCTGGCTGTACGACGCCGAGGCAGACGCCACGATCCGCTACCGCGGACGCAAGGTCCGGATGTGGGCAGACAGAAACTACACCTACACCGAGACCTCCTTCTACTCCCTGGTCCGTCAGGGCAGCATGAGCTTCGATCACGTTCCCGTCGACGGCTCGTCCTCGATATCGAACGACCTGACCGAATCCATCGAGCCCTACGATTACAGCGAGGCGGTGGATTTCACCACCGCCTACCTGTCCGGCTTCTTTGCGGACAAGTACGACGTATCGAGCGAGGATTGTATGCCCCGCGCCAACGAGCGCATCAGAAACAGCACGGTCAACACCTTCGCCCAGTCGACCGCCGCGTACTCCATGGTCACGACCGAGCATTCGTCCGTCCACCTCAACAACGGCAAAACGCAGTACGCGCTGCTGCCCGTCTGGGTGCTGAACACGACGTGGAACGGGCAGAACTACCTGTTCGCCATGAACGGTCAGACCGGAAAGTTCGTCGGCAACCTGCCTATGGACAAGGGCAAGTACAACAAGTGGTTCTGGGGCCTTCTGACCGGCATCTCCGCGGCTGTGATCGGGTTATCCTACCTGATCCACCTGCTGTAAGGGGGTGCGGCCATGAAAACCATCACCCGCATCCTCTCGTTCCTCTTCACGCTGCTTCTTCTGTCCGGGCTTCTCATGACGGTCACCGTCTCGGCTGACGACGCGCACTCCGCGCTGCTGGTCGATGACGCAGACCTGATGACCCCCGGTCAGGAGGAGGCCATGCTGCAGAGGATGAAGGAGTTAGTCGAGAAGTACGGCATCAACATCGCCATCGTGACGACGCGCGACCTGAACGGAAAGTCGCCGGAGGCCTATGCCGACGACTATTACGACAACCGTTTCGGCATCAATACGGACGGTTTCCTGCTCCTGCGCTACAAGAACGAGTACGACAAGTACGTCCATCTTTCCACGTCCGGCGTGGGCATCAGCATCCTCACGGACTACGACATCGATCTCATCTTTGACCGGATGCAGCCCTACTGCGATTCGGGCAACGATGCGGCCGCGTTCAACGTCTTCATCGACGCGCTGGGATCCGAGATCGACGACTTCTATGCTTACGACAAGATCTGGATCTTCGTCGGGCTTGCGCTGGGTCTGATCATCGCCCTGATCGTCACCGGGCGCATGAAGAGTGAACTCAAGACCGTGAACACGCAGAAGTATGCGGGCAGCTACATCCGTGAGGACAGTCTGAACATGACCGTCAGCCGGGATACTTTCCTGTACAGCACGATCAGCCGTGTCCGTCGTGAGACGAGCAGCTCGTCCTCCGGCGGCGGTTCCTCCACGCACCATTCCTCCTCCGGCGGCACGCACGGCGGCGGCGGAAGGCATATGTAAAAAAAGGGCCGGCTCACGAAAGTGAGCCGGCTTTTTGTGAAACCTTCTGGAATGCGAGACGTTCGTCGCCGTTCAGCAGGTAGATGATGCCGCAGTAGGAGAAGCCGTTCTTGGCCAGCGACCGCTGCATGGGGATATTGTCGCGGTGCGTGTCGATGCGGAGATTTTTGCAGCGCGGCAGACAGTAGTTGTAGCAGAACGACGCTACGCCCTTCCGGTGCGAGGTCACGCCGATGCGGTGGATCACGCCGTACGGCTCGTCGTTGAGCCACGCGCCGTCGTAGATGCGGTCATAGGTCGGCTCGTTGTCCGTGAAGAAGCAGAACACGCCGACGATCTCGTCGTTCTCAAGGCATACGTACAGGTGGTTGAGTCCGATATCGTTCCGGATTACGTCCTCGGACGGGTATCCGCCGGTCCATTGATCCATGTTGCCGTTCTGACGCATATACGCGCGGGCCTGATCGTAAATGGGCATGACGACGGGCAGGTCGTCAAAAGTGGCTTGTCTGATGCGGTAGGACATGGCGGTCCCTCCCTGTTTTCGGAATTGCAGACATTATACCACCGCGCCGGGATTTTGTCAAGATTCCCCGGGGATCTCCTTGACATTTGTGTCCATTTATGATACAATGGGAGTAAAGAGGTGATGAGAGATGTCCGAGTTGTTCATGAGAAAAAGCCGGCTCGTGCTGGTCGAGCCCGGGATCCCGAAAAAGGACCGCGTCAAGGCTGCATGGATCACGCTGGGCGGGCTGCTGTGCGCCCTGCTGATCGCGTTCCTGACCATTCCGTTCGGGAGATGCTTCGAGAATCCCCTGGTGCCGCTCTCCATCGGGGGCGGATGTTTTGTCCTCATGATCGCGCCCGCCGTCATCAGCATCGGGCGGAGTCACGCCGCGTGGCTCACGTTCCTGATCGTCCCGGTGAACACGTTCGGCACGCTGTGCTGCACGTCGGCGTTCGCCTGCCGTTTCGTCGGGCCGACCGCGGACCCGCTGCTGCCCGTTTACGCGCTTGCGCCCGCGGCGTTTCTCGCCATTGTGACGATCCTGCTCCTGCTTTTGCAGCGGGACAGCTGGGAGGACGGGCCTATGCAGGTCCTCTGCATCGTCAACGCGGTGCTGGGGCTTGGCTGTATCATCCTGTATTTCGTCGGTCCCCGATTTGACGTTCCGCTCGTTTCCCCGTCGGCGGCGTTCTGCTGGTTTTCGCTGACGATCCTGTTCTTCTACATGATCGCCGGATTCTACGTCATGCAGGGGACGGGCGAGAGCTACGCATACATGATCCTTGCGAGCTTCGGGTATCTCCTGATCATCGGAGTCTTCGTGGCGATCGTGTTGGGACTGTCAGGCGGCGACTGCGACTGCGACTGCAGCGGAGCCGACTGCGAATGCTGCGACGGCGGCGGAAAAGGTTCCGGGAAGAAGAAAAAATAGAGCAAAGAGGATCCGTGCCGACGCACGGATCCTTTTTGCGTTCATTTTGCCAACGCGAGCCGGATGATCTCCTCACACAGCGAGGGATAATCCATCCCGACGGCGGCAGCTTCCTGCGGGAGCAGGCTCGTCGGCGTCATGCCGGGCAGCGTGTTTGCCTCAAGGCACCACATCTCTCCGGCAGCATCCATGATGAAATCGAATCTCGCGTACCCGCGCAGCCGGAGCGCGGCAAACCCGCGGAGGGCGGCTTCCTCGAGACGCAGGCGCTGTCCGTCCGTGATCGAGGCCGGACACACATCGGTCGTCGCGCCCTTCTGGTACTTGTTCTCGTAGTTATAGAAGCCCTTGACCGGGATGATCTCGACCGACGGCAGGACGCGTCCGCCGAGGACGCTGACCGTCAGTTCCCTGCCCACGATCTTTTTCTCGGCCAGCACGGTCTGACCGTACGCGGAGGCGTAGGTCAGCGCGGCCTTCAGCTCTTCCCTGTTCCCGGGCATGGACACGCCGACGCTCGACCCGCACGCGACGGGCTTGATGACGCACGGGTACCCGATCGCGGTCTCGATGCGCCCGACGGCATCGTCAGCCGATCCGTCCGGCAGGTCGACGCGGATCCACGGGGGGGTCTGCACCCCGGCACGGACGAACAGCTGCTTGGAGAGGTCTTTATCCATCGCCAGCAGGCTGCCGATATAGTCGGAGCCGGTGTAGGGGACGCCGTCCATGTCCAGCGCTGCCTGCAGCATCCCGTTTTCACCGACGTCTCCGTGCAGGCCGATGAATACGACGTCCGCCTCACGGCACAGCTCCATGACGCCGGGACCGACGCGGCGGTCTCCGCGTCCCGAGGACTTTTTGAGCGCTTCAAGGTCCGGCTCGGACCTCTTGACAAGGCACGGGGGGATACGGTCGCGGGAAAATGCAGGCTGTCTGCCGTCAAAGGCCAGACCGGTGTACAGGTCGCAGAGGCACACGAGATGCCCGCGGCTCACCAGCGCGTCCGCGACGAGGCTGCCCGTGGTGATCGACACGTCACGCTCGGGGGAAAGTCCCCCGGCCAGAACAAGGATTTTCAAAGCTGTTATACCCCTTTCTTACGGTTTCAGGGTCAGTATATGCGCGCATGGTCACGTCTGCGCCGCGCGGAGGACGACCACGCGGTCATGCCCGCCGAGGTCGCGAAGGCAGGAAAAGTCCGTCCAGCCCGGGAAGAATGTGGACAGGCGCTCAAGGTCCGCCGCCTGATCGGCGCCGATCTCGAGCAGCAGCGTGCCGCCGTCCCGGAGGAGGGTGCGGTAATCGCGCAGGATGGCGCGGTAGAAGGTCAGGCCGTCCTCGCCTCCGTCCAGCGCGGCGCGCGGCTCAAAGGCAAGCTCCGGCGCGAGTCCGTCCACCTCGGCGCACGGTATGTAAGGCGGGTTGGAGAGGATGACGTCAAAGAGCGGCGGGGCGTCCGGCGTCCGCTGCAGCAGCGACGTGCGGAGGGCGTCGGGACCGTCGTCCAGAAGGTCAGCCCTCACCGGGACGAAGCGGTCGGCAACGCCGTTGCTTTCGGCGTTGGCGGCGGCCAGACGCAGGGTATCCGGGAACAGCTCGAGCGCGTGGCAGGTCACGTCGGGGCGGCTGTGCAGGACGGAAACGGCGATGCAGCCGCTGCCGGTGCAGAGATCAGCGACGCGGGCGTCGGGCGGGATGACCGCGAGCGCCTGCTCGACCAGCACCTCGGTGTCCGGACGCGGGATGAGGCAGTCCTCGGTCACGCGGAACGGTAGTCCGAAGAAGTACCATTCCCCGAGGATATACTGCAGGGGGCGGTGCGAGAGGCGTTCCCGGACAGCCTCGTCGAGGTCGGGGGCGTCGTATTCTCTGCGGCGGTCGCAGATCAGCGTGGCACGGTCGACGCCGGCGAACCGCTCGATGAGAAGCGCGGCTTCGTCGGACGCTTCCTCAATGCCCGCGCCGGAAAGGGCAGCTTTCAAAGAATGATATGACCACGGCACGGCAGCGACCTCCATATATTTTTATACCGGGGCTCTGCCCCGGGCCCCGCATATTATACCGGGGCTCTGCCCCGGG
>JAKSPU010000090.1 GCA_024404505.1 Clostridia bacterium
TTACCGGAACCGGATTTACCCACGATGACCATGTTGGAGTTGACGCGCTCGCTGTCGCGGCGGAAGAAATCGATGAAGACCGGCACGCCGTCGGCTGCGCCGAGCTTGATGCCCTTCTCATCGGAGATGTGGGAGAACACCCACGGGTAGCAGGCTGCCACCGAGTTGCTGGGGATCCCTCGTCCGTACTTGGCGAGAGGATCGTATGCGCTGATCTGGGAGCCGATGAAGGCGTTCATCTGGTCGAACTCCATGCCGTTGAGGCGCATACCGTTCTCCTGATAGGCGCGGCGGACGACCCGCTTCATGTTATTGAAGTTGACGAGGTAGGAGGAGTCGAGGCTGTCCTTCTTGTCGCCGGCGGCTACGCGGGACGCGTTGATATCGTACGCCGTGACGTAGACGTTGACCTCAAGCAGGTTCTCGTTGTCGCCCTGCAGCATGGCCAGAAGGCTTGACAGGGAGTCGATATGGTCCTGCAGCTCCATGCGTCTGGAGTCGATGCCGGTCGCCATGAACTGACCGCGCAGCTCCTGCAGGGAGCGGTCGATACCGCGGATTGCCTTTTCGCGGTCCATCGGCTTGCACTTGACCACGACCTTGGTCGCGGCGATGGACATGACCGCAGCCAGCCACGCGTCGTCGACCTCCGAAGGATAGGAGATGATCCGCAGGTTGTGGGAGACGATCCCGTCCGTGACGACGGTGCGCGGATGGACGGAGACCTCTTCGGGCATGGCCCACTCGGCATACTTGTCGGGGGACACGTACGCGATGTCACGCTCGTCGAAGTCGAGCTTATAGGAATACTTGAGGAAGATGGCAAGCTCGGCGGTGTTCAGCCGGCGCGCCTTCATCTCTCCGCTGCGGAACAGGTCGAGCGCGTTGCTGACCGCGTTGTTCAGCTGACTCTTGTCGCTGTCATACAGGACGACGTAGTAGGCAGGCTCGATGACCTTTTCCTCGTAGCAGAGGTCGCGCAGCTCGTAAATACGCTCGAACAGGATCTCGGTCCTTGCCTTCAGCTCCTCCTCGGTGAGGATGCCGCGCTCGTAGGCGCCGCGGAGCTCGTCGACCTTTTTCTGCTCGTTGGCCAGATACTCATCGTACAGGATCGGACGCTCCAGCTTTACGATATTGACGGCATAATCCGCGGGAATGGACCGAAGCACACGGCCGAAGCTGTTCTCGACGGAGTTCGTGCGTCTGTATTCGGAGAAGAAGCGGAACTCCACGGGCGACATCTCGATGACGGCGCCGTAGTAGGAGCCGCCGTACTCGATCAGGTCGTCCTTGATCCCGGTGAAGCTGATGATCTCCGACACGTCGGCCGCGTCCTGCTTCTTTTCCGCCTGACGCGCCTGCTTGCGGGCCGCGCTCTGCTCGGCTCTCTTGAGCCAGATGGCGTCCTCTTCTTCCTTGGTGAGCTTATGGCTCTTGAGCCTTTTCTCGTCCGCCGCGTACTCCTCGCGTTCCGCCTTCAGGCGCGCCTTGCGCTCCTCGGGCGTCTCGACCGGAGTCTCCTCGACGGGCTCGGCGCCGTCTTCCTCCGCTCCCGGCTTTCTGACGATCGCCTTATCCGAGCTGCCTCGTTTATAGAAGCGCTTGTATCCGATATGCCGCAGGATGTGCAGCAGGTAGATATACGTCGGCTCGGTATCCAGCCGCAGGAGCAGGGCTGCCGCGATGAACACAATACCGATCACGAAGTACAGCTTGCCCGGCAGACTTGACGTCAGCACGAACACGATCAGGAGGACAGCCACCAGCCCGACCAGAATGTCGCTCAGCGTGACGCCCTTGAAGAATTCTATCTGTACTTTGGTTTTGCCCGGTATCAGTCTCATACAGGTCTCACCACCTTACTTAGTCTTTTATCGTTGATTCTCATTCGCGGGGCGGGATTTCCTTGTTCTGGTTTTCTTTCGCCTTCTTGAATTCCTCTTCATAGGGTCCGTTGTTATTCCTCAGGCCGAGCTCCTTTTCAGCCTTGACAAGCTGACGTCTGTTGACACGTTCCTGACGGCTCTTCAGCTGGCCCTCGGTGGTGCCTCTGTGCAGGGCTCTCGCACCGCGGATCGAGCCGATGATCAGGCCGCCCTTCTTACTCGTGTAGTTCCACGCGTCGCTGAGCTTGCCGCCCACATAACGGCCGGCTGCACCCAAGCCGGTAGCGTTCGCTGCTGCGCCGGCAGTAGCCGCGGCAGCACGGCCGACCTTGCCGAAGGTCTTCTGGGCAAAGCCGCTCATATCGCCCGCACGCACGGCCTCGTAGCCTGCGTTATTGGCAAGGATACCGGTGACGATGCTGCTGAAGCGGTTGGCCGCTTCCACGGCGCCGACGATCAGAAGTCCCTTGCCCATCAGGTTCATGGTCATGCTGTCGAACAGCTCGAGACGGCTGTCCATGACCATGGGGACAAACATGATGACCAGCCTCATCGGGATGATACATCCGAATATACTGAACATCTGCACGACGGTGGACGTCGTCCACTGCTTGAACTTCTCGCCGTTATCGAGCGGGGTGACCGCCGCGATGGGAGGCGCGATGATATACAGGCCGAGCAGCGTGAAGATACGGCCGATGCAGTTGAAGATGCAGGTTGCCAGATTCTTAATCGTGAAGAATGCCAGAAGGCCGATCATAATGTAGGACATATGTCCCATGTCCACTTCAAAGGCCTCGCTGAAATCGCTGTAGCTGTAAATGCTCTTTTCGCCGTAGTAGAACGGGCCGCGCAGGCTGTCCGTGATGGAGGGCTGCTGGTTGTAGCGGCTGTTCTTGGCAGCGCCGAGCGTACCGAGAAGGAAGATCACGCGGTCCAGCGAAACGTCCTCCTCATCGCCCTCCACAAAACCTCTCTCGATATGGGAGACCGGGTAGAAGTTCTTATTGGTCCGGAGCGTTTTCATGATGTCGAGCAGGATCGTGTCGATCGCCGTTCTGTCGTCGATGGCGATCTCATAGGCGGGATCCTGCTGCTGGACCAGCTTCTGCAGCTCGGACTGCCACGTTTTGTTCTCTCCGTTCTCGTCGTCGTAGTAGAAGGAGAACACGCCCTCCTCCTGCAGCTTGAGGAGATCGGGACGGATCTCGTTGTAGCAGTTATTGAGGTTATACCGGCTGCTGTACGCCGTATTCAGTGAGTAGTTGCCGATGGTGTTATAGATCCGCGCCATCGTGGCGTACTGCTCGTCGGTGAAGTCCATTTCCTTCTCGTCACCCAGAGTGGCTGCGTGATTGAACAGGAACGTCACCCGGTCGACCAGCACGTTGGTCAGGTTGATGACAGCCGACATCACCGCGCTGAGCAAGAGGATGATGAGGAAGCTCTTGAAGGCGTTCATCAGGATCGCGCCGAGCGATTGCTGCTGCTTGCCCTGCATATCCATCGACTTGCGGATGACGGCGATGATGGTCAGCGCGATGATGAACACCATGGCGATTACGGCCATGCCCCAGTACAGATTGTTGACCTGCGGGTTGCCGAAGAATATATTGATGAGGTACTGCTGCTTTCCGTCGTAGGAGACCATGCGCTGGCCGGAAAAGACGGTGAAGAAGTTATACATCACCTTTACGATGCTGCAAATGGCTGTGACGATGTAGTACAGAATCTTGCCGAAGAAGTTGCCGAGCGCGTTGCCGATAGCGTCGCCTATCCAGCCGACAATATTATCTATGCCGCCGAGCAGGCCGTCCAATAAATCCATGCCTACACCTCCTTGTTCTGATTTTCATGGTGTCTTTACCTGACGCGGAGCTTCTTCCTGGACAGGAAGATATACACACCGACGCCGATAATCACGGCAGCCACAAGCACGATGAACATGACGCTGCTGCCGTTGAAGTACACGTTGATGCGGAACTTATACTCGTTCCGGTTGCCTGCCTTGTCCTGCAGGACGATGCGGTAATTGCCGCTCTTGGTCAGCTCCTCCTCGTAGTCGATCAGATCGCCGTTATGGTAAACGGAGATCTTTGCACCCTTTTCCACGTCCGAGATATCCACGGGGCCGTCGGCGTAGCCGTCCTTGACGGCCTCCAGCCTGAGCGTGGGCGCGGTATGGTCGACCTTCACGTTCAGCGCGTATTCGACGTCCGTGCGGTCGCAGTGGTACTGTACGGAGTAGTTCCCTTCCTTGGACATATCCACGAGGTTGCTCCGGACGTCGACCTTCTGCGCGTTGATCGTCACGGTGTCCAGCACGAAGCCGGACGGGAGCCTGTATTCGGTCAGCGTCGTTTCGGGGCCGACAATGGTGAAGGACAGCGTGGTCCGGATGTCCTCACCGAAGTCGATGACGTATGAACCGATGTCCTTGATGCTCGTCAGATCGACGTCGCCGACCTCTTTTCCGTTATTGTATACGCGGGGGGTCATCCCGGTGGGCACGGTCAGCTTGACCTCGCCCATCGTGACCGCGCCGCTCGGCACGCTCATACCGACCTCTGCCGAACCGATCTGATAGAAATACTGCCGCACTTCATTGTCCCAGACCGAGCCGTCCTGAATGGTGACACGCGTCTTTTCACTGTCGGAGCCGTCCGTTTTGGGCTTACCGGTCTCGATGTCCAGCTCGCCCTCATAATCGTCGTCCGAATCGTTGTCCGCGGCGGCGGTGATGACGCCGCACAGCAGCACGGCGGCGAGCAGTATGTATGCGATCCACCTTTTTTTCACGATGTTACCTGCCTTTTCCGTTTTCACCGGGAGAGCGCCGCCGTCACGCGTCGGCCTTGCCGAGGACGAGACCGTTGCGCTGCTTGATATCGTAGAACACGTCGTCCGCCCGGAACACGTGCGAACGGAATTCCGTCATATCCATCTTGCCCAGGTGATAGAAGTCACACTTGTAGGAGGGGGTATACTTGGTCTGCAGCGGGTAGTTACCGAAGGTCACGATGATGGCGTTGCCCGTCGATACCTTGTTGTTGAGCTTCTGCAGCTCGGAGGGATAGATCAGCGGTCTCGTCTGCAGCTGGTTGGAGACGTTCACGTCGTCGGACTTCGAGCCGGTGGACGAGGAAGTGCTCATGGTGCGGACGGTCTTGTTGCCGCACAGCTCGGAGAACTCCTTGCAGGTGCCGATATCGTTGGAGCCGATGAACATCTTCATGGCGCAGTTGGACTTGACGACGTCCGCGACGCCCTCGCCGTAGATGTTGTTCAGCTGGGCGTACGACTGCACGACCATGTTGAACCAGATCTTACGGGAACGGCCGACGGTGATCATCTTATCGAACTTTTCGATCTTGGGCATATTTCCGAACTCATCCATGATGAAGTAGACGTTCCGCGGCAGGGAAAGATCCTCTCTCGCGGACGCGACCTTGATGAGCGCTTTGTACATAGAGAGGATGAACAGCGACGCCAGTCCGTGGCGCGTATCCTTCTCGTCGGGGATCTTGAGGAACAGGGCCGTCGGTCTGTCGGCAAACTGATCCGCGTGGATATCGGTCGCGCTCGTCAGACCGCAGATGCCGCGGTCGTTGAAGAGCGTCATTTTATCGAAGGTGATGGACATATAGCTGGACAGCGTCTGGTCGGCTGCGGCCAGCACCTGACGCGACAGCGTAACGGCCTGCGACAGCGCGCTGCGGCCCTCGAAGTAGTCCTTGAGTGCCTGATAATTGTTCTCGCTGTTCGTAAGGATCTTGTTCAGATTGAAGAAGTTGAACTTTTCCTTGGTCATACCGAGACGGGGATCCTCGCTGTCCTCCAGCATGGCGAGACAGGTGGCCAGCACGATGGAGCGCGCGCCCTTCTCCCACAGGGGGTCCTTCTCGTTGGTGATCGGGCAGATACCGGACACAAGGTCGTTCAGATCCTCGAACATCTCGTCATAGATGCGCTGCTTGGCCACCATGACGTCGTCCTGACAGTGGTGCAGATCCGCGTAGGCCGTGCCGTGCCACTCGCACCACAGCTCGCCGTTCTCCGCGACGCCGTCCGGCTTCCGGAGATCGGCGTACTTTTCGTCCGACATATCGTCGCGGTGAGCGATGATGCCCTTCCCTGCCTGCAGATACTCCTGATACATATCCCAGATCGGATCCAGCGGATTCCAGCGGGAGGACGAGTAGGTATCACGCAGGTCAAGCACCAGCACCTCGTAGCCGCGGTCGTGCAGGAATTTGGAGTGCAGGTCGAACAGCTCGCCCTTGGGGTCCGTCATGATCATGGAGGAGCCGCAGTTGGTAGCGGCCAGCAGTTGGATCATGGGGTTGATGAAGGTCGTGGTCTTACCGGAACCGGTCGAACCGATGACGAGCGCGTGTGCGCCCGACATGAAGTTCACCTGCAGGCGGCCGCGCTTGTCCAGCACGGCGCGGACGGGCACGCCGTCCTTCTTGCTCTTCTGAAGGTCCTCATAGACCACGGGCGGGAAATTGTTGTCTCGCTCCTTATCGGTCATGAAGCGGCTGTTTTCCAGCACGCTCTCGACGTCGCCGTTCTTGCCGGACTTGTTCAGCATCCTGCCGGCGTTGCCGTTTTTGAGAATACCGGTCCCGGCAAACAGGAGGATGAATATCACGGCCACGATGACGATGCCGATGATCCACGTCCAGATATCCAGGAACAGTCTGATATCCATCTTCATACCGTCGCCCCTGACGATATCTCCGACTCCCTTGATGATGCTGCGGACAAGGAAGCCCACCAGACCGCCGCCGAGGATCCCGGCGAAGACATACAGCATCAGCTCGTTCACGGACGTTTTCTTGATGAGTTCTGATATCTTTTCGAACATAAGCTCTCCTTCCGATTATATGGATGAACTTCCGGCTGCCGGAGACGTGTTTATGTTAACCGGGACCAAGTACCCGTGCTCGGGAAACTATATTCAAAGAGTGAGCCGTTCCCGGTCAGATACTTCTTATCAGAGATATCGCAGTTTGCTATGATGCGGCCGTCATTGACGACGTGGCAATTCTGGAGGAAGGACAAATAGGCGAACATCTTTTCGAATCCGAGGGTCTTCATCCCCTTAAGACTCTGATAACCGTACAGTTGAGCAGTGCTCAGATTCATATAGAGAGTCATCAACCCACGGTCTCCGATCCTGTTGAACCGTTCCAACAATTCGGCATCAATTATCATTTTGCTAACAAGCTCAAAATACTTATAATACCCGTCTTTGTCCACCGGAAATGCCGCCATTAACTCTTCTGCCGCCTTCACGTCCTCACACGTAAAGTCGGGGATGCTGTTCCTCGGGAGATAGAACCCTGCCCAGAGAGTGCCGGTTTCGTTGTTGATGAATTCGGCGTTCCACATGCTCATGCCGAACGGCAGGACCATAACGCCGTTATTGATGCAGGTAGCGCCCTTATACAGAAAGAGTCCGGTACCCGTGAGATCGGGCTGCGTCAGCCTTGCACCGTTCAGAATGATGAGGCTTCCCTCCGCGATCTCGCCCCGGGTATAGCCGTAGCAGTTGATTCTGCCCACGTCATTGCTGCAATTCACGTCGAGCGCGGCCGAGTACATGTTAGCGCCATCCTGCAGGACGATGGTCCCGTAGTTCTCGATCACGCCGTTGTTGATGAACTCTCCCGTCACGCTGAAAACGGCTCCCGGCTCGATGGTCAGCACGCAGCCCTCGCCGAGCATCAGATTGCCATCCACCCGCAGGGTCTCGCCGGCCGTCAGCGTCATGGTGGGCAGCACGGTATAGGTCTTCTTGGTCGGGACGAACATCTTGAAGCTGACTTCCTCGTCGGTCGTGCCGAAAACCGTCATGGTGATCTTATCGCCGAAGTGCGCGAAATCCGCATCGGTGTCTCCGCCGCGCTCCCAGAAAATACGCACGCAGCCGGATTCGGTGCAGTTGCCCTCAATATTCTTGGAGCAATCGCCCGTAACAAAGGTAAACGCCCGGCTGTCCGGCATTTCCTTATTATTACTTACGGAACCGAAAGCCAGACCGTAGCCACTATATTTATCCATACTCCAATACGCTACTTTCTCCGTGAAATACCAGCCGTTTTCGGCCTTTCTGGCGAAAATAGCCATTCTCGGATAATTCTGGTTTTTCGAATCGTCTCTTTTATAGTAGGTAGCCCACGGGGAGGAATCTTTGTTGCCGTTCAGAGTGACCGTTTTTGTATAGAAGGAATCCGCCGAGGGATTGAGGCCCGGGACAGTCGAGCATTTGTAGCCGGTCATCATGCCTTGGTAGAGACTGGTCCCGTATGCAAAATACTCGTCCTTATTATCGCCGCCCCACGTCAGGATGAACCAACTGAGATGGACCTTCGCAAGGTCACTCTTGGTCTGGATCCTTCTCCATTGCCAGAGATCGATCGTATCGAAGGACGTAAGTTCTCCCTCGGACATGATGACCGGCTCGTCCGGCCGGATCGTTTTGGCGGCTGTCCTGACCGGGTAGGCGGACACGGTCAAACCGGCCAGCACGGCAGCCAGCACAAGGGAGACCGCGCGGTGCCGCATCGCTCTGTCGAACAGTTTCTTTTTCATCGTTATTCCCTCTCAAATGATAGTATCGGATATATGTATACCCTCCGCCGTCCGCTGCGGGACGCGGGGGTGTTCGTTTTCAAAATCAAAGCGGGGTTTCCGCGTCAGCCGTACCGGTACGGCGGCGCAAAGAGCCGGGGAGTCTGTGATTCAATTTACTCCGCCGTTCTTCTGATCAGAAAGACGGCGGAGTAATCCGTTTGGCTGACGTCTCAGCCGGCAATCATGATTCAGTTGGATCCGTGCCGGGACCATCCCGGCGTAATACGATGAATACAAGACACAGTACAGACCTGCGCGGCCGGCCGGCTCAAGCCGGCCGCAGAGGCTGTTTATGTATCGGTCAGGTCTTCAGATCAAAAGACCATCAGAAACGCAGGATAGTGGCTACGGTTTCAAGCTCGGTGTTCTTGACCCAGTCGATCATGACGGGCATGAGCAGCTTCAGGACGAGCATCAGAACGAAGATAAGCACGAAGCCGATCACAGCGTTCTTCAGATGAGACTTGGCCTTCTCACGGTCCTGAGGCTCTTCGGCCTTGGCGAACTTGATGCCAAGGAACACGCAATACAGCGCGCCGAGAGAACCGACGATCAGAAGCAGGGGCGTCATCAGGCTGTCCAGGAATTCAACGATAGGTCTGACGACGTCATTGATGGACGCGTCCGCGGAAACGGAAACGGACATCACAACGGCCAGAAGCATCATCATGGCAGCAGCGGCGAACACGCGCTTTTCGTTGAACTTTCTCATTATTGGTTCCTCCATTACATGAAATTATTTTTACGGGTCTCCCCGGAAAAATCGGTTGTGTGCGACGGTCGGCGGCCGGACGTCATGCGGTCACAGGACTCTGTCGTTTTTGTCGATCGAGGGTGCTTTCTTCTCGGGCGTGTCGGGGCCTGCGATGCGCGTCCTCTGAGCATCGGCGCCCCCCGCCTCCGGCGCACGGTTCCCGGCGATCCGGCGGAACACGGCTCCCGATCTCAGATCACGGACCACCTGCTCCCTCGACCCTTGTGCGGCTGCCCGGAACGTGGGCTGTGCCTTCAGCTGGGTCTCCATCATATCGAGGGTGACGCCCTTCGGCGGCATCTGATTCAGCATCAGCCGTCCGATCACGCCGCTCGCGGCCAGATCGGTCTGCTGTGCGGCGGTAAGTGCGGTGCCGGTATCGGCCAGCGTCCGCTCGGCTGCGCGTCCGCGTTCGATCCCCGCCGCTCTGACGGCCCAGCGCTCCACGAGCGCGTCGGACACGGACGGTTCATCCACGGCTTTCGTCAGCATCTCGCTGATCCTTTGGTCAAGCAGTCTCTCGTTTTCGTAACTCATGTCAACTCTCCAGATACTTTCTCAAGTTTTCCCGAGCCCTTGCCAGCGTGACCGCCACGGTATTCTTGTTTTTACCGAGCATATCCGCGACCTCGTTGACGGAGAGATTCTGCATATAGTACAGCAGGATGACCTCCCGCTGATGCTCTGGCAGCTTCTGAATGGCCGATTTCAAATCCATGGCATCGGTGATGCCGCTCCATTCGTCTTCGCCGCCCAGCAGCTCCTCGTTGATCTCCTCGTCGTAGTGGGTCTTGGACAACACGTTCTTGGACTCATTGATGGCGACACGGATCAGCCACGCCTTGCGATGCTCCTCGCTCTCGAATTCCCTCTCCTTCTTGAAATAGTTGAGGAGGGTCTCCGAGAGGATATCTTCGGCATCGTATTGGTTATGTACATACCGGTACGCGATCTTGTAGATCATGTCCGAGTACGTACGTACGACTTCTTCTCCGTTCATCATCAATACCTCAGTATGAGTTGAAAGATTACATCCATCTCCGAAAAAAATCTAAAATATTTTTTCGGAGACGCATCAGCGGTCATATGCCTCTGGTGTGACATCTTATTATATCACACTCTTTTGGAAAAATCAAGCCCCGCAAGCAACTTTTTTTGTCCTGCCTGTTTTGCCCTTTTCCGCCGCCCAAACACCGGGCAGAATGATTCACCCCCGCCCCGCGCTGATGCGCGGGGCGGGGGCTTTCCGTCTCTTATTCTTCAGCCAGCTTCTTTGCCTTTTCGATGTACTCGGCGAATCTCGCGCCGTATACGGGGTGTCCCACGACGGGAGTGAACCACGCCCAGCCGTCCAGATGCGTCATAGCGTAGTATGGCATTCCCTTGCCGCCGCCGTTCAGCGTCCACTCGTCCGCTTCGGGGATCGTCTCGCGCGTGCCGTCCGGCAGGATGAGGATCGGCTTGTCCTTGATCATGCGGATATCCTTGTACCCGGTCTCGTTCCCGATCGACAGGAGGGAGCCTTCTGCGAAGGACGCCCATTTGCGGTAGGCGGCCATGCTCTCGTCGAGGCAGGCGAAGCCTTTCTCAAACTCCTCGCAGCCCATCCACGCCGCGCCGCACAGCAGCAGCCGGCGGGCATACCAGCCGACCAGCGCGTCCGGCACCTCTCCGCCGCCCCATGCCTTTGCCATGTCCGCGAGCATCCCCA
>JAKSPU010000091.1 GCA_024404505.1 Clostridia bacterium
CGTAGAGTGATGAACTCTGCGATAAAATGAAGTTGAATCGCCGAAGCGGTCACATGAATGTGGCCGCTTTTTATTTCTGCATGATTATTAAAGTTTTCGTGTGCCTCTTTCGGTATCAATCATCTCCGTTGCAATGGCTTTTTTACTTTGAGCTATATGGTTTGACCGGATTCCGTTTTGATGCTTTGTGGGTAGATTCAATTGGATAAAACATCTTGATTTGTCGAGTTGCGATTGATCATGAATTTATAAGAGAAAATGGAGGGACCCGCCCCGGTTCCCTCCATTTTTTATTCCGATTTTACTTTCCCTTCACACTTTGTCACTATTCGCCCCATTAAACAGATTATCTCTTCTGTTTATGAGAGGAGCTTGCCATTCCCGGCGGGTGTTGTTTTCTTGATAGTGTTCAATATCCGGATCTTCTCATGGTTGAATTCTTTGTTGCAGCAGAATAAGAGATTCAGGGTCTGGTAATCCATCGTTGCTTTTGAATAGTGGAAAGTTCTACCATTATAGTACGAAGACTCCGAAATGTCAACCCAATTTCTGCAAAGATCCAGATGCTTTTACAAATGGGCGTCTCTAAATATTCCGCCGATTCACCGTGCGATGAATTTTAACCACCCAAATAAAAAACTGTAAAAGAGAGCCATTATGACTTTTAAGGCATCACCGCACAATGCACGGCTGACGCCTTGACGGCACATATGCTTGCATAAATTCCGTCATATTTTACAAAATTCCTTCGTGCGGGAGTCACCGCACGAAGGAATTTTGTTTCATCTGACGAAATTTCTGACGGCGCATCTGTACCGTCATCATTGTGCGGTAATGCCTTAAGTGAACTGACTGAAATACATTTTTCAAAACCTCTTGACAAATCCGAAGACTTATGCTATGCTATTAGTAGTAATGATTCTTGTTAAGGAGGGCCTGTGAAGCGATACAGCAAAAAGAGACAGGCCATTCTCGACCTGCTGCATGAGACAACGGAACATCCGAGCGCGGAGGGTATTTACCGGCAGTTGAAGCCCGTTTACCCGGATCTGAGTTTGGGGACCGTTTACCGCAATCTGAAAGAGCTGGGGGAGGATGGCACGATTGCTTCCGTCGCGGTCGTAAACGACAGAGAACGCTTTGACGGCCGCACCGATCCGCATACGCACGCGATCTGCAGTGAATGCGGGAAAATCGTTGATCTGGACGGGATCACACTCCCGGCGGAGCTTTTGCTGCGTGCCGGAGAGGCGTCGGATTTCTCGATCACATACGCGAAATTGCAATTCGTCGGTGTGTGCGGCGAGTGCAGAAAGGCCCGCGAAAACGGCGGGATTTGATACGCAAACATCGGAGCCGTGCGGCTTCCGTGCTTTGATAAATTGACTATCAGGAGGAACAAATCATGAAAAAGTGGAAATGCACCATCTGCGGGGAGATCGTTGAGAGCGAGACCCGCCCCGACAAATGCCCTCTTTGCAAGGCATCCGGCGAAAAATTCGAGGAAGTGAAGGAAGAAGGCCTGACCTGGGCAGCCGAGCACGTCGTCGGTATAGCGAAGGACGCGCCCGAAGCCATCAAGGAGGGGCTGCGCGCCAACTTCAACGGCGAGTGCAGCGAGGTCGGTATGTATCTGGCCATGTCCCGCGTTGCGGCAAGAGAGGGGTATCCCGAAATCGCCATGTATTGGGAAAAGGCCGCCTTTGAGGAGGCAGAGCATGCTGCCAAGTTTGCCGAGCTGCTCGGAGAGGTTCTGACCGACAGCACGCAGAAGAATCTCGAAATGAGAGTTGCCGCTGAGAACGGTGCGACCGCAGGCAAGTTCGAGCTGGCCAAGATGGCAAAGGCACAGAATCTTGACGCGATCCACGACACCGTCCACGAAATGGCGAGAGACGAGGCCCGTCACGGCAAGGCTTTCGCAGGTCTGCTCAAGAGATACTTCAACAAGTGATTTCTGCTTATGCAGGAGTGCGTCAGAGAAATCCGGCGCACTTCTTTCTGTTACCGGATCATTTCATTGTATGACGGAGGAATGACGCTTGCGGGTATCGGTATCTGATTTCGAAAAGAGACATTTAGCAGCTTCCGATGTAATATTCCGCCCCGCGCCGGGGTATTAAGGGTGAAAAGGCCAAGAAGAAACGATAAACGAAGAAAACCGGCCCCCGCCGGAGAGATAGTATAAAGGAGCAGCATCATGGGATTTGATTTTCAGAACACGTCATACAGCGGCGCGTCCGCCACGGAAACACAGGCCGCGGAGCTTTCCCGCCAGCCCGCATCCGAATTTCTGACCGCTGTCCCGCAGCCGGACGGCAGTGTCGTCCTGCAGCCCCGCCTGCCCGAAATGGGACACAACGAGTCGGGCGACTTCCGCATCCGCGCCAACTTCAATTATCTGACCCGCGCGCTGGCAGCCGCCTGCCTCGATGAGAAGGGCAACCCGGACCCGGCTTTGGCTGCTCCCGTGATGGGGAATCTGGTGACCCTGTCAATGTCCCTCATGACCACGGCCGAGAAGGACGGTGCCGCCGAGAAGCTTGCCGACTTCTGCCGGGTGCCGGATGAGCACCGGGACGACTTCCTGCGCTTCGTCAAGGATGAAGAAATCACGAATATGCTGAATAAATACGCCCTCTCCTCCGCTTCCTATCTGGGGACCGTGGAAAAGATCTCCGGCTTCCAGCATATGATGAATGACGCGGCAGCCGAGGAAGCGGATCCCGCCGTGCGTAAGGCAAGGGACGAGATCATCCGTGATTCCTACGACGACTACCGGAACAATCTCGAAAGGTTCCGCGAGCTGGCAAAGATCAATCCCGAAACCGAAACGCGCGTACTCGCTCCGATGGATTGCGGTGACTACGGCATGATCAACGAGCAGGTGATGAAATGCAACAACAAGTGGCGCGACAGCCTGGGCTATCCGCTCGTCAAGGGAGAAAAGCTGCCTCTCGATTTCGGCAAGGGGGGCGAGGATCCTGAGCACGGGGTGTATCAGGCCTTTAGCTGGCACGTCGTCTTCGCCATAGAGTATCAGACCGGGACCGATGAGCCGCAGGTCATTTCCGTGGAGACGACGGCCCCGCCCACCGGCAAAATGATCTTCAATCCGAACGGCGGGAACACGGGCGTCGGCATCTATCCGAGCAAGGACGCGATATACGCGTACCACGCAGGCAGGAACACCGTCGTCGATCCGCTGACGGAAATGAAGCTCAAAATGATGGGAGAGAGCTACACCCGCAAGGACAAGGTCACGTCCTTCAACAAGCACCCGGACTTTGAGCCGATGCGTCAGGCATCCGGCATGACGACCGAGGAGCGGATGATCTGGAAGGATACGCTCACGGCACTGCGCGACCAGCTGAACGCGACGGACAGCCGGTTCTCCAAGGATTCGCGGGATTACAAGAATCTGAAGAAGGGTCTCGATGACCTGCTTCGGGGCGATTGGCGCGCTCTTGACGGCAAGCAGCCGGAGGCTCTCGGACAGTTTTTAGGGCATCTCGACGAGTTGGCCGGGACGTATCTGGAACATTGTGACAGCGATCAGAAGATCGGCTCCCGCCGCAGCACCCGTATGGACGTTGCCGAAACGATCCGCGAGCTGGTCAATATGAGCAAACAAGGCGTGCGCACGCCTCTCGAGGGCTGCCGCGAGACCATGCTGGAGAAGTTCCTCGAATACGCGAAAGAGTACCAGCTCAGCCGGAACTCTTCCCAGGACTATAAGGATCAGATCAACGCGATGTTCGACAATCCCTCCCGCCGCCGCGAAGCGAAGGCGCAGGTGGAAAACAGTCAGGCCTTCAAGGCGCTGATCGGCAAGGGTGACGTGCAGACCTTCCACAAGCTGATGAAGAATCCGCGTAAGTCCTACGAGACCTTCCTTGCCAACTGCAAGAAGTACGGCTCGCCGGAGGACACCCCGCCCCGCCCCCGTGCCCGCGCCGCCGAGCGTCACGAGCAGGAGCGTTCCCTCGGCGGGAACTGATCCCGGCAGATCCGTCCCCCTCCCTGCCGCATGAAATACAAGCCCCCCTTTCCGTGCGTCACCGCACGGAAAGGGGGGCTTTTCTATGGTTCTTCAAATTTGGTTCTTCATGAAAATCGGTGTTTATCGCTTCTCCGCGAGCCTTTTACGGTCATTCCTGCCGGATCCGGCACCGGTCGGTCCACTCACTGCTGCTGCTCAATAAACTTCACCGCGTTCTGGATCAATTTGTCTGCCGCTCTGTCATACCTTTTGTACAGCGAACCAAGGCCGGTCTTGCTGCGCTGCGAGCTGATCGTGCTGAGGATCGGCGTACTCAGATCGTTGAACCAGATCGAGTCACCGATATCGACCGTGAGCGTGGACAGGATCAGCTTCAGCATTTCGACGGAGTCGGGATCCCGCAGGAACTTGGTGGTCAGCGCCTGCTCGTAGTAGGCGTCGTATACGGTGCCGTAGGAATAGTAGGCCAACGCCTGCATGATCGCGCTGACACGCTCCGTCTGACCGCAGTTGGAGGGAACGACGTGAATGAAGCCTTCGCCGCTGCGCGAAATGTAGTCGGTCTGGTTGGTGTCGTATTTGGGGAAAGGAAGCAGCCCGTAATCCTCCTGCATGGTCCGGATGGTATTCAGCTGACCGACCAAGGGGGAATAGAAGAGCGAATGGTTTTCCATGAATACGTCGATATGGTCGTACGGTTCAAACACCTCGAAGCCGGGCGCATCCATGCGTGCCAACGCCTCGGTCATGATATTGACAAGGCGGTCGTTGCCGATCGCGTTGTACTTGGGCATCCCGTCCTCGTCCTTGACGATCAGAAACTCACCGGAGCACTGCCACAGTGTGGATACGGTACGGTTGAGGACACCGACGAGTCCCATGCGGTCATCGGCGGATTTGATCGAGCCGTCTCCGTTGAGGTCGGCGGCAGCGTTTTCGGCAAGGGTGAACAGCTTATCATGCGTCCACTGTTGACTGCGCACGGTCTCATACAGGTCCTCCATGCGCAGATCGGACGCGATCTTCTTGTTGTAGACCAGACTGCAGCACCACGCCAGCAGGTTGATGCTGTCCGCGCCGTATGCAAAGAAGGGGTAATCGCCGAAGCAGCATTGCTCGTTGATGCTGCGGAAATAGTAGACCTTGCCCGTGTCTATGTATTCCAGCTTATTCACGTTGTAAGTCAGGCCGGAGATCGCGGCATTGTAGGCTTCGCGCTGGCATAGCTGCAGCAGCTCGTAGTTGTCGCCCTCGACGTATCCGGATCTGACCTGCTTGTTCAGCACCGCGTAAACCTCATTGAAGGGGACGTTGGTGACGGCAAACCGGATCCCGAAACGGTCTTCAATGATCCGGTTCCGCGTGTAGATCGCGTTGTTGACCGCATCGGCCGTGTTATCCATATCCACGTCCAGCGCGTTATAGAAGTCATCGTCCTTGGCGCCGAGAACAGAAAAGACAAACCCGTTGAAATTCAGCTCGGGCACGTCGAGCGTTTCTTCGGGATTCTCACTTTGAGCTTCGCTTTCGACGTCCGTAACGGTATTTGATTCATTGCTCTCTCCGTTGTCGGCGCAGGACGCGAGAGAAAGAACGGGACAGAGCAGCAAGGCAGCGGTCAGGATAGAGGTCAGCAAACGCTTGGCAGCCGTATTCATAGAGATTCCTCCTTTATTGCATCACGAATAGTCGGGATATGGTACGCCGTGTGGTTCATCGTGACGTATGTCAGGCAGAGCAGCGGCGTCCGCGGCGACAGACGGACGACGCGGGGCGCGGAAGGTGAAGGAAAGCTGTATTCAGTATAACATATTCTTACGTGCAAATCAAGGTTTTGCAAAATTTTATTTTTGCGGATCGTCATATCACGATCGGCTTCAAACAGACTGCGTTGTCAGGAGGATATTTTGATAAAAGCGGCGCCCGGACCGTTTCCGGCGGGTGCTGCTTTCTTTGGGTCATGCTCATCTGCACAAAAGGATCAGCGTTGCCAACGCAACGGAGCATTGGCATACCACGTTGGAGATCTCGATCACCCAATGCACCTTTGCGTTTTTGAGGTTGGCAAGAATGCCGACAAGACAGAGGAACACGAACAGGCAGATCGCAAGCGCGTACAGTACGATCGGCAGGATCACGGCGCTTCTGATCGACAGCGTGATCAGGGAGGCGTAGATCATCAGGTAGCCGACCGCGCCGATCAGCACGGCAGCCCTTTCGGTTATTTCAATTTTCGGGGTTTCTGCTTCAGCTTCAGCGCCGGACGCGGAATGCGTCGAAGCGCAGGGCCTCGCCCTTTGCCTCGGAGCGGAAGACGAAGCACAGGTCGTTCTGCCCGCAGGGGTTCTCCAGCTTTGTCGTCACGTCGGTATAGGCGTCCCACGCGCCGGTCGGTCCGACCTTGACCGCGCCGAGAACGCGGCCGAACGGGCTGCCCGCGCGGATCTCGATCTCACAGGGCACGGTCGTGCCGTTGGAAACGATAAAGGTGATCTCCGCGTTCTGATTCACGTTGCGCACCTTGGGGAAAGCGACGTAATCATTGTTCCCGATGCCTTGCAGACCGAAGCCGGATTCGCCGTTCACGACGTTCTCCCGCTTTTCGATGCCGTCGGACGCGGCGAAGAACCACTCGGCGCGGATGTCGCCCCACGCGGTGTCGTACTGCCCGACGCCGTAGTCGTACATACACTCGTCGGTCACGACGTCGCCGTTGTCCTTATAGTGGGCGTAGATGATTTTGGCGGAGCGGTAGAAGCGGTCGCACGGCTCACTCATGCTCCTGAAGTCCTCGGGCACGGCATAGCAGAGATACGTCTGGTTGTGGTAGGTGAAGAAGGTGCCGTGGTCGGTGAAGGCGTCGTGCGCAAAGCAGCCCCGGTAGGTATACGGGCCGTAGATATTGTCCGACGTGGCGTACACGCCGCCGTGGCTGTTGAGGTAGTAGACGCCGCCCCGTTTGGTCATCCACGTCGCGTCGTTCTGCCACGCCTTGCCGATATCGATCTTGCGCGGCTCCTCGGCGAGCGAGATCATGTCGTCGTTGAGGCGGGCGATGTAGTAATCCTTGCCGATGACGGTATAGCCCCAGAGGATGTAGGGCGTCTTGTTCTCATCGTCGTCAATAAAGACGGTAGGATCGTAGCTGGCGGTGTCGACGAACCACGGCGGCAGCAGCGGCTTGCCGAGCGCGTCCCTGTACGGGCCCGCCGGTCCGTTCTCGCTGACCGCGACGCCGGTGCTGCGCTGCTGGTCGGAGAAATAGAAGTAATATTTGCCGTTCCGGCAGGCGCCGTCCGTCGCGTAGCACTCCTCGTCCCGGCCGAGGTAGGTATCCTCGGGGTGCAGGGTGTATTCCAGCTTCCAGTTGACGAGGTCGTCCGAGGAAAACAGCCGCCAGTCGTCGTTGCGGTAGATGGGATTGCCGGGACCGCGGTCGTGGGAGGTGAACAGCCAGACCTTGCCGTTCCAGACGTGGGGGTGCGGGTCGCAAACGCCCTGATGGGGAATGATGAACATGATCGATTCCTCCTTGATCGGAATTCGTTTCGGACAGCATAAGCTGTGCGGTAACTATATTTTACAACAAACCCCTCGGCTTTTCAAGACTTTCCGGAAAATATTCCGTCACTTTTCACCTGCGGGACAGAGTCCGCCGATCGGAGAAAACGGTAAAATCCGATTGACAACGGCAGTTCATCGTGGTATACTTGATGTTGAACCCGCCTGTCCCTTGCTTTCGGAATGACCCCGTCCGACTGCCCTGACTGTCATGATTCTCTGCCGACAAACGATAACCGATACTCCCATTTTATCAAACGGAGGAATACGATCATGATGCCCGTTTCCGCACACGACATTGAGATCCTGCGCACCGTCGCGCGGCAATACATGGAGTACGCGTCGCTCCCCATACAAGACGTGAAAAGAAAAATGTGGCTGTCCCACAACAGCCTGCACGCCGTCAAGCCGCTCGTCCTCATCGATCAGATGCCGTGGAACGAGCTGAACGTCGACGGTGAGCTTGACTGCTTCGTCGAGAATCCTCTGTTCCGCGGCATCGAATGGACGCTGCGGACGGAGATGTACAAGTGGAAGCATATACCTGTCGATATGGTGCTGAACCCGTACATCCTCCTGCCCCGCCTCATCTGCGATACCGGCTACGGTGTCAGCCCGCAGGTGGACTATCTTGCTCTGGAGCACGGCACCACGGCAGCCTCCCAGCGGTACCATAACCTGTTCAACGAACCGGAGGACGTGTTGAAGATCACGGACCCCGTCGTCACGGTCGACCGCGCAGGCGAGAAAGAACTGCTGGAAACGGCGCACTATATCTTCGACGGCATCGCGCCCCTCAGGTTCGGCGGCACCGTCCTGCACCTCGGCATCTGGGATTTCATCGCCATGTGCATGGGCGTCGAAAACGTCTACGTCGACCTCATGGAGCGTCCCGAGTTCATCCACGCCATCATGGACCGCTTCACCGAGGCGATGATCGCGCGGATCAGACAGGTCAACGAGCTGGGCGTCTACGACGTCAACGGAAACCTCTGCCACTGCTCCCACACCTTCTCCGCCGACCTGCCCGGCCCGGGATGTGACCCTGACAATCCCACTGCTGCGGACGGCTGGGCGTTCGGCATGGCACAGCTGTTCACCTCCGTCTCCCCGCAGGTGACCGAGGAGTTTGAGGTCAACTACATGAAGCGCGTGTTCCCGTACTTCGGCGCGATCTACTACGGCTGCTGCGACCGTCTGGACGACCGTATGGATAAGGTCGCCATGCTGCCCAAGGTGCGTAAGGTATCCTGTTCGCCGTGGAGCGACCGTGAAAGATTCGCCGAGCGGCTGCCCAAACGGATGATCATGTCCGGCAAGCCCAACCCCGCCTTTCTCGCGTCGGGTTCGCTGGATGAGGACGTCGTCAGGCAGGATCTCCGCCGCACCATCCGCGCCGCGAAGGACAACGGCGTCTGCCTTGAAATGATCCTCAAGGACATCAGCACCGTGCGCCATGACCCCGGTCGTCTGTGGCGGTGGGCCGAGATCGCCGCCGAGGAGACGGAAAACGCGTGACCGGATCGTATCATCCGCGGGAAAGATATAAATATTCAGCGTGCGGGGAGCGGCGAGGTTTTCCCCGACTCGCTGCTCACGGGGAAGAGCGGGGATAGGGTATCGAAATACACGCAGGTACTGTAATGGCTGTCCCTTCCCCGGACAGAGCGTTGAACAAACGCCGATTTATGATGAACAAAAAACTGCCCGCGATACCCGGGCCCTTGAAATATTCGGAATTATGTGATACAATACAGGCGAAAAATCAGAAGAACAGGCGGTGATTCTATGTTCAGACCGATCCGGAGAAAGAAAAACGAAATCAGCCCGGAGGAAGCGAAGGAGCTGCTCCGCTCGTCGCGTATAGGGATCCTTGCCGTGAACGGCGACGACGGATATCCTTACGCGATACCGATCAACTATTTTTATGACGAGGCAGCCGGAAAGATCCGGTTCCACGGCTCGCGCGTCGGGCACAAGGCCGACGCGCTGAAGAAGTGCGACAAGGTCTGCTTCACCGTGGTCGGAAGTGAAACGGTAAAGCAAGAGGCGTGGGCGCCTTATGTCAGGAGCGTGGTCGTTTTCGGGCGCTGCCGGCCGATCGGGGACCGGGAGGAGACCCTGCAGACGCTCAGACAGTTTGCGATGAAATACTATCCCGACGAACAGACGGCGGACGAGGAGATCGACCGCTCCGCGAAGGCCGTTCAGATGTTTGAGATCATGATCGAGCACATCAGCGGGAAAGAAGTGCAGGAACGGTAATACAGAGCAGGATCCGCGGCGGAGCAGTTCCTTGCCCGCGCCCTCGACACGCTGGACGCCCACCGCCTGACGTGGGGCTGCGACACGTGGACGGCGGAGGAAGGCTACGGCGCCCTGCTCGCCATCCGCTCCGTGCTGACGAACGTGCTGGCAAAGCGCGTCGCGGACGGATATTACACCCTTGACTACGCCAAGCGCGTCGGGCGGTATATCCTGCACGACAACGCGGAGAGGATCTACGGGTTCTGACAGAGACACGGATGCCGCGAGACGCAAACGCAAAGCTCCGATAACGGAAACGCATCGGGCGTCCTGACCGTAACAAAAACCGTTTTGGACACAGAAGGAGTCAGACTCATGAGGATATATATAGATTTTGATGACGTGATCTGCGAAACGGCAAAGCACATCACAAGGATCGCAAAAGAATTATTCGGGATCGACCTTCCTTACAGGGAAATGCAGTTTTTCAATCTCCAGAAGGTATTTGAGTTGAACGACGCTCAGTATGACAGGCTGATGGAGGCGTGCCATACCCCCGAGAGTCTGCTGGCTTATGAGGAAACGCCCCACGCCGCACGCGTGATCAACAAGTGGATCGATGCCGGGCATGACGTTTCCGTCGTTACCGGCAGGCCCTTCGACGCCTACGAGCCGTCAAGGGAGTGGCTCGATCGTCACGGATTGCAGCGCGCACCGCTGTTTACGGTCGATAAATACGGCCGCGAAAAGAAATTCCAGAGTTTTTCGTACGGCATGACGTTAGCGCAGCTATACGGTATGCAGTTTGACTTTGCGATAGAGGACTCCCCCGACGCGTTTGAACACGTCCTTCATTTTGAGGGCTGCAGGGTGGCGGTGTTTGACCGCCCGTGGAACAGGCAGGCCGTTCTGCCCAACGAACGGTTCACGCGCTGCTCCGGCTGGCTTGAGATCGATCAGCTGCTTGACGATATTGCCGCGTTATCCGGATCCTGACTTTCGCGTATATAAAATGCCGGCGCAAAAGGCCACACGGTCTTTTGCACCGGCTTTTTGATGTTTTTCAGATTCTTCGGCGTTTACGAGGAACATCTCGCGCCTCCGGCGCTCGGGGACCTACCCCCCGACCCCCTCCCGTGCGCGGGAG
>JAKSPU010000092.1 GCA_024404505.1 Clostridia bacterium
TTGCAAAGGAGTTTTGTCATATGCCGTCACCGGAAAAATTCAGAGAAACGCTTGCACAATTTGCGGTAGATGAATCGACCGTGCGCGAGATCAACAAAGGGTATGAAGACGTCATATCCAAAACGAACAAGAAAATCAAATCTGCGTACATGAAGCAGGCGCTCGACGTGATGAACGAGAGACTGCCGAAAGAACGCGTGCAGGAGATCATCGAAGCCAACGCCTGCTGCAAGAGTGGTGCACGGCTGAAAGCGTCGAAGGAATTTGCCCGCATCAATGCGGACAAGACCATCGAAGAAAAGCTGAAGCTGATCAGTTCACGTCCATATCTGAACATGGGCTCGGCAGAGCTGGACGAAAACGGTGACCTGATCGTTCACGCGGTGTCGTTCCGTATCGGCGAAAAGTTTGAGTGCGTTTGCCCAACGATCAGCAAAGTAAAACGTGATTATAACATTCCTCGTGAGTATTGCTATTGCTGCGGCGGACATTTCAGATTTCACTATGAGATCATGCTTGATGTGAAGCTGGAACTTTGCAGCATAGTATCGTCACCGCACGATACCGACGGTCAGAAACCATGCGTGTTTAAATACCGTATGGTTGAATAAAGAGTAAAAATATGTCATCAACAAATCCCGGTTTGTTTACATATGTGCCCAAATAAAAAAGGGTTACGTTCTATTTATAGCCCAAATTGTAAGCATCGATTAGGTCTATAGGTTGGATCAATGCAATTTATCGAAAGGCTGGTTTTACAATGGTACAATCACTACGCAAATTCAAAGATGTCATCGCAAACAATTTCTTTATGATGCGATATATAGCCCGTTGTAACAAAATCTATTTTTTGTTATGCGCTGCTATGATTATTTTTAACGGTGTCGAAACATATATAAACCTGTATTTTATCCAATGGATCTACCGTGCGATTGAAAACAAATCAGAGTTCACACAAGTTTTTGCCGTTATTGGACTGTCAAGCATCACTCTTTTGGGGGTATATATTCTGGAAAAGTACATCCAGAAGGTGATACGTCCCAAAATCGTTACGAAAATATCTGCACACATATATATGGATGTGTTAGAAAAGAATCCTCAGATTGATTTACAATGCTACGAAAATTCCGAATTTTATGACAAGTACACCCGTGCTCTTTCAGAAACTGAAGGGAGAGCCTTTGCTGTCGTTGATACAATCATTAATTATCTGTCAGCTCTTGTTAATGTCAGCATTATCGTTACGTATGTGGCTATGCTTGATCCCGTCTTCTTAATTTTTGGCATTTTGGCGACATTGTCCATTTTCTTGCCCGGTTTTATCAATGCCAAGTTAATCTTCAAGGAGAGAATGGAAAGAACAACGTGGGATCGAAAAACTGCATATGTGAAAAGAATCGCTTATGAGTCGCTTTGGGCAAAGGAATTAAAGTTATATCCGAGTGTGTTGGATATATTACAAGGCAATTACAACGAAGCCTGTGAAAATGTGGCATCGATCCAAGTAAAATACGGGAAACGTTTCATGGCGATTAATAGTGTATTTATTCTTTCGCAGCTACTATTCAGCACTGCGTTGCCTTGGGGGGTTTTATCGTACAAAGCTATTACAGATTCATTGAGCATTGCAGCTGTTGCTTCAATTGCCAACGCATTGATTCGGTTCCCTAGTATTCTGAATAGCTTGTTCGTTATCTTCCCTCAACTTTATCAACATAGCCTTTATATCACTCATTTGCGCGAGATGCTGAATTATCAAAGCGTCACGTTCGTCAAGAATGATATTGTCATGAAAGAAGACTCTCCGACATTATCCATTGAAAATGTTTCTTTTGCTTATGACGGAAACGAGGCCAATACAATCAATGGCATTTCTCTTTCGATTCCGTGGGGGAGCAAGATTGCGTTGGTCGGTGCGAACGGTGCAGGAAAAACGACGTTTATCAAATTGCTTTTGAAACTTTATAACGTAACTGAAGGCGCTATCTATATCGATCACCATAACATCAATGAAATTGACACTGTATCCTATCGTAATATGTTTGGCGTATGCTTCCAGGACTACCAAATTTACGCCCATACGATTGCCGAGAACGTTTTGATGAGAAGGATCACCTGCTCGGAGGATGAGCACATTGTATGGAACGCTCTTGAAAAGGTCGGCTTACAAGAAAAGGTACAAAATTTAGAAAACGGTATCCATACTATCCTCACAAAAGAGTTTGATTCAAACGGCGTATATTTTTCTGGCGGAGAAACGCAAAAGCTGGTGTTGGCCAGAGCCTTTGCAAGCAATAGCAAATTCTTGATTCTGGATGAACCTTCATCCGCATTAGACCCGATTGCCGAATACGAGTTGAACAAGCTCATCGTGGAAGCGACAAAAGATAAAACGGTGATTTTTATATCCCACAGATTGTCTACAACCGTACATGCCGATCGAATATATCTTTTCAAAAACGGGGTCATTATTGAGGAGGGATCACACACCCAGCTCATGAAGCAAAATGGTGAATACGCCAAGATGTTCCATGCCCAAGCATCCGAGTATATCAAAAAGGAAACAGGAGCCGTGTAAGCATGAAATTAGAAGAACTATATCAAAAGATTCCAAAATCAACATAACTGATACTATTTCATCAGGATAAAAAGGAATCACACCATGAAACATCGTTCTTTGCGTATCCTCGCGCGGCTTATGACCGTGCTGCTGACCGTCACCATGCTGGCCGGCATCATCCCCGTCACGGTACAGGCCGCGTCCGTCCCCACCGTCAGCCCGACGGAGGTCACCACCGTCAACCTTGCCGAATGCTATGAGTCCATCGGACACGTGTCCAAGGACAAGGGCAATCTGTACCTTGAAACCACTCTCGGCGATCCATACTTTGACGGCGTCCGCGTGGGCGATAAGCTCACCATGCACATCAACGTCGAAAAGGCCGGCACCTATCAGTGGTGCATGGTCACCGGCTGGGCGCGGGATGTGAAGAACGGCACCTTTACCCTGTACATCGACGGTGAGGAGGCTTCGACGCTCAAGAATCAGGTCGGCGGTATCGACTGGCGCATCTGGCTGGATTCTACCATCTCCACCGTCAGCCTGCCTGCCGGGAATCATGAGCTGACCATCGTCTTCGGCTCGGACGGTCCCAACGTGCTGGCCGTCAAGTTTGCACCCGAGGGTGTGGACATGACGGTGCCCGAGGGCGTCGTCCAGCTCTGCAACGCGGACAGCGGCACCCCCGTGCAGATCACAGACACCTACGCCATCCAGTTCTGCACCACAGTGCCCTTCGACTGGCTGACGGTCGGCTGTCCGAGCTATAACAACAACATCGGCTCCCTGCGCTTCGACCTGTTCGCATGGAAGGACAACTACGACACCACGATCTCCGGCAAGGTGCTGGCCACCAAGGATTTCATCAACTTCAAGGACAACGAGACCCTCAAGCTGACCTTGAACGCCAAGCAGTCCGCGGGTGAGTACCTGCTGCTCATGACCAACATCAGCGACAGCGCAACCGAGCAGATCGGCGTCTGGACGTCGTCACAGGCTCCCGCAAACGTCCGCAACTATCAGGGAGGCATCGAGGTAGCCAATGCCGCGCGTATGAACGTCCATTACTACGGCGTGACCGACACCCCGCTCGGTCCCATCAGTGTCAACGCGGAGGCCTCGGCGCCTGTGTATGAGGAGATTACCGAAAGCATGAAGGATCTGTCTGCCTACAATCTGCCCGCGTCCAGCCTGTACCACAACGCGGTGATGATGCCCGACACATGGGTCTTCACCGACGCGCTGGGCCGCACCTCCCTCACCAACGCCGACGTCGGGGACGTGAGAGAGGACCGCACGCTGGCCATGTTCTATTGGATATGGCACGCCACCTTCTCCAGACTCCGCACGCCCCTCAACGTGCAGGCGTTCATCGACGAGCGCACCGCGCAGGGTATCCCGATGGAGTCCTACATCTACGACTTCAACTATCCCGAGTGGCCGAGCGCTATGGGCGCGCAGTATTTCTGGGACGAGCCCATCTGGGGCTTCTACGCCTCCGACGACAAGTGGGTGCAGCGCAAGCAAGCCGAGCTGCTGGCCGCCGCGGGCGTGGACGTCGTCTTCTCGGATAACTCCAACGCGACGCTGGTCTGGCAGGATGCCTACCCCGCCTTGTACGAAACGTGGTTCAAGGCGCAAAAGGACGGCGTCGATACCCCGAAGATCTCCTACCTTATGCCCTTCGCCGCGGGGAGTGACACCAAGTTCCAGCTGGAGCATTACTATACCACCGTCTTCCATGACGGCAATTACCGTTCCTTGTGGTTCTGGTGGGACGGCAAGCCCATGCTGATGGCCTACCCGCAGTCCCTCGATTCCTCAATCCTCGACAAGCAGATCGCCGACTTCTTCACCTTCCGCCCGGGTCAGCCCAGCTATTTCAAGAAGCGCGAGATCGGCACGTGGGGCTGGCTGTCCGTCTACCCGCAGGCCACGCATCTGGTGCGTGCCGGTGAGCCCGTCGAGCAGATGACGGTCGGCGTCGCACAGAACGCCAACTACGAGCACAACGAGCTGGCGGCCATGAACGGCGGCCCCATCATGGGCCGGTCGTACACCAAGGACAAGTCCCATATCGGCGAGGAGAATTCCACGCTGTGGGGCTACAACTTCGCCGAGCAGTTCGAGTACGCGCTGAAAACCGACCCCAAGGTCATCTTCGTGACCGGTTGGAACGAGTGGTGCGCCAGCCGTTACGAGGTATGGCCGGATGGCGGTCACAGCATGGTGACCAACGCCTTCCCCGACCAGTTCAACGACGAGTACAGCCGTGACCTCGAGCCCTCGCGCGGCGCTCTCGGCGATAACTACTACTACCAGTTCGTCAACTTCGCCCGCCGCTATAAGGGCGCGCAGCCTCTGCCCGTCCCAACGCAGAAGACGACCATCGACCTCTCTGCAGGACAGGCACAGTGGGCAGACGTCGGCCCGTACTACGCCGCCTCCATCGGCAATATCGGTGACCGTGACGCCGACGGCTATCTGGGTACGCATTACAGTGACTATTCGGGCCGCAACGATATCATCGGCGCACAGGTCGCGCGCGACGACGAGTATATTTACTTCAACGTCGAGTGCGCCTCCGACATCACCTCCTGCAAGAGCAAGCTGTGGATGAATCTCTACATCGACTGCGATCAGGACAACGCGGGCTGGAACACCTTCGACTACGTCATCAACAAATCCGCCGCCTCCGCCTCCACCGTCGTGCTGGAGAAGTTCACCGGCACCGGCTACTCCTCCGAGAAGGTCGCCGACTGTGCCTACACGCTGGACGGCCGGTACATGACCGTCGCCGTAAAGAAGTCCGACCTCGGTCTGTCCGGGTATGATTTCACCATCAACTTCACATGGACGGACAACGTCCACGACGTGGACGACGAGGGCATCGACACCGTCGAGGGTCTTGACTATACCGTCTTCTCCGGCAACATTCTGGACTTCTATACCTCCGGCGACGTCGCCCCCGGCGGCCGCTTCAAGTACACCTATATCAGCACCGCCGCCAATGCCGGTGTCGTGACCGATACCGAGGCTGACACCGAGACTCCGACCGAGCCCGCCTCTTTGCCGGAGACCGTGGTCCCGACCACTGAGCCCGATACGCAGCCCGAACAGGGCGGCTGCGCCTCCGCTCTTGCAGCCGTCGCGCTGCCCGCCGCCGCGGCTGCCATCCTCTTCATGAAGAAGAAGGACGAGGATCCCGATTGATAAAAAAAGAGCATTGCTTTCGCAATGCTCTTTTTGAACGGTGTGTGTCATGTGGGAAATTTCTTTCCGATATCCGGTTATTCCGTCCGCTTCCTTCTGAGGCACGCGGCACCGGCAAGAAGGGACAGGAGGGCGGTGCAGGTAAGCACGGACGCGCACCCGGATCCGGCGGGCTCGGTGCAGGTCGGCGGGACGGTTTCGGGCGAGGTCGTGACGCTTGCGGCTGTTTCGGGCGGGGCAGCTGTCTCCGTCTCCGCGGCGGGCGTCAGCAACGCCTCCATCCACGCCTCGACGACGGGAGCCAGCAGGTCATATCCTGCGCCGTTCGGGTGGACGTGGTCGAACAGGTACTCCGTCGTGTCAGCCTTGAGGACGCCGCGGCAGAAGTCGTCGTCGTGATACATATCGAGGTACGGGATGCTCCACTTCTCACAGGCCGCGATGGTGACGGCCACGTATTCCTCCATGTCGGCAATCACGCCGTGCTCACCGGAATAGCATCGGTAGTTGATGATATATCCCGTCACGGCGTCCGGATAATACGCCTTTGCGCTGTAAAGAAGCTCCTCCATTGCACCTGCGAAGGTATCCGGATCAAACGCTGCGGGGTCATAGCAGTCTCCGGCTGTCAGCGCGCCGACCGGGGCAACATCCCACGCGTCATTGATGCCGCCGTGCAGGATGAGAATATCGTACGGCTTGCCGGGATCAGCCTTCACCTGTCTGATGATGCGGTTATTCCCGCGGCAGGTGGAAACGGATGCGCCGGAAAGACCGACGTTCTTCCAATCCATGTCGTGGACCGTGCCGATGCGGCCTGCCCAGCCCTCCGTGGAGAGGATGCTGTCGTCCGTCGATGCTTCGCAGATGGAGTCGCCGCAGAACAGAACGGACTTACGGTACAGCGGGCTGTCGGTACGCGTCGGGAAGTCGGGACCCGGTGCACTCTCGTCGTTCTCCGCGCTCACCGGCAGAAGAAAGCAGGGGAGGCAGAGTACAGTCATAAGGAAGATACAGAGCAAGGCCGTCAGACGGTTCGCGCGATGATAATGCTTCATTTTCATGATAATACATCTTTCATAAACGTAATGCTCCCGCGCCGTCAGGGACGCACGAAAGCAATAGACGGTGCTTTCCACATTGTTATTATATCACATAGTATACCTTGTGTCAACAGCAGCGGGCCGATATATGGAGCGGAATCTCTCTTTGAAATCAACCAATCCATCAGAATCCTCGCCCCGGAGATGGAACTTGCAGAGTCCGGCTTCGACAGGAACTGCACCTCCGCGGAAACCCCTTGGCCTTGGCCTCGATGCTCTGCAGCCCTGACACTTCATTGACAACGGCTATGCTTTGTGATATAATAACCTCGATATGAGAAACAAGTGCCGATCACCCCGGAGGGAAGATATGAAGATCGTATTTTTGGATATAGACGGCGTTCTGAACAGCGACAGATATGACCGCCGCTGGGGCGCTGAATTGCAGGAGCATCTTGTCAGAACGGACAGCCGGATCGGCAGAGGGCTTGAGCAAGCCCGTGCGGAAAAAGCGATCGCCTTACTGAACGGGGCGGGTAAGCAGGAGATCGGATAACGGGAAGGAGTATAGACGGCAGCCATGTGTACGAGCCTGATATCGAACAGAAGGAAAACCATCGTCGGGTGGAATCTGGACATACTGAACATGGAATACCGCGTGTCCGTGTCGGACCGCGGTGTGTTTATCGAGATCAATGACCCCGCGGAGGGCTGGATGCCCCTGTTCGGCGCCAACAGCCGGGGAGATTTTGTCGGGATGCCGGCCTGCTGGCCCTATGACGCGCGCAGCGACCCTGCCGGGCCGGATGAGGGAAATATGAATCACGTTATCCGGCTGGATATCGATCTCCTGACGGGTAAAAAGACGCTTGCAGAGCTCCGGTCCATCGCGGAGAAGGAGCCCGTGTACAGCGTGCCCGGCCTCACCTTCATGTCCGCGCTGTCGGACAGGGACGGGAACGTGCTGCATATCATCCCGGGGCAGGGCTGCCTGTACTATGAAAAGCCCGTTTTCCGGGTGCTGACGAACTTCTCCCCCTTCAAAATGGACAGCGAAACGCACCCGTGGATGGGCTGGGACCGTTACCATACGGCGGAGAAGATGCTGGCGCAGGCATCGGACGACTTCGATGCCGCCGACTGCCTTGAGATCCTCCGCGCCGTATCACAGGAGATCTGCCCGACCGTGGTGTCCATGGCGTTCGACGTGACCGATATGACCGTGTATTGGTGCGAGAACAGGCAGTGGGACCGCGTTTACAAAAAGGTGTTTTCCGATCCGGCGTCCGTATAGGGGAAGTAATGGATGTCTCCGAACACGGGGACCGTATCGTCGGGACGGCGGACGTTCGCCGGCACGGAGAGCGCCAAAGCAGTGACCGCGGTCAGAGCCGCGGCACGAAGGATCCGGCGTTTTGCTGCCGGAGATAACGGTATGCGTGTCAAAAGGCGGCAGACAAAGTCTGCCGCCTTTTGTGATGCTGTCCGTACAGCAGTCAAGAGCCTCACAAGCCTCACCCCCGGGATAGTATATGAGCCGGGGACCGGCGGTATGCCGGAGGGGGGTCACTCCTTGGGGACGATCTCCACGCCCTTGCCGCTCTTGAGGATGGAGTCCGGCGGGACGACCCCGCGGACGGAGGACAGCGGGTAAATATTGCTGCGCGGGCAGACGATGGTCCCGGGATTCAGCACGCTGTTGCAGCCGACCTCCACGAAGTCGCCGAGGATCGCGCCCATTTTCTTGAGGTATGTTTCAATGACCTCGCCGTCGTTATGGACGGCGACCATGGTCTTGTCGCTCTTGACGTTGGAGGTCACGGCACCGGCGCCCATGTGCGCCCGGAAGCCCAGCACCGAGTCACCGACGTAATTATAGTGCGGGACCTGCACGCCGTCGAACAGGATGCAGTTTTTCAGCTCCACAGAGTTGCCGACCACGCATTTATCGCCCACCAGCGCGGAGCCGCGGATGAACGCGCCGTGCCGCACCTCGGTCTCCTCGCCGATGATGCAGGGACCGCCCACAAAGGCCGTCGGGGCGATCGTGGCGGACTTGGCGATCCACACGTCGTCCGCGGGATGATCGTAGGCTGCCGCATCCAGCGTCGGGCCGATTTCGAGGATCAGCTTGCTGATCTCGTGCAGGATGTCCCACGGGTATTCACATCTGGATATCCACGACCACGCGAGGCTGTGGCCCGAGCCGAACAGAGCGTACGGGGAAAGTGAAACAGACATGATATATGCTCCTTTTCAGAATCAGATTGCCTTCATGGCGGCGCATCCGCGGATGCACTCCAGCATTTCGTTGGCCAGCGTTTCGGTGACAGACTTGGCGGACGCCTCCACCATCACGCGGATGACGGGCTCCGTCCCGCTCTTGCGGAGAAGGATCCGTCCGTCCGAGCCGAGACGCGCCTTCAGCTCATCCAGCTTGGCGACCACGTCAGGGTCGTGCATAACGGCGTCCTTATCGGTCACGCGGATGCTCTTGTACGCCTGCGGATACATCACCACCGGAGACGCCAGCTGGGACAGGGGCAGCTTGGAGCCGACGATCTGTTCCATGATCATGATCGCGGTCAGGATGCCGTCGCCCGTCGTCGCGTACTTGCGGAGGATGACGTGGCCGGATTGCTCTCCACCGATCCCGTGGCCGTTTTTCACCATGTTCTCGTAGATGAAGCGGTCGCCGACCGTGGTCTGCACGTAGTCGATACCGGCCTCGTCCAGCGCCTTGTACAGGCCCATATTGGACATGACCGTCGTCACGACGGTATTGTTCGGCAGCGCGTCGTGGTCCTTCATCGCTTTGCCGAGCACGTACAGGATATGGTCGCCGTTGATCTCGCAGCCGTTCTCGTCCACGGCGATGCAGCGGTCCGCGTCGCCGTCAAAGGCGAAGCCGACGTCCAGCCGTTCGTCAACGACGAACTTTTTCAGGCTGTCGATGTGCGTGGAGCCTGCGTTGAGGTTGATATTCAGACCATCCGGATTGGCGTTGATCACGTACGTTTTGGCGCCCAGCGCCTCAAATACGGCCTTGGCGACGGTCCACGACGCGCCGTTGGCGCAGTCGAGACCCACGCGGTAGCGTCGGTAGGAGTAGGAGGCCAGCGAGATCAGATACCCGACGTAGCGGTTGCGCCCGGCGGCATAGTCCACGATCTGACCGATGTCCGCGCCTGTGGCGACGGGCAGATCGTCCATGTCCAGCCCGAGGGCCCGCGCGCCGCCGTCAAGATAGCGCTCGATGACATCAATGGTCTCGTCGTCGATCTTTTCGCCGCTGCGGTTGATCAGCTTGATGCCGTTGTCGGTGTACGGGTTGTGCGAGGCGGAGATCATGACGCCGCAGTCGAACTCGTCACGCGCCGCCACGAAGCAGACGCTCGGCGTGGTCGTGACGTGCAGCATATAGGCGTCGCCGCCGGAGGCGGTCAGACCCGCGACCAGCGCGTACTCAAACATATAACTTGACCGGCGGGTGTCCTTGCCGATGACGACGCGGGTCTTGTGGCCCGGCTCGGCGCGGCCGGACAGAGGGCTGCCGTAATACCAGCCGAGAAAACGGCCGATGCGGTAAGCGTGGAGGGAGTCAAGTGTGACGTTGGCTTCGCCGCGGAAACCGTCGGTTCCGAAATATTTGCCCATGATGGTATGCTCCTTTTCGTCAATATTATTTCATCTTACAGTATACCACCGCAGAGGGCGATTGTAAACCCGTCCGGGAACTATTTTACTGATTTTTTACAAATGGTTGGATATGCAATAAGTGGGAGATTTTCCCGGTGAACGGATTTCCCCGGGTCCCCTGCTGCCGGAAGCGCGTGTTTCCGCATCTCCGGAGGTTCAGCTAAACCTTTTTCCCCCACCCCCCTGACCCCCCGCCCGGCGGCGGGGAAATGCCTCGCGCCTCCGGCGCTCGGGGGCCCACCCCCCTGACCCCCCGCCCGGCGGCGGGGAAATGCCTCGCGCCTCCGGCGCTCGGGGGCCCACCCCCCTG
>JAKSPU010000093.1 GCA_024404505.1 Clostridia bacterium
GAGAGGGGGCGCTGCGGCGCCCCCTCTCCTCGGTCTCCTCATCCCGGAGATACCGCGCCTGCGGGCGCGGGGGAACGACGACCTTACGCCCCGCGGCTGTGTTTAAAAAAGTGGGCGCCCATAACGGCACCCACCAATCTCGTTTGGCGTAAACCAAACCTTGGTCAATTATCATTTTTGAAAGTTCTTGGGATTCTCAAGGACTTCTTTCAAGAAGTCCTTGAGCGGGGCGTGGGGCAGAGCCCCGCAAGCGCATCCTCGGGGTGTGGGGCAGAGCCCCGCAAGCGCATCCTTGGGGTGTGGGGCAGAGCCCCGCATCGCATACTCATGTGTTCCACGAATCATCCTCGGCGGTCGCTTTGCGAACGGGCGCGGCCTTGTGCAGCCAGTGGTAGCCCCGGTCGAGGAAGCGCTTCGTGAAGTCGTCGCCCAGCTTTTCCGCGATCACGTCCACGGCCTGACCGATATGCGGTCTGCGGCTGCCCGTGTTGTGGCAGTCGGAGCCGAGCACGTGGATCTCACCGTCGGTGAGCATTTTCAATGCCCGGCGGGTCTGGAGGAAGCCGCCGAGGAAGAAGTCCGCGTTGGCCTGCACCAGCACACCCTGACCCAGAAGCGGCTCGAGGAAGCCCGGCTTCTGCATCGGCAGATAGCGGTCGATGTGCGCGAGCATCAGGCGGACGCTGCCGCGGCAGCTGATGTCCAGCAGCTCCTTCACCATATACTCGCTCCATGCTTTCATGGGCATCTCTATCATCAGCAGTTTGGTCTCTCCGAGACGCAGCTGCCCCAGATCCGCCATCCGGCTGATGCCCTGATAGTAGTACACCTCCGCGCCGGCGATCACGTCCGGCAGCTCCTTTTTCAACACCGGCTTCAGCTTCTCCATGGCCGCTTCCCGCTCCTCAAGGAACCGGGGAAGCTCCGTCGTCTGCGGGTAAAAATGCGGAGTCAGGGCAACGGTATCCACACCCTGCACGGCCAGATAAGACAGAAGCGCCTCGCTTTCTCCCACGTCGGCGCTTCCGTCATCTATGCCGGGCAGGATATGCGTATGAAAATCGATCATACACGCCCCTCCCTTTGCCTGCTGTCAGCCTTTTTTCGGACCGTGCGCTGATTTGCGCGGATCAGTCTTCAAAACCGTAAGGATTCTTCTGACTGTCGGCATACAGCGCGCCGTATTCTTTCCTGTCCTGCTTGCGCTTGTAGTAGCTCTTGTAATACTTGTAACCGGAATTGTCCGTGCCGACACCGTTGAACACGATGCCGAGGACGCGGGTGTTGGCAATGTTCATCTGGCGGATGCACTCACGGAGATCGGCACGCTCGGTGTAGTTCTCACGGACCACTATGATCATGCCGTCCACCACGGAGGAGACCACCAGCGCGTCGGACACCATGTCGACGGGAGGAAGGTCAAGCACGATGAAATCGAATCTCTCCTGCAGGTACTCCAGCAGCCGCTTCAGGCGGTCGGACGCGAGCAGCTCGGAGGGGTTGGGCGGGATATCGCCTGCCGGCAGGATGAACCAGTTGTCCAGCACGCCGGACTTGCGGATGCCGATCCGCTCACGGTTGTTGGAGACCAGCTCGTTGGAGAGGCCGGGGGCGTTGTCGATCTCCATCTTCTTGCCGATGGAGGGAAGTCTCATATCGCCGTCGATCAGGAGGACCTTCTGACCGGCCTCCGCGATCGCGTACGACAGGTTGACCGCGGTCGTACTCTTGCCCTCGCCGCGGATGGAGCTGGTCACGCCGACGATCGGGCACTTGCGGCCCTCGTCACCGGCAGCCAGCATAAAGAACAGATTGGCACGGAGCAGCTTGTAGGCCTCCACACCGGCGAAACTCAGGCTGGTGTGCAGCACCTGTTGATCCTGCGCGTACACCACTTTCCTGTCGGCGGACTTTTTGCCGGAGAATGCGCGTTTCACTTTATCCAGGAACATGATCCGCACCTCCTTCTCAGTGTTTCTTGGTGTCAGCGGTCTGGTCAGCCTGGGTCGCTTTTCCGCTGTAATATGACTGCCTGCCGTAACCGTAGCTGCGGTAGTACGTATATTTGCCGGTATCCTTGGCACAAAGGTCCGGGATCTTGGTCAGCATGGGGATATTGAGCGATTTGAGGAAATCGTCATCCTCGTGAATGGTGCGGTCGAGCAGCTCTCTGATCACGATGAACACGCAGGCCAGCATCGCGCCCAAAAGAAGGCCGAGCAGCGTGTACTTGGCAACGTTGGGAGAGACCTTGTTGGGATTGACCGTCGCGTGGGATACGGTACGCATGGAACTGCCGTCCACGACCTCGGCCACGCGCTTGATCAGCACGACCTCGGCTGCCGACGCGATCCGGGCAGCCTCCTCGGGATCGGGAGACGTCACGGTCACGGTGAACACCTCCGTGTTGCTCTCGACCTTGGCGCTGATCATGCTTGAAAGCTTCTTTTCCGAGTAACTGACGTTGGAGCTGCTGATGATCTCACGCAGCGACTCGGGGCTTTTCAGCACCACGATGTAGGTCTGGACCAATCCTCTCGCCGCGCTCAGGTCGGACGAGGATTGACCGTTCACATACGAATTCGTCGAGTTGTTGACGTACAGCATCACGCTGGACGAATACATGGGCGTCACGAAAATGGACGCGTACATGAACGCCATCCCGGCGAACAGTACGCCGGCGATCACGATGATCCAGATATTCTTCCACAGACTCCTGAACAATCTGCCCAGGTCGATCTCGATCACGTTGCTGTCGGCGGCGGTTATTTGCTCATTCATCGGATGACTCCTTTTCTGTTGCTTCTGACTTTCCGTTCGGTCGTTTTATCTTTTGCCCTTTCCTTGCAGACTGCGGTCGGGGCAGGGCAGCGGAGCTTTTCGGGCGCGGGCGGAAGCCGCGGCCGGAGCGCTCCGTCACTATTTGACATACAAAAATTATTATATCATATTTTCCCCTATCTGTCAACCGCCATAGCGTTAAATTTATGAAGAACCGCAAAAACAGCCCGCGGCGTTTCAGCCGCGGGCTGTCATGATGGAGATCCGTTTTATTTAACGGCTTCGTTCGCGTTGACGTACACGAGGTCGAGCGCCTTGGCGACGTTGCGGTTGGTGCATTGACCGGCATAGATGTTGAGGCCGTTCCCGAGCCCGGGATCTGCCTTGACTGCATTCTCGAGGCCCATGTCCGCGATCATCATGCCGTAGCGGATGGTGGCGTTGGACAGCGCGACGGTGGAGGTATACGGCACGGCACCGGGCATATTGCCGACGCAGTAGTGGACGATGCCTTCCTCGATGAAGATCGGGTCGTCGTGGACGGTCACGTGGCTGGACTCGCAGCAGCCGCCCTGGTCAATGGCGATATCGACGATGACAGCGCCCTTCTTCATGAGCTTCAGATGCTCGCGGCGCACGAGCCGGGGCGTCTTGCCGCCGGGGACCAGCACGGAGCCGATCACGAGGTCGGCCTCGGCCAGCGCCTTGCGGATGTTCTCCTCGGTGGAGTACAGCGTCGTGACGGACGCGCCGAAGATGTCCTCAAGGTATGCGAGGCGGTTGGGGTTGATCTCCAGCAGCGTGACCTGCGCGTCGATACCGACGGCAGCCTTGGCCGCGTACGTACCTGCGACACCGCCGCCGATGATCACGATCTTGCCTCTCTCCACGCCGGGAACGCCGCCGAGCAGGATGCCGCGGCCGCCGAATTCCTTCTCCAGGTACTTCGCGCCCTCCTGAATGGACAGGCGGCCGGCGATCTGGCTCATGGGGCGCAGGCAGGGCAGGTTGCCCGCGGGATCGGTGATGGTTTCAAAAGCAACGGCGTTGACGCCCTTCTTCATCAGGACGTCGGCCAGCTCGGGGTTGGCTGCCAGATGCAGGTAGGTGTACAGGATCTGGCCCTTGCGGAGGTAACCGTACTCGCAGGGCTCGGGCTCCTTGACCTTGACGATCATGTCCGCGCGGGCGAACACTTCGGCGGGAGTCGGCAGGATCTGCGCGCCGGCGGCTTTATATGCTTCATCCGTGAAGCCGGCGCCCTCGCCGGCTCCGGTCTTGACCAGCACGGAGTGTCCCTTGGCGACGTAAGCCGCCACGTTGCCCGGCGTCAGACCGACACGGTATTCATGGTTTTTCAGTTCCCTGGTTGTTCCGATGATCATAGTAGTTTCCCTCGATTCTGATGGAATAAAAATAAAATAAAAAAGGTGTCCCTTGCCTGAACAGACAGTATTGTATCACACGATTTCCGGTTTGTCAAGGGATTTCGGGAAAATTTTTTCTGTATTCAAAAATTTCCGAAAAAATTATTGAAAATTCGCCGTTTTCGGACAGTTTCAGAGGTTTGCATACGGAACCGGAAGGCCGGAGGCCATGCGGCCTCCGGCCTTCCGAACGGAATCGGGAACGGCTGCCAGCTATCAGCTATCAGCTATCAGCTCATCTCCTCGATATGGTACACGTAATCGAGCGTCCGCAGGGCTTCGATGATCTCGGTGTGCGTCTTGTACTTTTTCAACTCCTGACTTGAAATGGAGATCGAGATCGAGTACACGGACAGCCCGGAGTGCAGGTAGGCGGTGTTGGCCTCGATGTCGTCGATCTTCATGCCCAGCTCGCGGATGGTCGTGACGAAGTTCTGCAGACAGGCGATGTCCTTCAGCTCAAGGTGGACCTCGAAGTGATTGGAGCGGTTCTTGAGGTAATGCTCAAACCGCGGGAACAGCGACAGACTGACGAGCAGACCGGCAAACGCTACGAGCGACACGGTATAGAAGCCGACGCCTACGGTCAGACCGAGGATGCCGCACGCCCACAGGCCGACCGACGTGGTCAGGCCCTTGATCTGGCTGCGGGAGCTGTACAGGATGCAGTTGACGGTGATGATCGCGATGCCGATCACCGCGGCCGCTGACAGCACGAACAGGCTGATGCCGTAGGTGGCGCGCAGGAACAGGTCCGCGAGCATGGACACGGTGCAGGCCAGTGACACGACCATGAAGGTACGCAGACCGGCGGCGTGACGCTTGCTGGACCGCTCGCAGCCGATGATGGCGGAGAAGGTCAGCGACAGCACGACGCGCAGGATGACGGCTCCGAGGGTCAGGTCGGAGGACCATTCGCCAAGCAGACGGGCGATGGGGTCAAGAATGGCTTCAGAGGGCATTTCAGATCTCCTTTCGACTTTTACGGTGCGGGATCAGCGCCGCCGGGTCCGGCGGGGCAGGGGACGATACATATCCTCCGCCGCCTCGGTGAACGCCTGCTCGTTGGCGAGCTGGTCCGCCGTGTGGGGCGGGATGGTTTCCTGTATTTTGGCGATGCGCTCGATCAGGAGCTGCACCTCGGATTTCTTTTCGCCGTCGGGCGTGACGGCCTCCACGGGCGCGAGGTCCTCGAGCTTGTCGGAGTAGGAGCCGGACAGGTACAGCGACAGCTTGGCGCAGGCGGGACCGATCAGCTCGTACAGCACGGACGACGCGAGGATGATGGTCTCGAGCGCGATGCCCGTCTCCCCGCCGAGCGTGCGTGCGCCGAGGGCCGCAAGACCGATGGCGACACCGGCCTGCGGGATCAGGGCAAGGCCGAGATAATTGCGGACCTTCGGGGGCTTTTTGACGGACAGACAGCCGATGAAGGCTCCCGCGTACTTGCCCGCGATGCGGACGAGAAAGTACACCACGCCCACGACCAGCAGCGGCACCGCGCCGACGGCGGAGCCGGCGTTGACCAGCGCGTCCAGCCGGAAATTGAGCCCGGAGCGGACGAAGAACAAAAGCAGGATGGGCGGGGAGAAGTAGTTCAACTGCTTGAACAGCTTGTCGTCATCGGTGACATTGATATAGACGGTGCCCATGGACATACAGCCGAGCAGCGGCGAGATATCCAGCAGGGCGCAGATGCCGCAGAACGCGAACAGGAGGGCAATGGAGATGATGAGGCGGTTGTCCGTCGACCGTTTCTGCGGCATCAACCACTTCATGAACAGACCGAACAGACCGCCGAGCAGCAGCACGCCGAGATTGGTCGCCAGCGGCGCGAGGATGCTGCCGACGCGGAAGACCTCGCCTGCCCCGACGGACAGGGCGATCGAAATGGCGACGGAGTACGCGAGCAGTCCGACGATATCGTCCAGCGCGACGACCTGCAGCAGCGTGTTGACGAAGTCGCCGTGCGCGCCGGTCTGCCGGATGGTCATGACAGTAGACGCAGGCGCGGTCGCGGCGGCCAGCGCCGCGAGAACGACGGAAAAGGCAAGATCCAGCCCGAGGGCGAAGTAGACGACGAGGAACACCGCTATCGACGCCATGAGAGATTCCAGCACGGTGATGAGGACGACCTTCAGCCCGCTCTGCTTCAGTACGGACAGCTTGAAGAACTCGCCGGTGCTGAACGCGATGAAAGCGAGCGCGATATCGGACAGAAAGTCCATGCCGCTTATGACGGTCTGCGGGATCAGACCGAGGCAGAACGGTCCGAGCAGGATGCCGGTCAGGATGTAGGCGGTCACGTTGGGGAGACGCACGAGCTTGGTCAGCCTTGTCATGGCAAAGCCCGTGAACAGCATGAACGCGACGGATATGATGACAGCCGCCACCGGAGACATCGTTCCCAGCAGATCATGGATGGATTCCAGCAAAGTCATTCCCCCCTTCGGCAGACGTATCGGCAGTAACGTTCTCTCATTATACCACACCGGAGCGGAAAAATCAACCCCCATTTTTCCCGGATCCTGATGACAAATCCTCAGAAGTATGGTATAATATCTTCGGCACGATCCATATTCCACATAAAGTTCTTGAGAGCCCCGAGGACTTCTTTCAAGAAGTCCTCGGGCGGGGTCCGGGGCAGCGCCCCGGGAAGGAGATCATCATGTACGTATATGCCGACAACGCGGCCACCACGCCGATGAGCGGGACCGCCATGAGAGCGGTCGAGGAGGCCATGAGAAGCCTGTGGGGCAACCCGTCCAGCCTGCACGGGACCGGTCAGCGGGCCGCCGCCGCGCTCGCGGACTGCCGCAGCCGTATGGCGGGTTGCCTCGGTGCGCAGAGCCCGGACGAGATCGTATTCACGGGCGGCGGCAGCGAGGCGGACAATCAGGCGATCCGCTCGGCGGCATACACCGGTGCGCGGAACGGGAAAAAGCATATCGTTTCGACGGCGTTCGAGCATCACGCCGTCCTCCGCACGCTGGACGCGCTGGCGGGGGAGGGCTTTGAGATCACCCTCCTGCCCGTCGGTGGCAACGGAGTGGTCGATCCCGACGACGTGCGGGCCGCGATCCGGCCGGATACCGCCCTCGTGTCGGTGATGTACGCCAATAACGAGATCGGCACGATCCAGCCGATCCGGGAGATCGGACGCGTCTGCCGCGAGCGGGGCGTGCTGTTCCATACCGACGCCGTGCAGGCCGTCGGACGCATCCCTGTGGACGTGACAGCCGACTTCGTCGACCTTTTGTCGCTGTCGGCGCATAAATTCCACGGTCCGAAGGGCGTCGGGGCGCTGTACGTCCGTCACGGAACGGACGTCCTCCCGCTCATCCTCGGCGGCGGACAGGAGTCCGGACGCCGCGCCGGGACCGAGAACCTGCCCGGCATCGCGGGTATGAGCGCCGCACTGTGCGAGGCGGTGTCCGGGCTGCCGGAGACGCGTGTCCGCGTCGCGGCGCTGCGGGATCGGCTGGTGAAGTCGCTGACGGACGCGATCCCCGGTACGGTGCTGAACGGAACGGCCGACCGGGACAAGCGCCTGCCGGGGACGGTCAGCCTGTGCTTTGAGGGCGTGAGCGGAGAGGCCGTCGTGCTGCGTGCCGACATGGCCGGCATCGCCCTGTCGGCGGGCTCCGCCTGCACGTCGGGCTGCCTCGAGCCGAGCCACGTCATGACCGCCATCGGCCGCGACCCGACGCTCGCCCTCGGCGCGGTGCGGATATCGTTGTCGGGACAGACGACGGAGGCGGAGGTGTCGTATATCGCCGATACGCTGCCCGTCATCATTTCCGCTCTGCGGAAATGAAACCGAGCGGTACACGAGGAACGGAAAGGAGATACGAAATGGAAGAGCCGCGGTTTATTGACACGCACGCCCACTATTTTGACAAAAAGTTCGACGCCCTGCCCGGCGGTGCGTCCGCGCTTCTGGACAGCCCGGACTTCCGGCGGTGCGTCCGCGCCGTCGTCAACATCGGGACCAACCTTGAAAACAGCCGGGAGGCTGCCGCACAGGCGGCGCGGTACCCGTTCATGGTCACGGCGGTCGGCATCCATCCCGAGGACTGTCAGGCGTATGAGAACAAGCCGGAGGCGCTTGATCCGGACGTCGAGCTGCCGCACCTCGAGGCGTGGCTGGCGGACGCCGGCGCGCGCAGGCGCGATAAGATCGTGGCTGTCGGGGAGATCGGGCTCGACCGGTATTGGCAGCCCGTGGACAGGGGGCGCCAGCAGGCGTTCTTTGAGGGTCAGCTGGCCCTCGCGCAGAAATACGGCCTGCCCGTCATCGTTCACGACCGCGAGGCCCACGGCGACTGCTTCGATACGGTCTGCCGGTTCCCGGGCGTGCGCGGCGTGTTCCACGGGTACTCCGGCTCGGCGGAAATGGCCAAGGAGCTGGTCAGACGCGGATGGTATATCGCCTTCGGCGGTTCGTTGACCTTCAAAAACGCCGAACGCGTGCGTGCGGCGGCAGCGTCCGTGCCGCTTGACCGCCTGCTGTTGGAGACGGACTGCCCCTATATGGCACCCGTTCCGCACCGGGGGGAGATCAATCATTCGGGCTACGTACCCGATATCGCGGCGGTCGCTGCCGGATTATTCGGTGTGACGGCGGCGGATTTGGCACAGATTACAGGTGAAAATGCCGAAAAGCTGTTTCATCTCTCCGTTTTCCTGCCGGATTTGTGAATAATACCCAATTTTATCATTGCATTTTCTACGCCCGTGAGACAAAAAATGTGTGGACGGGATATTGCAAATCAGGCAAAAATCATATATAATAGATATGTTACTGAAAATGTACGGGTTTCGTGTGTGAAATTTGTACAAAATTGGGTCGCCGACGTATGTGCTTCACTCAGACAGCACACCTATCCGGCGTGCGATCCGGTAGCCTGAATATGATATTTTTGAGAAAGGTGTCCGCATAAGGGTTTATTGCTGTCCCGAAGCGGACGTAAGGTGCATCAAAATGGCTGACTTCAATACCAAGCAGATTCGGAACGTCGCTCTTCTCGGTCACGGCGGCTGCGGAAAGACTTCCCTTGCCGAGGCAATGCTGTTCGTGACCAAGTCCATTGACCGTCTCGGCAATACCACCTCCGGCAACACCGTCTGCGACTACGACCCCGAGGCCCGCGCCCGCGGCTTCTCCCTGTCCGCAACGCCCGTCAACATGGGTTGGAAGGATATCAAGATCAACGTGCTGGATACCCCCGGTTTCCTTGACTTCGCAGGCGAAGTCAAGCAGGCCGTGCGTGTGGCCGATGCCGCCGTCATTTGCGTGGACGGTAAGTCCGGCGTCGAGGTCGGCACCGAGCTGGGTTGGGACAACGCCGTCAAGGCCGGTATCCCCAAGGCCTTCTTCGTCAACAAGTGCGACGATCCCGAGACCAAGTTCAGCAACATCTTCAATCAGCTGCACGATACCTTCGGCACCTCCGTGTGCCCCGTGTTCGTCCCCGTCGAGACCGGCAAGGACGTCACCATGCTCGACCTGATCGAGATGAAGGCCTTCAAGTATGACAAGTCCGGTAAGAGAAGCGAGGTCGCCATGAATCCCGCGTGGGAGGAGATCGGCGCCGAGTATCAGGCAGCCCTGATGGAAGCACTGGCCGGTACCTCCGAGGACCTCATGATGAAGTTCTTCGACGAGGAGCCCTTCACCAAGGAGGAGTCCGTCGAGGCTCTGCACAACGGTATCATCGAGGGTTCCATCGTGCCCGTGTACTGCGGCTCTGCCACCAACCTGTGGGGCGTGCTCGCTCTGCTGGATGCCATCGCCGATTCCTTCCCCCGTCCCACCGCCCGCAAGGTCGAGAAGGACGCCGACGGCAAGGATATCGAGATCAAGGTCGACGGTGATCCCGCGCTGTTCGTCTACAAGACTATCGCCGACCCGTTCGTCGGTAAGATGTCCTTCTTCAAGGTCATGAACGGCGCCGTCAAGCGCGATATGACGCTCAAGAACGTCCGCACCGGCACGGCCGAGAAGATGGCTCACATCTATATCATGAAGGGCAAGGAGCAGACCGAGGTCGAGGAGCTTGCCTGCGGTGATCTCGGTATGATCGCCAAGCTGGCCAACACCAACACGGGCGATACGCTGCGTGTTTCCGGCGACGCCGCTTACGCTCCCGTCAAGTATGCGAATCCCTACCTCTGCCGCGCGATCTTCCCGGAGACCGCCAAGGACGAGTCCAAGATCTCTCAGGCTATCGCCCGTATGCTCGAGGAGGATATGACCCTCCGCTATGAGAACGATCCCGAGACCAAGCAGATGCTGATCTACGGTATCGGTGATATGCACCTCGCCGTGCTGGGCGCCAAGCTGAAGTCCCGCTTCGGCGTCAACGTCCGCCTCGAGGAGCCGCAGATCGCTTACCGTGAGAAGATCACCAAGCCCTGCGACGTCGAAGGCAA
>JAKSPU010000094.1 GCA_024404505.1 Clostridia bacterium
ATTCTTAAGCCCTTCTTTCAAGAAGGGCTTAAGCGGGGCGTGGGGCAGAGCCCCGCAAACGCGTCCCCGGGGCCCGGGGCAGAGCCCCGCGCGCCCTTATTTCAGCTTGCTCTGTACGGCGACCGCGCGGCCGAGGATGTGGACGTGGTTGAGGTCCTCGCCGGAGAAGGTCATCGGATGGTAGGCGGGGTTTTCGGGGACGAGGACAAGCTTGTTCTCGCCGGGGTAGTAGAAGACGCGCTTGAGCGTGGCCTCGTCGTCCACGGCGACAGCGGCGATCTCACCGTTGTCCACGTAGTCGGTCTGCTGGATGAATACCTCGTCTCCGTCAAAGATACGGGCATCCACCATGCTGTCACCCTTGGCGATCAGACAGAAATCGGCATTCGTGTCGGCCGCGGTGACGTACGTCGTGTCACCGTCCTCGTAGGCGAAGATCGGCGCACCGCACGCGATCGCACCCAGCATGGGGTAGGAACGCAGATCCAGACGCCGGACACCAGCCGGCAGTTCCCTGCCGGCAGGCAGATCCCTGCCGGACGGCAGATCCTGCACGTCGGAAGCGCCATCCTCCCCCATCAGCCACGCGGGAGATACGGAAAGCACTTCCGCCAGCCGGCAGATGCCGTCCCACTTGGGCGTGTAGCGCCCGTTCACGTACTGACTGATCCGGGCCTTGGACAGTCCCGTCCTATCCGCAACCTGATTGGCCCGAAGTCCGCTGTTTTCCATCGCCTGCCGGAGGCGCGCCGCAAAGTCGTCCATACTCTTCTCCGATCTCGCCCCCTCCGGGGCCGTTGTAGCCTTATTATACCGTACCCGCACCGCGTTGTCAATAGGGTCCGCGAAAAAAGTTAAGCAAACTTAAAAAGTGGGATTGACAAACCGCGCGCACCGTGCTATACTGTCAGCAGTTAAGCAAACTAAACCGCCAAAACAAGGAGATAACAGTACCGAATGGAAAATGATCTGAATCAAAACACCGCCGCCTCTCAGGTAAACAACGAATTCTATAAGTCCCGCGCGATGCGCCGCGACGACGAGGAGTACCGCGAGGGCATCTGCCCTTACTACGTCCGCGACCGCGGCAAGGGCGTCATCTACTGCGAGTGCGCCCATTTCCACTTCCCGGATAAGCTGGCGCGGCGCGAATACGTGTACAAGTTCTGCGCCCACCCGAGCGGCTTCAAGCTGTGCCCCATCAAGTGCGCGATGGACCATTTCTACGAGCGGAAGTACAGCATGATCGAAAACGCCGCGCCCGACGCGGCGGGGAAGGAGACGCCATGAAGCAGGAGGAACGGAAAGACGTCCGCGCCGCACGGGCGGAGGGGTTGCTGACACCCGCCGTAGAGGAAACGCTGCGGCTGTACACCGCGTGGCTCGCCCTGCTGCTCCGCCGGCAGGGAACGGATGAGATCCGCGTACCGTCCGACGAGCTGCGGGACGCGCTGGCGGGACTTTCCTGCCGCGTCAGCCGGGAGGGCGGCGAATACGTCATCCGGCTGAACGGGGACGCCGCATCCGCCCCGGAGAAGGGGGAGGACGCGTCATGAGCGATACCGAAAAGGACGCCGCCCGCTGCCGGCGGGTGGAGGACGCGATCTACAAGCGGGCGCGGGGATACAAGATCGAGGTCAAAAAAACGTACAAGGTCAAGCGGGTGGAGTACGACCCGGATACCGGCAAGAAGATCAGCGAGCGCGAGGAGCTGGAAACGGGACTTGACGAGGTCGTGGTCCCGGCGGACATCCGGGCGGGCGCGTACTGGCTGGTCAACCGCGCCCCGGACCGCTGGCGGGAGCATCCCGTGCCCGATCCCGGGGACGCCGGGCTCGGGGGACTCGTCGACTATCCGCCGCTTAACGCGGAGAACGGGGATATCGTCGCGCCTGACGGGGACGACGGACAGGCGGACGGTCCCGGCAGGGAGGACGCGCCGTGAATGAGCCGCTTCCAACTCCCGGACGCCGCGTGGTATGGGCGCCGCAGCCGCGGCAGCGCGACTTCCTCTCCCGCCCGGAGGACGAGGCGCTGTACGGCGGCGCGGCGGGCGGCGGCAAGTCCGAGGCGCTGGTCATGGAGGCGCTGCGGCAGGCAGATATCGGCTGCTACCGCGGGCTGATCCTGCGGAAAACGGTCCCTCAGCTCGGGGAGCTGATCGACAAGTCGCAGCGCTATTACCCCCGCGTGTACCCGGGCGCACGGTACAACATCACCACCCACACGTGGACATTCCCGTCGGGCGCGCGCATCCGGTTCGGCAGCCTGCCCCGCCCGCAGGACAGGCTGTCTTATCAGGGGCTGGCGTTCGATTTCATCGGCTTTGACGAGCTGACCCAATTCGAGCGCGAGGAGTATATGTACCTCCTGTCCCGCAACCGTCCCGGCGGGCCGGGGACCCGGTGCTACGTCCGCGCGACCGCCAACCCCGGCGGCATCGGACACGGCTGGGTCAAGGAGCGCTTCCTGACCGCCGGTCCGCCCGGCCGGACGATATGGGAGAGCTATCCCGTCGTGTTCCCGGACGGTCACACCGAGATGCGCCGCCGCTCGCGCATCTTCATCCCGTCGACCGTGTTCGACAACGAGATCCTGCTCCGGAACGATCCCGCGTACCTCGCGCGGCTGGCGGCGCTGCCCGAGGCGGACCGCAAGGCCCTGCTGTACGGCGATTGGGACAGCTTTTCCGGGCAGGTGTTCCTTGAGTGGCGCAACGATCCCGCTCACTATGCCGACCGGATCGGCACGCACGTCATATCCCCCTTCCGCATCCCCCCGGATTGGCGCCTGTTCCGCGGCTTTGACTGGGGATACAGGCATCCGTTCTCGGTCTGCTGGTTTGCCGAGGACCGCGAGGGGCGGCTGTACCATATCCGCGAGCTGTACGGCTGCGCGTCGGACGGTCACGGGCAGCCGCTGCCGAACGTCGGCGTCATGTGGACGGCCCGGCATATCGCCGAGGAGATCCGCCGCATCGAGCGCGAGGACCCCAACCTGCGCGGACGTCCCGTCACGGGCGTCGCGGACCCTGCCATTTTCCGGCGGGACGGCGGCGAGTCCGTCGGCGAGCTGATGGAGGGGCGGCAGGTCTACTGGGACAAGGGCGACAACACGCGGCTGGCCGGCAAGCAGCAGTTCCACAACCGGCTCGCGTTCGGGGAGGACGGACGCCCCATGCTGTACGTCTTTTCCACCTGCCGGCACTTCATCCGCACCTTCCCGTCGCTGATCTACTCCACGGTCAACGTGGAGGACGTGGACACGGCGGGCGAGGATCACATCTACGACGCCGCGCGGTACGTGATGATGGAGGTACCCTGCGCGCCGCCGCGGGTGCCGCCGGTGCCTATCGACCGGCCGTTCGACCCGCTGGACAGCACCTCGCCGCCCGCCTACGCCGGAAGGATGGGGTGGAGGTAAGCTCCGGGGAAAATATACAGAATCAAAAATTCACCGACAGAAAGGAATCGTTATGAATCAAACCAAGGATCAGACCGCCGTCTGCGGGCTCGGCAAGGACCGCGTAAAGGAGTCCGCCGAGCGTCTTGCACGGTACCGCAGGGGCAAGCAGAAACTGGACGCCCGCCTGTACGACGAGGCGCTCTGGTGGCAGACCCGCCATACCACCCCCTCCCGTGAGGGCGACACGGCCCGGAGGGAACGCCCCGTGTCCGCGTGGCTTTTCAACAGCGTGTCCGGCAAGCACGCCGATCTCTGCGACCGGATCCCCACCTGCACGGCTCTGCCGCGTGAGCCGGGGGACGAGGCCGACGCCGCCCTGCTCTCCGACATCCTGCCCGTGATCGCCGAACGCTGCGGCTTCCCGGAGCTGTACGCGAAAAACGCGTGGACAAAGCTCAAGCACGGCATGGCGGCGTGGGGCGTTTTCTGGAATCCGCGCCTTGAGAACGGGCTCGGGGACATCGACATCCGCCGCCTCGACGTGATGAACCTGTTCTGGGAGCCGGGGGTGTCCGACGTTCAGGAGTCCCCGCACCTGTACATCGTGGGGCTGGAGGACACGCAGGCGCTCGTCGCGCGTTATCCGTTCCTCGCGGAGACGCTGAACGGTCGGCAGAACCCCGACGCGCTGACCCCCGAGACCGGCGGCAGCTGGCTCCTCCGCGACCGCGCCGGGAGCAGCGACAAGACCGTGGTCACGGATTGGTACTACAAGGTCACCCGCCCGGACGGCAGGACGGTCCTGCACTACGCCAAGCTGGTCGGGGACACGCTGCTCTACGCCTCGGAGAACGACCCCCTGTATGCCGAGCGCGGCTGGTATGACCACGGGCAGTATCCGGTCGTGCTGGACGTGCTGTTCCCCGAGGAGGACAGCCCTGCCGGGTACGGGCTGATCGCGGTCGGCCGCAACCCGCAGGGGTACATCGACGAGCTGGACGGACACATCCTCGAGTACGCGAACTGGGCCGCCCGGGTGCGCTATTGGGCCAAGCGGTCGCTCGGGATCAACGAGAAGGAGTTCCTCGACCCCGACAAGCGCATCATTCAGGTCGAGGGGGACATCGACGAGGAAAAGCTGCGGCAGATCACGCTGTCCCCGCTGGACGGGATGCTGACCGAGGTCCGCCGGATGAAGATCGACGAGCTGAAGGAGACCACCGGCGTGCGGGACGTCAATCAGGGCGATACGGCGCACGGCGTGACCGCCGCGGCGGCTATCACCGCGCTGCAGGAGGCGGGCGACAAGAGCAGCCGCGACTGCGTGAGCGGGTCCTACCGCGCCTACGTCGCGGTCATGGCGCAGGTCGTGGAGCTGATCCGTCAGTTCTACGACGGCGTCCGCTGCTTCCGCATCGCCGGGAGGAACGGAAAAAGCCGGTACGTCCATTACTGCAACGCGGGCCTGCAGGACAGGCGGATCGGCACCGACGCCGCCGGGAACCCGCTGTGGCGCCGTCCGGTCTTCGACATCGACGTCCGGGCGGAGAGGGAGAGCCCTCTCGACCGCACGGGCCGCAACGAGCTGATGCTGGCGCTGTTCAAGGCCGGCGTCTTTGATCCCGAGCGCAGGGAGGCGGCGGCGCTCATGCTGTCCGGCATGGACTTTGAGGGCGCGGACAGCCTGCGGAACGCGCTGCCCGCGGCAGAGGTGTGACGGCATGACCGTCGTCAGACTCGCGGAGACCGGGGACGGCATCTCCGTGGATGCCGCCGGACACGCCGGATTTGCCGAAACCGGCAGGGACGTCGTCTGCGCGGCCATCACCATGCTGCTGTTCGGCAGCCTGTCCTATCTTCTCGAGCGGGAACGGGACGGCGGCGGACGCATCCGCGTGGCAAGTGAGGTACAGGCGGGCGCCCTGCGCTTTTGCACGTCCGGCTTCACGGACGGCGCGGACCGGGTCGTACTCGGCGTCATACGGGCGGGGCTCGACGATCTCGCCGCCTGCTATCCGAAGCACGTCAGGGTGGAAACGGTACGGAACCCCGAAATACATATTCATTGAAAGGAAACGCTATGAACGAGGAACAGATGGAGAGAGAGGCCGGCTCCGTGCAGCCGGTGAGGGAGGGAGAGGCGGTCACGGCAGAGGCCGCGCTCACGGATGAGGGAAGGTCTGCCCCGCCCTCCGGGACGGTCGCGGATCCCGGCACGGGATCCGCCGTGAGCGGGACGCAGGAGCCCGCCCCGAGTATTCCGCCGGCTCCGGACAGCGGAGCCGACAACCCGTCCGGAGAAAGACCGGATACCGATCACGGAACAGAGACGGACACCGCCTCCGCGGACGAAGTCCTGTCATCGCATGAAGCGTCCCCCGGGGACACGGCCACATGGGGCGTGGAAGCCCGTGCGCTCCGCGAAGACTACCCTGCCTTCGACATGGAGCGCGAAATGCAGGACCGCACCTTCCGGGACCTTGTGAGCGGCGCCGTCCGACCCACCCTGCGGCAGGCATATGAGCTTTGCCACCGGGCGGAGCTGACGGCGGCAGCCGTGGACACGGCTGTGACAGCGGCTGTCCGCCAAGCCGAGGAAGACCTTCTGGCCCACATCCGGGCGAGAGGGCAGCGTCCGGCCGAGAACGGCACGACGTCCGCCGGGGCTGTGCAGACCCACCCCAGCGTGGACAGACTGACGCGCTCCGACCGGGCCGATCTGGCACGGCGGGCCGAGCGGGGCGAGCACGTCCGACTCTGATTCCGGGATCGCCGTCCGGCGCTCCGGACACGCAGCTCATATGAAGAACCAGAAAAGAAGAAAAGGAGAAAAGCATGATGTACAAGATCCTCAATCTGCAGCATTTTGCTTCCGGCACCAACGTGCAGGGCACGGAAGGCTCCGGCAACAACAGCACCGGCGTGGTCACGCCCTACGCGTCCGGCGACGGCCTGTCCGCCGAGATGCAGACCTACTACGGCGACTACCTGATCGACAACGCCGAGCCCTACCTGTGCCACGAGCAGTTTGCCCAGAAGCACCGCATCCCCAAGGGCGCCAAGACCGTGGCGTTCCGCAAGTACGATCCGCTGCCCAAGCGCACGACTCCCATCGCCGAGGGCATCACGCCCGACGGCCAGAGCCTGCGCGTCAGCGTGGTCGAGGCGACCGTGGCACAGTACGGCGGCTACGTCGAGCTGACCGACCTGCTGCTCCTGTCCGCCGTGGACAACAACCTCTGCATGGCGACCAAGCTGCTGGGCGCACAGGCCGGCCGGACGCTGGACACCATTTCCCGTGAGGTGCTGGCCGGCGGCACCAACGTGCAGTACGGCGAGGACGCCGTGTCCGCGCGCTACCTGCTGGTCGGCGGCAAGACCTCCGGCAACCACTACCTGACCGTGGACTGCATCCGCCGCGCCGTCCGCTTCCTGAAGGCGCAGAACGCCGAGCGGATCCACGGCTCCTACGTGGCGATCATCCACCCCGACGTGTCCTACGACCTGATGAACGACCCGAACTGGAAGTACCCGAACCAGTACGCCGACCCCGCCCACATCTTTGAGGGGGAGATCGGCCGGATCGAGGGCGTCCGCTTCGTGGAGTCCACCGAGGCCAAGATCTTCCACGCGCCCGATCTCGCGTCCGACGCGCGTAATCTCAAGGTCAACGGTGCGGTCAGCAGCTCGAACAGCGTCACCTTTGACGGCTCCGCTGCCGGTGTGGCTTCCTCCGCGCTGGTCGGGCGCTGGGTGCTGATCGGTGACAAGCGCGCCTACGTCGGCGCGAATACCGCGAACACCATGACGCTGTACACCGATTCCACCAAGTCCACCGCCTGCACGGTCACCTGCGTCGACAACACGGACATCTTCCCCGGTGAGGCAGGCGCCGAGGGCCGTGACGTCTACGCGACGCTGGTCATGGGCGACAACGCCTACGGCACCACCGAGCTGGGGTACGGCGGCCTTGAGCATATCGTCAAGCAGCTGGGCAGCGCCGGCACGTCCGACCCGCTGAATCAGCGCGCGACCGTCGGCTGGAAGGCCAACAAGGTGACGGTGCGTCTGGTCGAGGCCTTCATGGTCCGGATCGAGACGGCGTCCACCTTCGAGTCCGGCGAGAACTGATCCCGACATCATACACAAAGGAGGAGCGATCCATGAGCAAATTCGATTCCGAGGCGTATCTCAACGAGCTGGTCGCCGTCAAGCTGTTCAAGGACAACGACCGCTACCGCGATGACGTGTACGTTGCCGTCAACGGCCACAACTGCATCATCAAGCGCGGGGAGTGGGTCATGGTCAAGCGCAAGTTTGCCCTTGTGCTGGATCAGTCCGAGATCCAGGACATGAAGACGGCTGCCATGCTGGAGGCCGAGCAGGCCAGATTCCGCGAGGCGGAGGCATCGCACAAGTAAGGGGTTCATCTGAATAGGTGTTTGCCCGGCGTAACGGCGGGGAAGGGGGAGCCAGCTCGGCGAAGCCGAGGTGTAACATCTCAGACGCCGAAGTTTCCCCTCCCCCTCCCCGAAAGCTGCTTCGGGCGCTCGCAAAAAAAGTTGATGAATCAAACAAAAAGGAGAAGAATATGACCATAAATTCCTGTCTTACGCTGGTTGACGCGATGGCGCCGAACCGGGTGGAGCGGTCCGTCAAGCGCCGGTGGCTGGAGGAGCTGGACGCGCAGGTGCGCGTCGAGCTGTGGGGCGAGACGCCGGACGAACAGACGGAGCCCGCCGGCGCGGAGGACGGCACCCGCGTGCTGTCGGCTCCCTACCCGTTCGACCGCCTGTACTGGCTGTACCTGGCGTCCCTCGTCGATTATATCAACGGGGACACCGCCCGGTACGAGAACGGCGCCATGCTGTTCAACGCGGCGTACTGCCATTACGCCAAGTACGTGATCCGCAACAGGGGAAGGGGGGACCGCGATGAGTGCGATGAATGAGCGGACGGATACGATGCCTTCTGATCTGACGCTGCGTGCCGGGCGGTTCATTCCCGACCTGACCCTTTGCGGCGAGGAGCGGATCGCGTCTGTGGAAGCCTATCTCGTCAGCCTGACGGAGGAGCTGGAGCAGCTTCTGCCGCTCCTCTCCCGGACGTCGGGGCCTGACGCTGCACCGAACGGTGGGGAGGACGACTGATGCTGCTGATCAGATCCAAACCGAGTGAGGACGACATCCTGCCGCCCCATCTGCCGGACAAGCTGCACGTCACGACCTGCCGGACGATCTCGTTCGGCGGGCTTACCCGCGCGGACGAGGCAGACGCGGGACGCATCTGCGGCATGAACGATATGTCTCCGGCTTCGTATCCGGCGATCCGGACGCGGAGCAAGCGCTGCCTGTACGCGGCGGCACCCGGCACCGGTGCGGCGCACGGCGCAGCCCTTCACGGGGACCGCGTGATCATCGCGCAGGGGACCGGGCTGTACGAGGCCATAGAGGGGCAGCCCGCAACGGGCATCGGGACGCTGGCCGACAGCGATAAAACGATCATTTCCTTCGGAGACGATCTGCTGGTGCTTCCGGACGGGTACGCGAAGCGGGCCGGCGCCGACACCTGCACGCCCGTCAACGTCACGACCGGTCCTCTGGAAAGTGCGGCGATCATGGACAATCTCCTGTTGGTCGCCAACTACGATTTCATCGGCGCGGGCTTTGCCGCGGGTGACGGCATCCTCGTCGAGGTCCTCGGCGGCAGGAGCACCGCGTACATCAGCGGATACTACAAGATCGAAGCCCTGAGCGAGGGGACGCTGCGCGTCAGGGGACGATTCCCCGGCAACGCGACGGAGACCGTACGGATCAGCCGGACCATGCCCGACCTTGTCGGCGCTTGCGTGGTCGGTGACCGGGTATACGGCTTCAAGGACAACGAGGTATACGTTTGTGAGGCGGGCAATCCGTTCAACTGGTACGCGGCCGATCCGGACGCGCCCGAGAACGCGCCCGTGAGCTTCCGCACGGGGACGGACACGCCCTTCACGGCGTGCATCGCGTGGCAGGGGTACCCGACCTTCTTCAAGCGGGACCGCATCTGCCGTCTGGTAGGACGGAGTGTCGGCTACACGTCCGACACCGCGCGGACCTCCTCGCTGGCGCTCTCCGATCTGCCGGCCCCGGGTGTGGGTGACGGCATGGCGCGGACGCTGTGTGAGATCGGCGGTGCGCTGTACTACTGTGCGGATCAGGGGATCTACCGCTATGCGGGCAGTTATCCGGTCCGGATCGACGACGATCTCTGGCCGGAGGCGGAGCCTGTCTGCGGCGGTACCGACGGACGGTCCTACTATCTGTCCTGCGTGGTCGGCGGGGAGGAAAAGCTGCTGGTTTACCGTCCCGAGTCCGATGTCGGCAGCGGATGGTATGCCGAGAGTGCGGCAGGCGCCGTTTTCATGACCGGGCGTTCCTTCCGTCTGCCCGGGAGCCATGCCGCCGTATGTCTGTATCAGACGGCGGACGGCGGTGTCCGGATGACGAGCTCCTGCGGCAGTCCGGCAGGGGAGTATACGGTTGACGCGAGTGACGTCGTGTCTCCCTTCGTCGAATTCGGCGATGAGCTGGACTGTATGCCGGCTGAAAGCCGTCTGTTGGCGGTCACGCTGCGTGCGGAAGGTGCTGCCGGGACCGTCATGCGGGTCAAGTGCCGCTGGGAGGGCGATCCGGTCTGGGTGACCATCGGGACGCTGATCGGCTCCGGAGAGACCTCCCTCTACCGGATCCCCGTCCTCCCCCGCCCGGCCGGCTGGTTCCGCCTCCGCTGCGAGATGACCGGCGACTGGACGATACGCGGTCTCTGGCGGGAGATCGAGAACAACAGATAAAATCAAGGGGACGCGCCGGGGCTGGGGGGACGCGCCGGGGCTCTGCCCCGGACCCCGCCTAAGGACTTCTTGAAAGAAGTCCTTAGGAATCTCAAGAACTTTATGGGCAATGAATAAATAGATGTTCGGTTTACGTCGGTCGAGGCAGGTGGGTGCCGTCATGGGCGCCGGTGTTCGTATAAACGCCTACGCGGGGGCCCCTTACCCCGCTCGGGATCGGGCAGATGGCATCTGCCCGATCCGTGTAAACCCGGGGGAACGGGGTTACGGGAGACGCGTTCCCCCGCGTCCCGCAGGATGAGGGTGCAGGGAGAAGGGAGCGGCGCAGCCG
>JAKSPU010000095.1 GCA_024404505.1 Clostridia bacterium
CGGTATCGCCGAGCAGCGTCTCGGGACGGGTGGTGGCGACCTCAAGGCTGCCCTCACCGCCCACCAGCGGATAACGGATATGCCAGAAGTGGCTGTTCTGCTGCTCGTAGTTGACCTCGGCGTTGGAGATAGAGGTCTTGCAATGCGGGCACCAGTTGATGATACGCTCGCCGCGGTAGATGAGGCCCTTATTGTAGAGGCGCACGAACACCTCCTTCACGGCGCGGGAGCAGCCCTCGTCCATGGTAAAGCGCTCTCTCGACCAGTCGCAGGAGGAGCCCATCTTCTTGAGCTGACTCACGATGCGGCCGCCATACTGCTCCTTCCACGCCCATGCGCGCTCGAGGAACTTTTCGCGTCCGAGGTCATCCTTGGAGAGTCCTTCCTTCCGCATGGCCTCGACGATCTTGGCCTCGGTGGCGATGGAGGCGTGGTCGGTGCCGGGGAGCCACAGGCAGTTATACCCCTGCATCCGCTTGTGGCGGATCAGGATATCCTGCAGGGTGTTGTCAAGGGCGTGGCCCATGTGAAGCTGGCCGGTGATGTTGGGAGGCGGGATGACGATGGAGTACGACGGAGCGGTGCTGTCGGGATCGGGCTTGAAGTAGCCCTTATCGCACCAATTCTGATAGATGCGGTCCTCGAACTCCGCCGGACTGTAAGTCTTGGGCAATTCGGTGTTGGGATTCATGTGAATTCCTCCTTCTTTATATAGTGTAATTGTAACCCGAAAAAGAAAAAACGCCTTTTCGTATCAGGACGAAAAGACGCGGTACCACCTGATTTCGTGACGGTATGGACGCAGACGTCCGTCACGCTCTCTGCGGGATGATAACGGTTCCCGACCGACGCCGCTACGCAGGAATGCTGCCTCCCTTCACGGACATACGCTCCCGGACGACTTCATTCGTGCAGGCGCCGGGGGACTTTCACCAACCGTCCCTTCTCTGTCGGCCGCCGCGGACTACTGCTTCCGTTCACAGCGTAATGGATTATACCACATTTCTTCAGAAATGTCAACAGTATTTACGAAATTCAACGCGGTAAAAACATAACCCCTCCGCACGGGCAGAGGGGTATATGTTTGAAGAGGAAAGAAATCAGTCGGCGTAAACGCTGACGCGCTTCTTGTCCTTGGTCTCATGCTCAAACTTGACGGTACCGTCGATCAGAGCGTAGAGGGTATCATCGCTGCCGATGCCGACGTTGTTGCCGGGACGGATAGCGGTGCCTCTCTGACGGACGATGATGCTGCCGGCGGTGACGACCTGACCGTCAGCTCTCTTCACGCCAAGACGCTTGGACTCGCTGTCGCGGCCGTTCTTGGTGGAACCGACACCCTTCTTATGAGCAAAGAACTGCAAACTGAGCTTTAACATCATGCTACCTCCATTTTTTGTTCGTGTGGGGATGTGTGTGGGTGAACGCGGAACGTGTCACTCGGCCGGTCCCTGATAGGGGCGGTTGATGACCTTGACATCCAGATAATCTCCGTACTCCTCCAGAAGCTCGGAGAGCTGCCGGTAGTAGCCGAGGAAAATACCCGATACGGCGTATCTCTTGGCGTCGTCCTCCTCGAACTCGGGAAGGGCTGCCTTGCTCTGCACGCGGATGGTGGTCGTGTTGTCGTCGATCTCATAGTCGATCCGCGACGCGTAGGCGACCTCCACGGTGTTGATCAGAAACATGGTCATGGCGGACAGCGCCGAGCAGAGGATATCCTCGCCCTCTTCGCCGTAGCCGGTATGGCCCTGCTCCTCAAAGCCGTAAAAAATGCCGTCGTTCCGATAGAAAATGATCCTTGTCATTCCTGCTGCTCCTTTTTTCGGAGAGCTGCCCGGATCAGGCCTCGATCTTGGTGATCTGGACCTTGGTGAAGGGCTGTCTGTGACCGATTCTCTTCTTCTCGTTCTTCTTGGACTTGTACTTCAGAACGTAGATCTTCTTGCCCTTGCCGTTCTTCAGCACCTTGCCGGTGACGGACGCACCGTCCACGGTGGGAGTACCTGCCTTGAAGCCTGCATCGGTGGAGATGGCCACGACGTCAAACTTGACCTCGGCGTCCTCCTCGACATCCAGCTTCTCGACGTAGATGATGTCCTGCTCGTTGACCTTGTACTGCTTTCCGCCTGTAGTAATAACAGCAAACATGGAAAAGCACCTCTTTCTTTAAGACTCGCTGACATGGGGCGGTTTCCGTCCATGGGAGACCCGCGGGCGGCCACACTTAAAAAAGCCCGTTTCAAGCGGCACATTATTATAGCACGGCTTTTCTTTGTTGTCAATACTTTTTTCACTTTTTCCGCGTATTTTTTCATTTTCGGCAATGTTGTCCGTCCGCGGCAAATAATACGCCGCCTTTTGTGTAAATCGTGTATTTTTCGGATAAATATGCCGTATTTCGGTCTGACGGTCCCCCGCCTCTTGACAAACCGGAGATTTGACTGTATAATGTATCTGTAAAAGTTTGGCCATTTCCTATAAGGAGATAAAAAATATGGGAATCAACGAGATATTCGACCTGCTCGCCGGTCTTGCGCTGTTCCTGTTCGGCATGAACACCATGAGCCATGCCCTTGAACAGATCGCCGGCAACCAGATGAAAGCCATCCTCAGCAAGCTCACCTCCAACAAGCTCAAGGGCTTCCTCCTCGGTCTCGGCGTCACCGCGATCATCCAATCGTCCTCTGCCACCACCGTCATGGTGGTCGGCTTCGTCAACTCCGGCGTCATGACGCTCGCACAATCCGTCGGCATCATCATCGGTGCCAACATGGGCGCCGCCGTCACGCCTCTGATCATCTCCCTGTCGTCTGCCGGCGGCGGTCAGAGTTTCTCCGTGGTCGGCTTCCTGTCTGCCGCCATGGCGATCACGGGCGTTCTGTTCTACGTCTTCCTCAAGGGCAGCAATCGCCGCAGGAACATCGGTCTCATCATGCTCGGCTTTGCCGTCCTGATGATCGGTATGGATATCATGTCCGGCTCCGTCTCCGGTCTGCGGGATAACCCCACCTTCACGGGCATCATCACCATGTTTGAGAATCCCGTCATGGCCATCCTCGTCGGTACCGTATTCACCGCGATCATCCAATCCTCGGCAGCCTCCATCGGTATCCTGCAGGCGCTGACCGCGACCGGCGCCATCACCAACACGCTGACCGTCCCGATCCTGATGGGTCAGAACATCGGTACCTGCGTCTCCGCCATGATCTCCTCCGTCGGCGCCTCCAAGAACGCGAAGCGCACCGCCATCGTCCACCTGACGTTCAACGTCATCAGCGCGCTGATCCTCGGCACGATCTACTGCGTCATCTACTACGCCTTCAACCGGGGCGTCGTCAGTGAGTTCCTCTCGACCACCTCCACGCCCTTCGCCGTGGCTATCATCAACGTGATCTACAAGGTGCTGTCCATCCTGATCCTGATGCCCGTCTCCGGTCTGCTGGAAAAGATCGCCTGCCTCGTCATCCGCGAGGGCAAGCAGTACAGCGACGTCGAGATGCTCGACGACCGTCTGCTCACCACCACCGCCGTGGCCGTCCAGCGCGCCTCCGACGTGGCCGAGACCATGGCCGGCATCTCCTTCGAATCTATGAAAATGTCCCTCCGGGTGCTGGAGAACTACGACCGCAAGGTCGTGGACGAGATCGAGCACATGGAGAATGAGGTCGATATTTACGAGGACAAGCTCGGCTCCTACCTCGTCAAGCTCAGCGCGCAGGAGCTGTCGGCCGGGGACGCGCGCGAGGTCTCCAAGCTGCTGCACGTCCTGTCCGATATTGAACGCATTTCCGACCACTCCGTCAACGTAATCCGCTCCGCTGCCGAGATGAACGAAAAGAAGCTGACCTTCTCGGCGGAAGCTAAAAACGAACTCAAGGTCTTGACAAGTGCCCTCGGCGAGATCATCGACATGACCGCCAACGCACTCCTGTTCGGCGACATGAAGTCTGCCGTTCACGTGGAGCCGCTGGAGGAGGTCATCGACAGTCTGCGTGATTCGATCAAGGACAATCACGTCCGCCGTCTGCAGAACTCCGAATGCACCATCGAGATGGGCTTCATCCTGTCCGACCTTCTGACCACGCTGTCCCGTGTGTCCGACCACTGTTCCAACATTGCCGGCTGTGTGATCGAGATCCAGCACAACAGCCTCGACGTCCACGGCTATCTCGGCAAGGTCAAGCAGGGTGCCGAGGACTTCGACGCCTACTACGCTATGTATGAAAAGAAGTACGCTCTTCACGCGTCCGCTGACGCGCAGGAGTGAGAAAGGCGGCTTACATGAAGCAGTACCGCTGGACCGTCCAAACCGAATCCGTCCCGCCCCTGCCGGATGACGGCGGAGAGCCGCTCGACGGTCTGAAGATTGAACGTCATGTCATCGAATGCACGTTCTCCCGCCTCATGGGGCGGCTGACCGTGTCCATCGACGGTGAGTCGTTCACACTTCCGGCAGGGCTGCTCGGTCTCAAGGCCGCGCGGCGCGAGCCGTTCCGCCTCGGCGACGAGCAGGCCGTGCTGACGGTCGACGGCCGGGGCCGGGCCGGACTCATCTTCAGGGGTGAGGCCGTAGAGCCGGAGGTCGTGACCCTCGGCATCGTATAAAAATCGTATCAGAAAAGAAAACGGGGCAGCCGACGCGTTTCCCGGAAAGGAGCATACCGTGAGCGGATTCGTTCATCTGCATCTGCACAGCGAATACAGCCTGCTGGACGGTGCCTGTCGCATTGACGACATCCCGGCACGGGCGAAGGAATGCGGTCACGAGGCTGTCGCCCTGACCGACCACGGCGTCCTCTACGGAGCCGTGGCGTTTTATAACGCCTGCAAAAAGCAGGATATCAAGCCCATCATCGGCTGTGAGGTCTACGTAGCCCCCCGCTCCCGCTTTGACAAAACAGGCGCCGGACGCGAGGGCGCGTACACGCACCTCGTCCTGCTGTGCGAGACAGCCGAGGGATACCGCAACCTCATGACACTCTGCTCGCTGGCCTTCACTGAGGGCTTTTACGGCAAGCCCCGCGTCGATCTTGAGCTGCTGCGGCAGTATCACGGCGGCCTGATCGCGCTGTCCGCCTGCCTGTCCGGCGACATCCCGCGCCACCTGACCGCCGGAGATTATGCCGGTGCCGTGTCGTCCGCCCGCACGCTGGCGGACGTTTTCGGTCCGGATCACCTCTATATCGAGCTTCAGAATCACAATCTGCCCGAGGAACGGCAGATCCTCCCGCAGCTGCTCAGGTTGTCGCGGGAGCTGTCGCTGCCGCTCGTCGCCACCAACGACTGCCACTACCTGCGCCGGGACGACGCCTACATCCAGACCGTGCTGACCTGTATCGCCACCAACCGAACGGTGGAGGAGGGCAGCGGAATCGGCTTTGCCTCGGACGAATTCTACTACAAGGACACCGGTGAGATGTCCGCGCTGTTCGCCCGGTACGAGGGCGCGATCGAGAATACCGTCCGCATCGCCGAGCGGTGCTGCGTGGAGTTCGATTTCACCCACACCTACCTGCCCAAATTCCCCTGCCCCGACAAGCTGTCCGCGGGCGACTACCTCCGCAGGCTTTGCATGGAGGGCTTCGGACGCCGCATCGGCAAGGGACAGATCGTCTTCTCGGACCTGCACCCCGAGAGCGAATACCGTGAGCGCATCGCTTATGAACTGTCCGTCATCGGACACATGGGATACGACGACTACTACCTCATCGTCTGGGACTACGTGAACTTCGCCAAGTCGCAGGGCATCCCGGTCGGCCCGGGACGAGGCTCCGGCGCCGGCTCGCTCGTCGCCTACTGCATCGGCATCACCGAGGTCGACTCCATCGCGTTCGACCTGCTGTTTGAGCGTTTTCTCAATCCCGAACGCGTCAGTATGCCCGATTTTGACGTGGACTTCTGCTATAACCGGCGTGACGAGGTCATCGATTACGTCGCCCGCCGGTACGGACGGGAACGCGTCTCCCAGATCATCACGTTTGGCACGCTGGCGGCACGCGCCGCGATCCGCGACGTCGGCCGCGCCATGGGGATGTCCTACCACGACGTGGACGTCGTGGCGCGGGCGATCCCCCGTGAGCTGGGCATCACGATCGGGGACGCTCTCCGCCTCCCCGACCTCAAAACGCTGTACGAGGGCTCCGACGAGGTCAAAAAGCTGGTGGATATCGCCAAGGCCATCGAAGGGATGCCCCGCAACGCCTCTATACACGCCGCCGGCATCGTCATCACGGACAAGCCGGTGTCGGAATACGTCCCGCTGGCCGTCTGCAATGGCACCGTGGTCACGCAGTACGACATGGACACGGTCGCCAAGCTGGGCGTGCTGAAATTCGACTTTCTTGCCCTCCGCTACCTGACCATCATGCACGACGCCGAGGAGCAGGTCCGTGAAAAGGATCCCGGCTTCTCGCTCGACCGCGTACCGCTCGACGACGCCGCGACCTACGATCTGATCGGCAAGGGTGCGACCTCCGGCGTGTTTCAGCTGGAGTCCGGCGGGATGCGGCAGATGCTGACGTCGCTCAAGCCGCAGAGGATCGGCGACATCGAGGCCGCGATCGCGCTGTACCGTCCCGGCCCGATGGAGGCCATCCCGACCTATATCGCGCGGCGGCAGTCGCCCGACAAGGTGACCTACCCATCTCCGCTGCTCGAGCCCGTGCTGTCCTCCACATTCGGCGTGACGGTGTATCAGGAGCAGGTCATGAGCATCTTCCGCGTGCTGGCGGGCTACACGTTCGGCCATGCCGACATCGTGCGGCGCGCCATGGCCAAGAAAAAGGCCTCCGTGCTGGAGGCGGAGCGCGACAGCTTCGTCGAAGGGGCCGTCAGAAACGGCATGACGCGCGAGGATGCCGACAAGCTGTTCTCGGATATGGGCAGCTTCGCCAACTACGCCTTCAACAAATCCCACGCGGCAGCCTACGCGCTGATCTCCTACCGCACGGCTTACCTCAAGGCGCACTATCCGGGCGCGTACTTCGCTGCCCTCCTGACGTCCGTCCTCGGCAACCAGCCCAAAATGGCGGAGTACACGTCGGAGGCGGCCCGCTACGGTATCCGCGTGCTGCCGCCCGACATCAACGAATCCGAAATGAACTTCCACGCCTCAAGCGACGGGCGCGGCGGCACCATCCGCTACGGTCTGCTCGCGCTCCGCAACGTGGGAGAAGCCTTCCTCAAGGCTGCTCTGAAGGAGCGCACCCGCGGGAAATACAAGTCCTTTGACGATTTCATCGACCGCCAGACGGGCGGCGATCTGAACAAGCGGCAGGTCGAGGCGCTCATCAAGTCCGGCGCGTTCGACAGCTTCCCGACGCACCGCGCCCAGATGCTCGCCGTCTACGAGCTGATGATAGACGTCAAGACCGCCAAGAGCCGCGACAACATCGAGGGACAGCTGGATATGTTCTCGATGGCAGGCGACGACATGGACAATGCCACGGACAACGCCGCGGACAATGCCGCATACGGCGTGTCCGGCATCGAATATCCCGACGTACCGGCCTACTCCATGCGCGAAAAACTGCTGCAGGAGCGGGAGGCATCGGGTATGTTCTTCTCCGGTCAGCTGCTGGATGATTTCTCCAAGTGCGTAGGCTCGCTGTCCCCCATGCCGATCGGCGACCTCGTGCCGCCCGAGGAGGGAGACGAGGAAAACGACGATGACGACGCCCCTGTGCGTCCTTCCCTGCCTGACAAAGCCAAGGTAAAGATCGCGGGCATCATCACGTCCGTGACGACCAAGACCACCAAGAACGACGAGAAAATGGCGTTCTTCCGTGTGGAGGACGCGACCGGCGTCATCGAATGCCTGTGCTTCCCCAAGCTGTTTGCGACCATCATGACGCTGATCCGCACCGACACGGCCGTTTACGTGGAGGGCAATCTGTCCGTCCGCGAGGAGGAGGATACCAAGATCCTCGCCTCCTCGGTAGCAGAGCTCGTGGACAACGCTCACTTCACGGAGAAACCCGCATCCGCCAAGCCCGCTCCGCCTGCCGAAAGCAAGCCGGAGCAGGTGCGTCCGGACGCGCCTGCGGCACCGGAGACGGCACCCAAGCCCGGCGGCGGATCGAGCTACGGTTACAATCCGTACCTGGCCATGAGTGCTCCTGCTCCCGCGGTGCAGCCCGTGCAGGCTCCGCCCGTTCAGGCACCGCCTGTGCAGACGCCGCCGATTCAGACCGGCTTCGTCCCGCCGAAGAAGCTGTACCTGCGCGTCCCCGACCTTGCGTGTACCGCGTACCGCAAGGCGGTCAATCTCATGCAGATCTTCAACGAGGGGCAGACGGCGGTATTCTTCTACGATCAAAGCCGGAAGCAGTACTCGGAGTGTGCCGGAAGAATGACGGTCACGCCGTTCATTCTCGCGCGCCTCGAGGCACTGCTCGGAAAGGAGAACGTCGCCGCGCGGTGAGTTTGACGGAAAACAAGGATCCGCCCGGATAAAATTCGGCACCGCCGCTATTGACACAGCCGCGCCGTTCGGATATAATAGTAGCATTGTGAATAACGGATACGCTTCAGAAAGGACATAACGCCCATGTAACAGGATCGACGCGGCACATCCGCCCGGATAAGTTCACGATCAACAGACCCGTCATGACGTTTGGAGTCTGGAGTTTTGAAAGGAATAAAAGCATCATTATGTCAGATATGAAACAGGAGATCGCGCGCCGCCGGACGTTTGCGATCATTTCCCACCCCGATGCCGGTAAAACCACGCTGACCGAGAAATTTCTGCTGTACGGAGGCGCGATCCAATCCGCCGGTGCCGTCAAGGGCAAGGCGAGCGACAGACACGCCACCTCCGACTGGATGGAGATCGAGAAAAAAAGAGGTATTTCCGTCACCTCGTCCGTTCTCCAGTTTGAATACGACGGTTACTGCATCAACATTCTGGATACCCCCGGACATCAGGATTTCTCCGAGGACACCTACCGCACGCTGATGGCCGCGGACTCCGCAGTCATGGTCATCGACGGTGCCAAGGGCATCGAGCCGCAGACGCGCAAGCTGTTCAAGGTCTGCGCTATGCGGCACATCCCGATCTTCACCTTCATCAACAAGATGGACCGTGAGGCACGCGATCCCTTCGACCTCATCGACGAGCTGGAGAAGGAGTTCGGCATCGGCACCTACGCCATGAACTGGCCGATCGGCTGCGGTGCGGGCTTCAAGGGCGTGTACGAGCGTGACCGTCATTCCATCCTTGCGTTCGACGAATTCCATGCCGGACGCCGCCGTATCGAGGGCGTTGAGTGCGACATCACCGACACCGAAAAGCTGGATTCCCTCATCGGGCCCTACGCCCGCGAGGAGCTGGTCAGCCAGATCGAGCTGCTCGACGGTGCGTCCTTCGATTTCGACATCGAAAAGGTCCGCAACGGACGCCTGTCCCCCGTGTTCTTCGGCTCCGCGCTGAACAACTTCGGCGTCGAGGCCTTCCTGCAGCGGTTCCTGCAGATGACCACCCCTCCGCTCGAGCATATCAGCGAGGACGATCTTGTTTCTCCTTTCGACGAGCATTTCTCCGCGTTCGTGTTCAAGATCCAGGCCAACATGAACAAGGCGCACCGCGACCGCATCGCGTTCATGCGGATCTGCTCCGGCCGCTTTGACCGCGGGACCGAGTATTGGCACGTTCAGGCTGACCGCCCCGTCAAGCTGTCGCAGTCCACGCAGATGATGGCGCAGGAGCGCGAGATCGTGGACGTGGCCTACGCGGGCGATATCATCGGCGTGTTCGATCCCGGTATCTTCTCCATCGGCGACACGATCTGCGACAAGGGAACCAAGTACCGCTATGCGGGCATTCCGACCTTCGCGCCGGAGCATTTCGCCGTCGTGGAGCAGATCGACTCCATGAAGCGCAAGCAGTTCGCCAAGGGTGTGACCGAGATCGCACAGGAAGGTGCGATCCAAATCTTCTTTGAGCCGAATACCGGTATGGAGCGCGTCGTGGTCGGCGTCGTCGGTGTGCTGCAGTTCGACGTCCTGCAATTCCGTATGGAATCCGAGTACAGCGTCAAGTACAACAAGCGCGACCTGCCCCACCAGTTGATCCGCTATATCGACAACGACGACATCAACCCCGCCGATCTGAAGCTGATGCAGACCACCCGCTGGGTGCAGGACGTACGCGGACGGAACCTCCTCATCTTCGTCGGTCAGTACGAGATCGACTGGGCATACGACAAGAATCCCGGACTCAAGCTGTCCGAATTCAATCAAAACACGTAAAAGAACGCCGGGGCTCTGCCCCAAATCCGGGGAACGCCGGGGCTCTGCCCCGGACCCCGCTTAAGCCCTTCTTGAAAGAAGGGCTTAAGGATCCCAAGAACTTTTATACAGGGTAAAGATTGACCAAGGTTGAGTTTACGCCGAACGGGATCGGTGGGTGCGGTAAGGGCGCCCACCTTTTTTGAAGCGCAGTCGCGGGGGCCCCTATCCCCGCTCTCAGACGGAAGCCGAGCGTCCGGGATCGAACGTCGC
>JAKSPU010000096.1 GCA_024404505.1 Clostridia bacterium
TCTGACGAAATTTCTGACGGCGCATCTGTACCGTCATCATTGTGCGGTAATGCCTCAAGAAACTTCTTTCAAGAAGTTTCTTGAGCGGGGCGCGGGGCAGAGCCCCGCACAATTCACCTGTAAGGAGATTTGCCTATGGGCTTCGGATTGCTGCTTTGCGGCTACTTCATATTGACCTTCATGTCCTTTGCCGCGGGTGAATACGCCTTCGCCGCCTATATCATCGGCGGCACGGTGTGCTTCTTCGCGGCGAGCAAGCTCTACGAGTACAAGCACCGCTTTGCCATCACCGTCGGCACCTCCCTCGCGTATATCCTGATCGGCGTGTATTACGGCGTCGTCTGCATGGATCACCTGCTCCTGTGGGAGCTGCCCGTCACCTCGGCGGCTGTGATCCGTGTCATGGACGAGATCCTGTTCGCCGTGGAGCTCGTGCATATCCTCGGCGCGCTGTGGGCCGTATACGAGCTGGCATCGCAGGTCGGCGTCGAGCGCGTGCGGTCCGGCGTCGAGCGGAACTTCGCGTTCGTCGCGGTCAGCGCGGTCGGCGAGCTGGCGATGCATATCTTCCTGCCGGGCGCGTCCGTTGACGATCCGGGAACGGATCAGAATCTCCGCGCGCTGATCGGCATCCTCATTCTGATCCGGCTCGTCACCTACCTTCTGAACGTGTGGCTCTTCTACCGCTGCTACCAGTTGATCTGCCCCGCCGGGGAGGAGAACGGGCGGCCGGACAAGAAGTCCCGCTTCAAGTTCATCAATGACATCAACGAGAAGCTCGACGAAAAAGCGCAGCGCGCCATGAACGAGAACATCGAGTATCAGAAGCAAAAGGCCAAGGAACGGGAAAGCCGCCGCGGCACGCACAAAAAGCGCCGCTGAAAAAAACGGGAAAGGAGCGCAGACCACCATGCAGAACACATCGGACCGCACGCTCGGAATGGGCAGTATCCTCGCCGGCGCGTGCTTCCTGATCGACCCCTTCGTCTCTGTCCTTGACGTTATCCCCGACGTTATCGGCTGGCTGCTCATTCTGCGCGGTCTGGCCAGATTGGCCGACCTCAACGGCCTTATCGCCGAGTCCGCGGGACACTTCCGAAAGCTCGTGCTGCTGTCTGTCCTGCGCCTCTTGACGCCGGTCTTCATCTTCGCTTTGTCGGGCGCCGCCGAGCAGGGCATGGAGCTGCTGCTCTTCACCTTCGTGCTGGCCGTCCTCGATATCATCGTGCTGGTCCCTGCGGTCAGAAAGCTCGGCAGCGGGTTTTCCACGCTGGCCTCGCTGTACAACGGCACGGCAGCCCTGCAAACGGTCCGCAGCCGCACCATCAGCCGCACCGACCGTATGACCCGCACGACGATCGCTTTTCTGATCTTCAAGGAGGTCATGGCCGGCCTGCCGGAATGGCTCGTCCTGTTCAACGTGCAGAGCGGCGAGGAGACCCACCGGCTCTCCGGCCTGTACGACTATATCGGCGTTTTCCGCTTCTTCTGCATCCTGATCGTGCTGGCCGCCGGCATCGTGTGGCTGGTCAGCCTGTTCCGGTACGCGGGGGCCGTCCGGCACGACGCCGACTTCATGTACACGCTCACCGATGCCCACGCGCTGTACCTCATGAAGAATCCTGACACCTACTCCTTCCGCACGCTCCGCAGGAGCCTCCTTTTGTTCGGCGTGGGAACGGTATTCACCGTCACCTTCTTCGCGGACGGTATGTCCCTGATCCCGGACGCCCTCTGTGGGGTCTGTTTCCTGATCGCGGCGGTCATGCTGCTCAGGTACGCGGACGGCACCGCCCCCCTGATCGGCGTTTCCGCCCTCTATATCCCGATCAGCGTGTACGCCATGATCCGGCAGTCAAAGGCACTCATGGTGCTGGCCGCGGACGACGGCGACGAGTTCACCATCGTCGAGAATGCCGCGCGGCTCGCCCGCTCCCCCGAGGCGCTGGCGGACTATTATCGTGTCTGCCTCATCGTGCTGATCTCGCAGGTTTGCTTCATCGTCCTTCTGTGGCTGCTGCGGCCCGTGCTGTATTCACTGATCGACCGCTATACGGGCTACTCCGTCACCGGTGCGTCCCATTCCGACACGGACGCACTGCACGCGTCGCTGAAGAAAAAGGCCACGTGGCTGCTGGCCGGGGGCACGGTCGTGTCGCTCCTGCCCGCCGCGTATATGTTCTGCCTGCCGATCGCGCGGAATCCGGTGGAGAAGATCACCTCCTTCGGCGATTTCATTATCTTTGTGTCCCACGCCGCCATGGAGTCCATGACCTTCATCGATCTGGTCGCGCGCGTCGTTTTCATCGTGTTCTTCTTCAAGATCACGAACGAGATCCGCAGCGAGGCCGAGTACCGCTTCCTCATGTCCGCTTGACCGTTTGACCGCCGGAAGTGAGAAAGCCGGCGCGGACGTGAATAGACCCGCCTTCCCGTGGTGATACTTGTTTTGGGACGGGATACCGCCCAAAAATGAAAAAGGAAGGCAATATCATGCAGAACGAGAAGTACAGTAACCGCAGCGAGCAGAACGATCAGAACAACCGGAATCAGAACGAGCAGAACAGTCAGAGCCAGAACAACCAGAACAACCAGAACGGAAACCGCAGCTCTGACAGCTCCAAGAACAACAGCCGGAACAATCAGAATCAGAACAAGAACAGCCAGAACTACGATCAGGACTGACGCATCCTCTGCCTGCCGGGGCCGTCCGGCCCCGGCAGGCAGGCATCAGCCGACGAAAGGCGAAAGGCGAAAGGAACGTGAATTTTTCCATGCAAAGTCCCATTGAAGAACGCTACATAGCCGCCAAACGGGCCTTGTTCGACAAGGCGTACGGCGACCTCAACGATAAACAGCGCGAGGCCGTGTTCACGACCGAAGGCCCGCTGCTCGTGCTGGCCGGCGCGGGCAGCGGCAAGACCACCGTGCTGGTCCGCCGGATCGCGTACATCATCCGCTACGGGAACGCTTACATGAGCGAGCGCATCCCGGAGAATCTGACCGAGGAGCGCGTCGAGTCGCTCGAATCCGCGGTCGAGCTGACAGCGGACGAGATCCGCGACGGCATCCTGCCGGAGTTCATCGAGAACCCCTGCCCGCCCTACCGGATGCTGGCGATCACCTTCACGAACAAAGCCGCCAACGAGATCAAGTCCCGCCTCGCGGCCCAGCTGGCGGACGAAACGCTGGCAAGGGACGTGTGGAGCGGCACCTTCCACTCCGTCTGTATGCGCATCCTGCGCCGGGACGGTCAACGGATCGGGTACGGCCCGTCCTTCACGATCTACGACACCGACGATCAGAAGAAAACGGTCACGGCGATCCTCAAGAACATGAACATCGACGAGAAACAGTTTCCCGTCAAGAGCGTCCTGAACGCGATCAGCCGCGAAAAGGACAAGCTCCACACGCCCGAAGACACCGCAGAGCTGGCCGGGACCGACTTCCGCGGCGGTCGTATCGCCGCGATCTACCGCGAGTACGCCGCCGAGCTGGCCCGCTCCAACGCGATGGACTTCGACGACATCATCATGCAGACGGTGCGCCTCCTGCGCGAGTGTCCCGACCTGTGCGAATACTACCAGAAAAAATTCCGGTACGTCTGCATCGACGAGTATCAGGACACCAACGTAGCCCAGCTCGAGCTGGCGGCGCTGCTGTCCGGACGGTACAACAATCTGATGGTCGTGGGTGACGACGACCAGTCCATCTACAAGTTCCGCGGCGCGACCATCGAGAACATCCTCGGCTTCGACAAGCGCTTTGCCAACGCATCGGTCATCAAGCTGGAACAGAACTACCGCTCCACCGCGACCATTCTGGAGGCGGCGAACAAGGTCATCGCGCACAACGAGGGCCGCCGCGGCAAGAATCTGTGGACAGCCGGTGCAAAGGGTGAGAACATCGTTCTCCGCAAGGTCGAGGATCAGATGGCGGAGTCCCGGAGCATCGTGGACACGATCAACCGCATGATGGCGGGTACCGGCAAGAAGGGAAGCGGGCGCTCCTACCGTGATTTCGCGGTCCTGTACCGCACCAACTCGCAGTCCAGCTCGGTCGAGCGCGCCTTTGCCAAGAGTGCGATCCCGTACCGCATGGTAGGCGGCACGCGCTTCAACGACCGCAAGGAGATCCGCGACGCCGTGGCGTACCTGCAGCTGATCAGCAACCACGCGGACCGTGAGCGTCTGATGCGCGTCATCAACGAGCCGAAGCGCGGTATCGGTGACAAGACGCTGGAGGTCGTGAACGCGATCGCGCTGGAGCAGGGCTGCTCGGTCTTTGACGTGATGGACAACGCCGATCTGTACCCGGCGCTCGGTCGTTCTGTCACCAAGCTCAAGGCCTTCACGGCGCTGATCCACGAGCTGACCGCCGTTGCGGAGAAGAGCAGCATGGCTGACCTGTTCGACGCCGTGATGCAGAAGTCCGGCTATATGCGGATGCTGCTGGAGTCGCAGGAGCCGGAGCGGGATCGCGTCGAGAACCTGAACGAGCTGAAATCCAACATGATGGAGTACGAGCAGAACAACGAGGACGCCTCGCTCGTCGGTTTCCTCGAGGAGAACGCGCTGGTCGCTGACGTCGACAAGTACGACAGCGAGGCGGACGCAGTGGTGCTGATGACGGTCCACAGCGCGAAGGGCCTTGAATTCCCGGTGGTGTTCCTGCCGGGCATGGAGGACGGCATCTTCCCGGGTATGCAGACCATCATGGAGGGTCCCGAGCAGGTTGAGGAGGAGCGCCGCCTTGCCTACGTTGCGCTGACCCGTGCGAAGGAAAAGGTCGTCATCCTGCACGCGAAGTCGCGTCTGTGGTACGGGCAGACCGTATTCAATCAGGTTTCCCGCTTCGTGAAGGAGATTCCGCCGGAGCTTATCACGGAGGAGGATCTGACCGGCGAGAACGTGCAGGTCGATCAGACCCGTCCGACAGCTGCGGACCGCACCCGCCGCAGGCAGCCGCAGTACACGGACGTGCTGACCGTAGGCCGCCCGCTGCACACGGTCACGGACTCCGCGCGCGAGAACGTCAGGGCGCTGCAGCCCGGCGACCGCGTCTCCCATCTGACCTTTGGCGAGGGCATTATCCTGTCCGCCAAGCCCATGGGCAGCGACGTCCTGTTCGAGGTCATGTTCGACACCGTCGGCACCAAGAAGCTGATGGGTACTTATGCCAAGCTGAAGAAATTGTGATACATAACAGGAGCGGTGGGGCGCTGCCCCACGCCCCGCTCAAGGACTTTTATCCAGGGTCAAAGATTGTCCGAGGTTGAGTTTACGCTGAAAAAGAAAGGTGGGTGCCGTCATGGGCGCCCACCTTTTTTGAATATCTGTGCGACTCTGCGTCTCGCCGGATGAGGGTGCAGGGAGAAGGGAGCGGCTGCGCCGCTCCCTTCTCCCTGCGTAAATAGATTTATTGCTCCCCCTCCCGCGCACGGGAGGGGGTAGGGGGTGGGTCCCCGAGCGCGGGACGCGCGAGGCGTCCCCCGCCGCGCCGGAGGCGCGGCGTCGTCCTTTTCACATCACCACTCCAGCTTGATCTCCTCGTTGGCGTCAGAGGAATCGTAGATAGCCTGCATCATGCGGGCCGTGATGATGACCTGATCGATATGAGACGGCAGCTTCTCGCCGGTGCGGATGCAGCGGACGAAGGAGTCGATCTCATTCTGGAACATATTGACGCTCTCATACTCGGGCGTATCCTTCCACAGCTTACCGTCCTTCGTGCCGAAGATCGTGAAGTTGCCGCCGTAGTTGAGGCGGATGCCGGCTTTGTCGCCGAGGAAGTCGATGAACGCTTCATGGATGCCGATATTCTGCGCCCATGCGCCGTTGAGCGAGATGGTCGGGCCCCAGACGCCGGAAGCGGTCTGCGTGCGGACGAGACCGGTCACGCTGTCGTCCACGTCGTAGGTGCCGTTCAGGTCCTTGGTGTTCTCGGACCACATACCCTCGTAGACGTAGTTGGGCATATCCACGCCGAGCTTGCAGTACGCCTGACCGGACACGGTCACGGGCTTCGGGTCGCCGGTGCAGTACATGACGATATCGAGGTAATGGACGCCCCAGTCGATCAGAGCACCGCCGCCGGCGATCTCCTTGGTGGTGAAGGCACCGCCGAGGCCGGGGATCGAGCGCTGGGCGCGGAAGGAGACGTACACGTGGTAGACCTCGCCGAGTGCGCCCTCCGCGATCAGATCGTGGATCTTGTTGACCGCCGTGTTGAAGCGGTTGACCACGCCGATGTTCAGCACCTTGCCGGTCTCATGCTGGACCTTCTGCATTTCCTTGGCCTCAGCATAGGTGCGGGCCGCGGGCTTCTCGCACAGAACGTGCTTACCGGCACGGAGTGCGTCCATAGCGATGACGGGGTGCATTTTGTTGGGCGTGCAGACGGACACGGCTTCTACCTCAGGATCGGCCAGCACCTCGTGATAATCGGTGACGGCGGTACCGCAGCCGTACTGCGCGACGGCAGCTTGCGCGCGCTCGGGGATGATGTCGCAGAAATACTTGATGACAACGTCGGGATTGTTCATGTAGCTCGGGATATGGGCGGCATTGGCGATGCAGCCGCAGCCGATGACGGCGACGATGACCTTTTTCTCCATAATTGCACACTCCTTGATTCTGTTCATTCCGGACGCAGGGTCCGTTGTTCGGTTCCCATTATAGACCATTCCCGGCGGAAAGTCAATAGCAAAAGCCGAAAAACGCGCCCGAAGCAGGGAGTGCCGTGCGGTTTGGCACGGGGATATCATTTCGCGTCCGGATCGCAAATGTTTACAATCTCTGTATTGCAATCCGCTCCGATATGCGGTATCATATAATCAGAAAAACAGGGAAGGGAGACAGCGCCTTGTACGGATATGTGAAAACCTACCGCCCCGAGCTGAAGTGCCGGGAGCTGGACGCCTATCAGGCTGCGTACTGCGGTCTTTGCCGTGCGCTGGGTCAATGCACGGGACAATGCTCCCGCCTGACGCTCAGCTACGACATGACCTTTTTCGCGTTGTTCCGCATGGCGCTGACCGGTGAGGAGCCGGTGACGGAGAGGCGCCGCTGCCCGGTCCATCCGCTGAAGAAGCGTCCCATGCTGGTCCGGGGGGACGCGCTCACGCAGACCGCCGTTGCGTCCGCGCTCCTCTTGTGGCATCAGCTGGAGGATGACCGCGCCGACGAGAGGGGAGCCAAGCGTGTCCGTGCCGTGCTGGCCGGTCCGATAGCAGCCGGGGCGCGCCGCCGCGCCTGCCGCACGGTCATCTCCGCACAGACCCCGTCGGACGCCGCGCTGACCGGCAGCGGGATGGATGCCCGGATCGCCGAATGTATGCAGGCGCTTACCGAGCTTGAAGGGCAGAAGCCGCAGTCCGTCGACATCCCGGCACAGCTGTTCGGCGAGCTGATGGGGGACATCCTGTCCTTCGGGCTGGACGGCTCCGGGGCAAGACTTGCCCGTGAGATCGGCATCCGCACCGGCCGCTGGGTATATATCCTTGACGCCGCCGACGACTATGCCGAGGACCGCCGCAGAGGGCGCTACAATCCGTTCCTCTGCCTGTACGGGGAGGATGCTGTCGAGCTGCCGGAGGAGCGCCGGAGGGAGATCCTCGCCGCACTTGACATGGAGACCGACGCGATCCTCCGGGCGCTTGACCTTGTCAGTCTGCCCGACCGCGACATGGAGGGCATCCTGCGCAATATCCTTTCGGAGGGAATGCCCCGCACCGCGCGGAGCATCCTGTTCCCGCCCGAAAAGCGATCCGATGCCGACGCAAAGACGCAGGAAGGAAGCGAGCAGACATGAGAGATCCGTATGAGATTCTGGGCGTATCGCCCACGGCCACGGACGACGAGGTCAGAACGGCCTACCGTGATCTGGCCCGCAAGTACCATCCCGACAAGTACAGGGACAGCGACCTTGCCGATCTGGCCGAGGAGAAGATGAAAGAGATCAACGAAGCCTACGATACCGTCAAGAAGCAGCGCGCACAGGGAACGTCCGGCAGCGCCGGCCCGCAGCCCGGCTACGGTCCCGGCAGCAGTTACGGACAATCGGGATACGGCCAACAGGGATACGGACGGTCCGGCTATTCCGGTCAGGGCGGATACGGCCGCCCGAACGGGCAGGGATGGTATGGACAAAGGACCGGCGGCGCGGAGGACGATGTGTCGTCCGCGGAGCCGGACTACGAGAAAGGGGCCTCCTATACCGACGACGAGCTGTACGCCTTCGTCCGCCGGTACATCAACCTGCGCCGCACCGGAGACGCCGAACGCCTCCTTAATGAAATCCCGAAAAGCAGACGCGTTGCCGAGTGGTATTTCCTCAAGGGCTGCGTGTCGCTCCAGCACCGCTACTATGTGGACGCCCAGCAGTATTTCGATACCGCGTGCAGCATGGACCCGGAAAACGTGGAGTACCGTCTGACGCAGAAGAGCCTGCGTCAGCAGATGGGAGTCAATCAAACGACGTCGTTTGCCGGAGCGGAATGTGCCAAATGCTGCTGCATCTGCTGCGGCGATCAAATCGGGTGCTGACCGGGAAGTACGCTTACGAAGCATAACTGCCCTTGACAAAACCCCCGGAATATGGTATGATTTAACCATAATCTGATGCCATATTCCGGAGGTGCTTTTTTATGAAGCAATTCAATCGGAGCCTTATTTTCTGCCTCGCGTTCACGCTGTGCGCGGGCGTTTTTACGTTGTTCCCGGCCGCGATCACCGACCAGAGCAAGCCGGACGCGTGCTATCCGGAGGTCTTTCAGCAGTTTGACACGCGCTGGTCCGAAAAGGAGCTGATCGGTCCGAACGGCTGCGGACTGCTGTCCCTTGTCAACGCGGTCAACTACCTGACCGGCAGCTTCATCGACCCGGTCGAGCTGGCCGTCTACGCCCACGATATCGACGCTTACAACGGCTCGGTCGGCGGCGGCACCGCGCGCTGGGTGCTGTATCATCAGCTGCAGAAGTACGAGAAACAGTACGGCTTCAAGGTCGTACAGACCGGCAAGGACGCGGGCGTGACCCACAAGGATTTCATCGCCCACCTGAAGGACGGCGGCGCCGCCGTCTGCCACGTGTCCGGCCATTTCATCGCCATCGTGGACTATGACGCCAAGAAAAAGAACTACCTCGTCTACGACAGCGCGGCCAATCCCGACCGCCGTCATACGACCGCCGCTCCGACGTGGCTGTCCGCCGAGTGGTTGACCACCTCGCAGTATACCACCGTGGATTGGTGGTGCCTGATCTCGGCGGTCGAGGAGTCCGAAAACACCGTTGACGGACGCACTTATACGAATCAGGCGGTCACGACGTCCGTGCTGGCCGAGGCCGGAGCGTCCGTGACGCTGGAGGGAACGGTCATGACCTCGCGCCCGATCACGGGACTTTCGTACGTGATCGACTACGATTACGACCACGTGTACAGCGTCTCCGAGGAGTTCAAGGCCGACGCAGACACCCGCAAGAGCTTTTCGGTCACGGCAGACGTGTCCGGGCTGGACATGGGGATGCACACGGTGCGGCTGTTTGCCCGCGTCGGCACCAACGGACAGTCCGACATCGCGGAGTATTCGGTGTTCATCCACGACGGCTCCGACTACGTGGACGAGGCGACCGGCGACCTGATCCTCGGGATGTCCGGCTTCGTCGGTCAGACCGGCGTGGTCAAGAAGCTGTCCGTGACCGGTTTCGACAGCCCGATGTTCCGGGCAGACAGCGGAGACGTGCTGTACGTGGGCAATCTCGATCTGTCCAAATACAAGAGCTGCGTGGTGGAGTACGCCACCCGCGCAAACTTTGACGTAGATAAGAAGGGGTATACCGGCCTCGTCGGTCTGAAGTCCGCGAAGGTCAGCTACGGGTACGAGACAACGGGCTACGACATGACCGCTTCGCTGGCCAAGGTCGACCTGACCGAGCCTGCCGAGGGGGAGGGCGGCTTCTCGCACTTCCGCGAGGCTGTCATCGACCTTGAGAATGTCAGTTACGTCGGCAACCTGTACCTGTCTCTCTATAACCCGTCCTCCGATTTCATCGTGGTGAAGTCCGTCCGCTTCCTGACGGGCATCGAGCCCTCGACCGAAGCGCCCACGGAGGCTCCGACCGAGGCACCGGCCGAGTCGGAGACGGCTGCGCCGGACACGGAAACGGGCACGGACGCCGCAACGGACGCGCACGACGGGAAGGGCTGCCGAGGCAGCATCCCTGCCGCGATCCTGCCGGTGATGGCGGGGGCGGCGTGCGCGGCGCGGCGGAAAAAGGAAAACGATTGAAACGTTTCTGACGTCGGCTCGGCAACGGTTTCGTTTTGCCGCCTGCCCCACCCCCCTGACCCCCCGCCCCACGGGCGGGGGAATTTTTCTTTTATAGCAGGGAGAAGGGAGCGGCGGCGCCGCTCCCTTCTCCCTGCACCCTCATCCTGCGGGATGCGGGATGGTGGGAAG
>JAKSPU010000097.1 GCA_024404505.1 Clostridia bacterium
GCAATGAAATGAAGCCAAATGAGTTTTCGAATATTATTACGCCAAGATATTACAAAAACGATGAACAATACACCTACTTTGTAAAATATCCCGACTACCTTTCGATAACGGGAAATCTGGCTGTGTCTGTACGCAATGACGAAGCCGGAGTTCAAGCGTTTTTGATTTGGCCATCTTTATTCGGTGAGCAAAAGTTTGGACTGATGATAGCTGATGAAACCGGTTCGTATCAGATCTATACGGATAAAGAAGGTAAGCCGATAGACGCCGGTTACCGTGAAATCACTGATAAGTATTCAAGTGAAATTGCAGATATCGTTGCGGCGGCAAATGATGTTTGGAAATGATAATATCATGAAACAGAACTAATATTTGAGAAAGACAAGAGTATGTGAATGAAATCCATGATGCGCCCGAGGAGAGCAGCGATGTCGGGATATGAAGAAATGTTGATTGAAACGGAGCGGCTGATCATAACCGAGCTTACGCCCGATATGGCACAGGTTGTCCGGGAAAACTCGATGGATGACGATAACAGGAGATTCGTCCCGGACGAAGTGTGGGAAACCGCGGAAGAAGCAGAAGGAACCCTGAAGTTTCTCATATCACGGTACGGTTCTTCTGACGGTCCGCTTGTCTATCCGATCATTGTGAAAGAGACAAAGAACAATATCGGCTATGTGCAGCTGTGCCCGATTGATAACGGCAGTTGGGAAATCGGTTATCACATTGCCAAAAAATACACAGGAAACGGCTATGCCGCCGAAGCGGTAAAAGCGTTTCTTCCGGTCATAGCAGGGCGATTGAATATCCGTGAGATTTATGGGATTTCATTAGCCGAAAATAAGGCATCCCTTGCCGTTATGAGAAAATGCGGATTTGAGAATCTCTTTACCGGAATCGGTTTGTATCAAGGCACAGAACGGGAAATAGAGAAAAACATATGGAGGAAAATGGAATGAACGCAACCTACGAACACAAAAACGAACTGACCTTTATCGGCTTTCATACCGAAATCGCACCGAATGAGGGCTGCAAGAAATGCCCGGAATTCTGGGACAAGGAGTACAACGAGAAATACGCCCGCCTCTGGCATACCATGAAGCCCGAAACGCCGGTCGAAGCGGCGATCCTTGAAAACGGCATCGGGATGTTCGCCATCTGCGCCGACGGGGATGACGGATTTTCCTATTGGATCGCCGGACTTTACAAAGGCGGCGTTGTGCCGGAGGGACTTGAACTTTTCACTTTCCCGGAAAGCGACTGGGCGATTTTCACCGCAAAAGGTCCGATCCCGCAGTCTTTGCAGACGCTCAACACACAGGTGTGGAACGAATGGGCACCGAACGTAAAAACGATGTATGAAGTCGGCTCGTCCTCCCTTGAAATCTATTCCGCCGGTAATCCGCAGTCGCCGGATTACGAATGCGGCATCTGGGTGCCGATCAGGAAAAAGGCAGACCTGAAGATCTGCCAGAGCTGCGGGATGCCGATGGAATCGAGTGAGGTGTCCGGCACAAACGCCGACGGCAGTATCAATGAGGATTATTGCAAATACTGCTATACGAACGGCGAATTCATCGACAAGGTTTCGATGGAGGAGTATATAGAAATGTGCAGTCAGTTCGGCGCACAGGCGGGCATGACCAACGAAGAAATGAAGGCGTACTGCGAAAAGCTGTTCCCGACACTGAAGCGGTGGGAGCAATAAGCACAATGCTGCCTCTATAAAGCGGTGTTTTCCGAAAACAGCGCCGTTCAATAAACTTTGAAGAACCAAAAGAAAAGGCGGAGAGCATTGCTGCTCTCCGCCCCTTCTTTTCGGGTATCCCGCAAGGCCGTGTACGCAAACGTGAGAACCCTGTTTTGTTCAGGGCGGTGACCTATCCGTCGCTTTACTGCTCCCAGCGTCCGTATCCGTCCGGGACAAGTCAACCGGTAACCGGAAACGGGAGGTCTGCAAACCACGTCGTGAGTCGGTCTCCTTTAATCAGATGTGGGTCACAATATCTGCATATCACGCACCCCGCAGGAATTTTTCAATTACTTCTTTTTCTTTTCCTCGGGCGCGGGTACGTCGTAGTCTGCCTCGTCGGACAGCATATCGTCGAAGTAGTCGGCCACGTCGTCAAACTCATCATCGTCATCGACGGTCACCAGAATATCCTCGCCGTCCTCGTCCTTTTCCTGCTTCAGGATGACATACTCGCAGTACTCGGCGTCCTCGGGCTGATCATCCACGGGGATCATCGCGTAGTACGTCACGCCCTTGATCTCGGCGGATCCGATCACCTCGAATTGGAGCTCGTTGCCCTCTTCATCGGTCAGGGTATAGAATTCACCCTCAAGCTCGTTCTCGTTCATCGTGAAATCTTCCTTTCGTATTCCCCGGGGCCTTGTACTCCGGCCCCGTCTAATACCATTATACACCATACCGCGCGATTTGTCAACGGGTATTTTTTGGCGCAGGGAGTCCGATCGGGCAGAATTTTCACGGAGCGTGTATTTTGCTGCCGGCAAGCGGGTGAAACAGGTCGATTCTTGCCGGAGGATAGACGAGGGGAAACACAGGCACATACAAAAAAGGCGGGTGCCCATGACGGCACCCAGCAATCCCGTTCAGCGTAAACCAAACTTTTGCTATTTTTACCTTGTATAAAAGTTCTTGGGATTCTCAAGGACTTCTTTCAAGAAGTCCTTGAGCGGGGTGTGGGGCAGAGCCCCACACGTATCCCCGGGGCGTGGGGCAGAGCCCCACACGTTCCCTAATCAGTCGATCAGTTTTCTCTTGTCCACGACGCGGACGGCCTTGCCCTCGGAGCGCTGGATGGACTTGGGCGCGACCAGATGCACCACGGGGCTGATGCCGAGCATGGTCTTGATGGCGCCGGCGAGCTTCTTTTCAGCGTTGGTCACGGACTTGACCGTGTCACCGAACTGCTCCTCGCCCAGCTCCACGTAGATGTCCAGCGTGTCGCTGTTGTTGGCGCGGTCCACCTCGATGCGGTAGTTCGGCGCGTAGCCCTCGTTCAGAAGCACCGTCTCGATCTGCGACGGGAACACGTTCACGCCGCGGATGATCAACATATCGTCGCTGCGGCCCATCGGCTTTGCCATGCGGATGAAGGTCCGTCCGCAGATGCAGGGCGTCGGGTCCAGCACGCAGATGTCGCGTGTCCGGTAGCGGATCAGCGGGAACGCTTCCTTGTCGAGACAGGTGAATACCAACTCACCCTTCTCGCCCACCGGAACAGGCTCCAGCGTGTCCGGATCCACGATCTCGGCATAGAAGTGGTCCTCGTTGACGTGCATACCGTGCTGCGCTTCGCACTCGAACGCCACACCGGGGCCGCTGATCTCGGTCAGACCGAAAATATCGTACGCCTTGATGCCGAGGGACTTTTCGATGTCCCGCCGCATCTCCTCGGTCCACGGCTCCGCGCCGAAAATGCCCGCCTTGAGCGACAGGCTCGCGGGGTCGATGCCGCGCTCCTTCAGCGACTCGCCGAGGTACGCCGCGTAGGACGGCGTGCAGCAGAGCAGCGTCGTGCCGAGGTCCTGCATGAACTGGATCTGCCGGTCCGTGTTGCCGGACGACATCGGCACGGTCAGACAGCCCACCTTATGGGAGCCGCCGTTGAGACCGGCGCCGCCCGTGAACAGACCGTACCCGTAAGCGATCTGGCAGACGTCGTTCCTGTCGCATCCGGCAGCTGTGATGGCACGCGCGGTGCAGTCCTCCCAGAGATCGACGTCGTGCTGCGTGTAGTACGCGATCACACGGCGGCCAGTCGTGCCGCTGGTCGATTGGATGCGGACACAGCCCGCCTTGCCGACGTCGGTCGCCAGCATCCCGTCGGGGTAGTTGTCGCGCAGGTCGTATTTCGTGATGAACGGCAGCTTTCGGATGTCCTCGATCCCGTGGATATCCTCCGGCTTCACACCGGCCTCGTCCATTTTCTTGCGGTAGGGCGGGACGTGATCATAGGCGTGACGCACCTGCTTTACGAGCTTTTCGGACTGCATTTTCCGGATTTCCTCGCGCGGCATCGTCTCCGCCTCGGGCTGCCAGTATTTTTTGAGTTCCATAGGGTTCACTCCCTTATCCTGATGACGCTTTTGATCGGTATCGCGCTCACTCGCCGCGGCCCAGCGCGAAGGCCTTCTTGTTCATGTCCACGAATTTCGGCTTGACGCACGCCTCGATGGCGGCCATCCACTTGTCCATGGAGATCTCGGGGAAGTACTTGGACAGGCGGCCCATCAGCACGAGGTTGACGGCCTTGACGGAGCCGGCCTGCTCGGCCAGCGCCAGTGCGTCCATGCGGTCGATCAGCACGCCCTTGGCGGCCAGATGGTCCAGCACCTCGTGCGGATACTGCGCCGCACCCGTGATCACGGGCATCGGGTCGGTCTCGCGGTCGTTGACGACGATGCGCCCGCCCTCGCGCAGGCAGGACACCCAGCGGGCGGCTTCCAGCTTCTCGAAGGACACCACGAAATCAGCCTCGCCCCAGTCGATGATGGGGGAATCCACGCGGTCGCCCCAGCGCACGTAAGTCACGACGGACCCGCCGCGCTGACTCATGCCGTGGACCTCGGAGACCTTGACGTCATACCCCTCCTCGCAGAGGAGATGACCCAGCAGCTTGCTCGCCAGCAGAGAGCCCTGTCCGCCCACGCCGACGATCATCACGTTTTTCGTTTTCATCTATCTTTACCTTGCCTTATCTGTTTTTGTGTAAAGTCTTTGCCGGGGATCCGGGGAGCTTTCTTCAGAAGGCCTCCCCGTCTTTCGTCACTCCCCGATCGCGCCGAACGCGCAGAGCTGCTTGCAGACGCCGCAGCCGACGCACAGCGTCGCGTCCACGCACGCCTTGCCGTCCTCCATGTGGATGGCAGGGCAGCCGAGCTTCATGCACTTCTTGCAGGCGCGGCACTTGTCACGGTCCACGACCAGCGCGGGCTTCGGCTTGACCGTCTTGAGCAGGGCGCAGGGACGGCGGGAAATGATCACGGACGGGCCCTCGAAGGCCAGCTCCTCGGTGATCGCCTTGTCGCAGGCGGCAAGGTCGTAGGGATCGACCACACGCACGCGGTCGATGCCGATCGCGCGGCAGAACGCCTCAAGGTCGACCTTCGCGGCGGGATCGCCGTGGATGTTGTAGCCGGTGGACGGATTCTGCTGATGGCCGGTCATGCCGGTGATGCTGTTGTCCAGAATGATGACGGTCGAATCGGAAGCGTTGTAGGATACGTTGACGAGTCCCGTCATGCCGGAGTGCATGAAGGTCGAGTCACCGATCACGGCCACGGTCTTGCCGCTCGTGTCCTTACCGCCGATCTTGTTGAAGCCGTGGATGCCGGACACCGACGCGCCCATGCACAGCACGGAGTCGACGGCGTTCAGAGGCTGCGCGGAGCCGAGCGTGTAGCAGCCGATGTCGCCGATGACGGTGACCTTGTGCTTTGCCAGCGTGTAGAACAGACCGCGGTGCGGGCAACCGGCGCACATGACGGGCGGGCGCACGGGGATCGCGTCGTCGTTGACTACGACCTCGGGCAGCGGCAGACCGAACACCTTGCGGATCAGATTCTGGGAGAACTCGCCCTCCATCGGGAACAGGCTCTTGCCCTCGACCTTAAGTCCGAGCCCCTTGACGTGGGTCTCGATCACGGGATCCAACTCCTCGATGACCACAAGACGATCAACGGCGGCTGCGAAATCAAGGATCTTCTTCACGGGCAGCGGGTTGACAAGTCCCAGCTTCAACACGGATACGCTGTCACCGAAGACCTCCTTAACGTAGCGGTAGCAGGTGCCGGAGCAGATGATGCCCATTCCCGTGCCGCCCATCTCGACGGTGTTCAGATCGGTCGTCTCGGCAAAGTCCGCCAGCTTGCGCGTGCGCTCCTCGACGAACGGGTGGCGCTTGATCGCGTTGGCGGGGGACATGATGTACTTCTGCGGATTCTTGACGTAGGGCTTGTTCGGCACCTCGACGCGGTCCTCGCAGGCAACGAGACTCTGGGAGTGCGCGATGCGCGTACACATCCGCAGGATGACCGGAGTGTCGAACTGCTCGGACAGCTCGAACGCCCGCATGGCAAAGGCGCGGGACTCCGCAGCGTCGGACGGCTCCAGCATCGGGACCTTGGACGCGATGGCGTGATGGCGGGAATCCTGCTCGTTCTGCGAGGAGTGCATACCGGGGTCGTCCGCCACGCAGAGGACCAGACCGCCGTTCACACCCGTATAGGACAGCGTGTACAGCGGGTCGGCTGCTACGTTCAGACCGACGTGCTTCATGGCGCAGGCGGCACGCGCACCGGCCAGCGAGGCGCCGAAGGCGGTCTCCAGCGCGACCTTCTCGTTCGGGGCCCACTCGCAGTAGACCTCGGGGTATTCGGCAATGGTTTCGGTGATCTCGGTGGAGGGGGTGCCGGGGTAGCTGGATACCAGCTTGACACCGGCCTCAAAGAGACCTCTGGCAACGGCTTCGTTGCCCAGCAGCAGCTTCTTCTTCATGGCTTGTATGATCCTTTCTTGTGATTCAAAAGAAAAACGCCCTTCGGACAGTCCTCCGCAGACGGAAGTCATACTGTCATCAAAGGGCGAAGACGCATCCCAAGGATACGTTCGCGGTACCACCTTTTTTCACTGCCCGGAGGCAGCCTTACGGGACACGAATATGTCCCCTCCGCGATAACGGGCAGGCCCGGCCGCTCCTACGCAGCCGCCGTGCGGGCAGCCTTCAGAGGGCAGCTCCCGGAATGAATTCCCCCGATCTCCGCTCCGGCTTCTCACCGACCAGCCGTTCTCTGTGCACGGGCGTTTCCGGGGTACTGCTTTCCGATCAACGCTTTTCAAAGATGCTTCATTATACACCTCGCACGGGGATTTGTCAAGTCCCCGTGCAACTTTTTTTGCATTCCGGCAAGGTTTTTTATTCATTCGCGCGCCCGTAACTGCTCCCGACCGCCTCGTTCCGCGTAAACTTGACCCAAAGTTCTTGGGATTCATAAGCCCTTCTTTCAAGAAGGGCTTATGCGGGGGCCGGGGCAGAGCCCCGGAATCGCCGCCTTGAAAGGTTTATGTGTCTGCCGTGCCGTCCTCGGTGCCGATCAGCAGCTCGGACTCGTCCGCCGGCAGCTCGGCCACGGATTTCAGCTTGCGGTTGATCTGCCGCGTGCGGACGCCGACCAGCTTTTCCAGTTCGTCGCCGGTCTGCTCGATGCGCGACTGCGCCGCGGCCAGCGCGTCACCGAACCTGCCGAACTCAGTCTTGACCGCGCCCAGCACCTGCCAGACCTCGCCGGACCGCTTCTGGATGGCAAGCGTGCGGAAGCCCATCTGCAGGCTGTTGAGCAGCGCGGACAGCGTCGTCGGTCCGGAGACCGTGATCCGGCATTCCTGCCGCAGCGCCTCGGCCAGACCGAGACGGACGGCCTCGGCGTACAGACCCTCGGTGGGCAGGAACATCACGCCGAAGTTGGTCGTGTGCGGAGGCGCAACGTACTTGTCGCAGATGTCCTTCGCTTCTTTTTTCAGGATCGTGATCAGCGCGTTCTGCGCCTCCTTGACAGCCTCGGCGTCGCACGCGTCGTAGGCGTCCAGCAGATGCTGATAGGTGTCGCCGGGGAACTTGGAGTCGATCGGCAGGTAGACCTTCCCATCCCCGTCTCCGGGCAGGCAGACCGCGTACTCCACGGGGTTGCGCGTGCCGGGCACGGTGACGACGTTTTTCTCGTACTGGTCGGGCGACAGCATATCCTCGATGATGGAGCCGAGTTGGATCTCCCCGAGGATGCCGCGCGTCTTGACGCCGGAAAGCACCTTCTTCAGGTCACCGACGCTGCCGGCCAGCGTCTTCATCTCACCGAGCCCCTGATACACGGCGGACAGCTGCTCACTGACCGTCCGGAAGGACTGCGAGATGCGCTCGTCCAGCGTCTTCTGCAACTTTTCGTCCACGGTCTCGCGCATTTTGTCCAGCTGCTCGGCATTGCGCCGCTGTATATCGGACAACTGCTGGTCGAGGCTTTTCCGCATGGCCTCCTGCGCGGTCCGACTCTGCTCGGTGAGCAGTCCGACCTGCCCCGCGATGGCGTCCATGCGCTCGTTCTGACTTTTCAGCAGCGCGTCCATGCGCTGATTCTGCGCGGTAAGCAGGGCGGCCATCTGCTTGTCCTGCGCCTCGGTCAGCGCCCGGATCTGCCCCTGAAGACCCTCGTTCATGGAGCGGACCAGCCTCGTCTGCGCCTCGTCCGCGGTCTGCTGCGAACGGGACAGCGCGCCGCCCAGCTCGGTGACGGAGTCCCGCACCGTGCGGACGGTCTCCGTCCGTCCGGCACGCACCTCGTTCAGCATATCGGCCTTGAGCGAGGTGTCCTCCCGCTCCATGTCGCTGAGGATGCGTTCTTCGGTCTTCCGACCGTTCTTTTCGACCATGTCGGAGATAAGGGTCAGCGTCTCCCGGTCGAGCCGGCCGGTCGGCTTGCGTCTTCCGACGACGATCAGAATGACCGCGACGACGACAAGGCCGCACAGATTCAGGATGCACAGGATATCGGTCAGTTCCATTTATCATTCCTCCCGGATATAATTATCTGTAAGTTATTATAGCCTACCCGAGGTGATTTGTCAATGGGGAGGACGGAGGGTGTACAGAAAGATGCACAGGAAAGACGCGCAGCGGGATCAAAAAACGGAGCCTTCCCGCAGGAAGGCTCCGTTGAGTTTTGCTCACATATCGTCAGAATTTCAAATTTACCTCGACCGGCATACCGGTGCGGTCGGATTCAAAGGCAGCCTCCATGATCAGGACGTCCACCATCATCTCGTGGTGTGTCACGATCTGAGGCTCGATGCCGTCGATGGCCTTGACGAGGTTGCGGTAGAAGTCGTGGACGTCGGCCGCAGGCTGCGGTATCTCCTTGGAGGTGATGGACTTGTCGTCGCGGGGCGCCATGGTCTTGGTGATGCCGGCGGCGGTCACGACGGGCACGACCTCCTTCTCGGTGTAGTTGAAGCAGTACACGAGCTTGGCGGGCTGGCACCAGTCGGGGATGAGCGCGGAGCCGTTGACGCCCGTCATGTAGAAGCGGGGCATACCGATGAAGTTGGAGGTTCCGACCTCCACGCGGACGACAAGGTCGCCCTCAAAGAACATATCCAGCTGGAAGCCGTCGTCGACCAGCTCGTTGGTGATATGATCGCAGTGGCAGAAGATCTTCTTCAGCGTCCTGTCCTTGACGATGCCCATGATCTGGTCGATGAGGTGGATGCCCCAGTCGAAGATCATGCCGCCGCCGTGCTCCTTCTCCTGACGCCAGTCGCCGGGGATGCCGCGGGAGCCGTGGACGCGGGACTCGATGCGGTAGACCTGACCCAGCTCACCGCTGTTGTAGATGTCGCGCATCACGAGGAACTCGCCGTCCCAGCGGCGGTTCTGGTGGACGGTGAACACGCGGTGATACTTGTCGGCCGCGTCGAACATCTCCTGCAGGTCGCCCGAGGACAGGGTGACGGGCTTCTCGGACACGACGTGCTTGCCGGCCTTCATCGCCGCGATGGCGAGGGGCTTGTGCATATCGTTGGGCGTGGCGATCGTGACAAAATCAACGGCGGGATCGGACAGGACCGCCTCCAGAGAGGAGTAGGCGTGGATGCCTCTCGATTCGGCCAGCTGACACCGCTCGGGCTTGATATCGTATATACCCATCAGGTTGACGACGTCGCTGCGCCGCAGGAAGTCGGCGTGCCAGCCGCCCATACCGCCGTAACCGATGATGACCGCGTTCTTTTTCATAATTCCGTAATCCTTTCTCCAAAGAAAAGTGTAGGGATCGTCGTGCTTCTTATTATACAACAGCCGCGCCGGAATTGCAAGCCGTTTTGGCAAATTTGTTGGATTTTTATTCGCGGGGGGCGGCAGCCGTCCGGCCGCTTTCTCCCGAAGTGACCCCAGAGAGGACGGCTCGCGGTGCTTTTGGCGGGCATTCCCGGACGGAAACGCGGGACCCCGCCGCCCGGCTTTGGCACTTTCACCATACCGCCCGCCCCTGCAGGAATGAATATTTTCATTTATCCTATTGCAAAACGGGCGGATTTGTGTTATACTATATCATGTGAAAATTTGGGCGGTCCGTTTGACCGACCCGTCAAGAAAGGTGGAAATACTCCTATGACCTACAACAAGAAGACCATCGAAGACATC
>JAKSPU010000098.1 GCA_024404505.1 Clostridia bacterium
TGCACGAGATATTTATAAACGAATAAAACGACGTTTGGTCTGTTTTACCTTGATTATACGACGTTTGGTCGTTATTAGACAAAACAAAAGAAGTCGCCAACAGGCGGCTTCTTTTGTTTTGAGTACGGCACCGGGCAGGCGAAACTCGTTCAAATCGCCGGGACGGCTCTCTTTTTTGATACCCCGGCGCGATTTGAGCCCGAGCGAAGCGAGTGACTTCATTTCTTTCTGCCATCCGTCATCTGTCGGCAGCCGAGGGCTTTTTTGCTCAAAAACGGTTGAAAAGTTCACAAAACTGTGTTACAATGATTTCAACAAACTTGAATTTGCAGAGGTAATTTCAATGGCAAAAGGCAAAATATATATTTCAACTTGTCCTGATAATCCTCCGGAATGGTATTGGGTATATGGTTTGCATGATGCTTGTATCACACAAATTGAATCATTTGAATTCCCCTTTGATTATAACAAATTTATCAAAGAAAAAGACAAATATAACCGCAACTGCCTGTCATTAAAGATCAATGCCAAAGGTGCATTGTATGATAATTCAATCAAAGAGATTCGTTTTTACAATTATAAATTGTTGACCGATCACATTTCTCTGCACAACAGAAAAGAAAAATGGTGGTTATCAGATCGGCTTTCAGATCACGGTGATTATTTTACTTTAGAAATTGATTTGCAGGATTTAAATTCGTATCCGGAAGATTTCACCGTTAAAATCAAATTTGATCGTGCAGAGGTTGACAGAAAATAACTTGATACACTTGCATAAAACAGCCATCTTGACAAATCCCGGTTTGTCGGGCAGGGCACGTACCTTTTGGTCGCTCTTATACAACAAAAAAAACGTCTTTTGTCTACCAGACAAAAGACGTTTTTTTGAATGAAGTCGCCCCTTACGGGGCTGACGAAGGAATGAAGACGCTCCGCTTATGCGGATTGCAGCCGGAAAACGGACCTTCGGATATACGGGATCCGCATGAGGATGACGGTGCAGACGAGCGTGATGACAAGCTCGGGCAGCATGAACAGTCCGTTATAGCAGATCGAGTACAGCACGGGACGGTCGACGAAGGTATTGCCGAATATCGTCCACTGCGTCAGCTTGCGGAAAATCACGTAGCCGGAGGTGAAATGCGACGCGAACCGGAGCAGGAAAGCGCAGGTCAAGCCGGCGTAGACGCCGCCCTCGCCGTATCTGCGGAACACACCGGCAAGCCCGAGAACGGTGAAAGCGATGACGTAGTCGAACAGGATGCAGCCGACGAGCATGACGGGCGTCAGACCCCAGGCGAGGACGCCGTCCACGGTGATGCCGATCAGCAGCTGGAACAGCGAGTAGGTGAAGGACGCGCCGAGCCCCCACTTCCAGCCGTGGCGGAAGGACACGGTGCAGACGGGCAGCATACTGAGGAGGGTAACGGCGCCGCCGAGCGGGTTCTGCCAGATCTTGATGAAGGACAGCACCACGGACAGTGCGATCAGAACGGCGGATTCGACGAGGATCCGCGTCTTTTTTCGTTTTTTCATAGAGCTTCTCCCGGAATAAAAATCGACCGCACGGAAAATCTCCGTCGGTCGTTCCTTCCGGGGCGCACCCCGTGAAAATGCTTCCTACGCCGGTATTATCCGTATCAGGTTTCGGGTTCGCCAAGGATTCTGGCATCTCAGCCGGGCTTCCCAGCCCAGCACCCCGGATTTTCTATGCAGTTGTGGGTATATTATAGCACAAAGCGAGGGATTTGTCAAGCGGGGGACCCGGCGCGGGGCCGGATCACTCCTTCTTGTCCCACTTGTGCTTTTCCTTGAGGATCGCGTACAGGTCGCGGTAGCTTTGATGCCGGGACGGGGGAATGATCCCGCCCTTGACAGCCTCCACGATGGCGCAGCCCTCCTCCTTCAGGTGGGTGCAGTCGGTGTAACGGCACTGACCGACATAGGGCGCGAACTCGGGGAAGGTGTCAAACAGGTCCTCGAGGTCAAAGAAATCGAAATGCTCGAAATCCAAGAGGGAGAATCCCGCCGTATCGGCTATGTAGCTGTCCGGCTCCGGCAGCGGATACAGCTCGGTGTGACGGGTGGTGTTCTTGCCGCGGGCGATCCGCTGGCTGATGTCGCCCGTGGTAAGGGAAAGCTCCGGGAACAGCGTGTTCAGCAGCGTCGATTTGCCCACGCCGGACGCACCGGCGACAGCCGTCGTCTTCCCCGCGAGCAGCGCAGGGACCGCGTCAGCCAGCGCGGGGACGCCCTCGCCCGTCCGGCAGGACAGCACGAACGTCCGGTACCCGGCGCGCGTATAGACGTCGGAAAGCGCGGCGGCTCTTTCGGGGGCAAGCTCGGCCTTCCCGATGACGATAACGGCCTCGATATGATGGTAGGCGAGGATGCAGAGCAGCTTGTCCAGCGTCGGGACGTCCGGCGCGGGTGCGGCCGCGGCGGTCACGACCAGCATCAGGTCAAGATTGGCGAGCGGCGGACGGATCAGACCGTTGCGGCGGGGCAGGATCTGCGCGATCATCAGACCCGCCGCGCTCTCGTGCGGGGTCACGGTCCCGTCGGGCGCCGCCGTGAAGGAGCTGTCATCGTAGGTGACGGTCACGTTGTCCCCGACCAGCGGCTTGGTGCCGTCATGGCGGAAATTCCCGCGCGCCCGGCAGCCGACGGTCTGACCGGCCAGCGGCGTAGTCCCGTCGGACAGGCGGACGGTGTAAAGACCGCCCGTTACCTTGATGATCTTCCCGGTTTCAGCATATTCCATGTGCGAATCCCTCTATGAATCAGAATGTGATATATACGACGTCCAGAAATGACGCGGATCGGCCGCGGGCCGCGGAGGCGGTGCTTCGGCGACGATCAGATCCACGCTGTCGTCCGGCGGCAGACGCGTGCCGGGGAGACGGCTCTGTGACAGCACCGTACCGGCCCCGGCGTCTGCGGACACGGCCCGCGTAACGCTCCCGACGGCGATCCCGCGCGCGGAAAGGAGCTGCCGCGCTTCGTCCTCGTGCAGCCCGATCAGAGACGGGCAGAGGGGGGACGGTGACGGCGTGCTCTCCAGCACGTACAGTGTAACCGACGCGCCGACGCAAAGGTCTGTTCCCGCCGGCGGCTCGGTGAACAGGGCTGTCCCGGCCTGCAGGCGGGACAGCTCCGTGCGCCGCGTCGTTCCGTGCGGAACGCACCGGAAGCGCTGACCGTCGGGTGCGGTCAGCACGCCGGACGGGGTGAGCGTCAGCGGCACCTCCGTGACCGTAAAGCCTCGCTCCGTCAGCGCGACGGCAGCCTCGCGGCTGTCCGTGAGCTGCACCCCGGGGACGGGCACCGTATGCGGTCCGGCGCTGACGGTCAGCCGCAGAGGAACGGTCCGGCTGTCGGGCAGGGCCTTGCGGCGGCTGCCGGGCGGGGGCGTCTGATCCAGCACCGTGCGGGCGGGTTTGTCGTCGTAAACGTAGGTCACCTCGACCGTGTAAACGTCGGAGGGCAGGGCGTCGGCGGAGAACGGCTGCCCGGTCAGGTCCGGGACCGTGACGGTCACGGGTGACGGCACGCCGACAGGCTCACGTCCCGCCAGCAGCATTCCCTCGTTCAAAAGAAAACCGCGCCACGCGTCGCCGAGCAGGGTGTCGCCGCAGATCCAGACCACGGCGGAAAAAGCCGCAAGGGACATGACAAAACCCGCCGCCGGGCGTCCGGAACGGGCGCGGCGCTGCGGACTGTGGCGGACGGCAGCAGATCGGGACATGGCGTTCCTTTCCCCGGATGGAGGCGGCAGGATGCTCCGTTCCTATTTTACTCCAAATCCGGCGTTTTGTAAAGAGCAAGTTTGTAAATTTCTGAAATCTTGTGTATGTGGCGTATTGCAAAAGCGGCGGGAATCGTGTATAATATGTATAATTATAATTGTACCCTGACGGCGGTCTGCGTCCCGCGGGTAGTATGTGCCGCGGACGGACACGATAAACCGTTCGTCTGCCGGGAAAAACCGGGATGTCAGATCCGAAAAGGAAGCCTATGAAAAATCAAGTATATTCATTCCGCGAGGGCGTGCGGGACGGTCTGCCGATCGGGCTCGGATACCTGTCCGTGTCCTTCGGCTTCGGGATCGCCGTGGTCGCCGCCGGGCTGTCGCCCCTCGTGGCCGCACTGATCTCCATGACGAACGAGACCTCCGCCGGACAGCTGGCCGGTCTCGGCGTGATCGTGTCCTGCGGGCCGCTGATCGAAATGATCCTGACCCAGCTCGTCATCAATATCCGCTACTCTCTCATGGGGATCTCGCTGACCCAGCGGCTGGACGACAGCTTCACCACGCCGTGGCGTCTCCTCCTGTCCTTCTCCATCACCGACGAGATCTTCGCCGTGGCGTCGACCAAGCGGGAGCGCGTCGGCACGCATTACTTCTCCGGGCTGTGTACGCTTCCCTACGTCGGCTGGACGCTCGGGACCGTGCTCGGAGCCGTCGCCGGCACCCTGCTGCCGCCTATCATCAGCGGCGCTCTGGGGATCATGCTGTACGGTATGTTCCTCGCCATCATCATCCCGCCGGCCAAAAAGCAGCGCGGCGTGCTGGTCGCGGTGCTTGCGGCGATCACGTTGTCCTGCCTGTTCCGGTATCTGCCGCTGTTCGATTTTCTGAGCGACGGATTTGCCCTTATCATCAGCGCGGTGCTCGGCGCGGCGCTGGCCGCGTGGCTGTTCCCCGCCGAGGATGACGCACGGGATACAGAAACAACTGCCGGGGAGGTGACGGAGCATGAATGAACTGTCGCAGGCGCTCCCCGCGGGACTGACGGCTGCCCGTCTGATCCTGTATATGGCGGTCATGGCCGCCGTGACCTATCTGATCCGGATGATCCCGTTCACCGCTTTCCGCAAGCAGATCAGATCGCGCTTTTTGCGGAGCTTTCTGGCTTACGTCCCGTACGCCGTGCTGGGCGCGATGACGTTCCCGGGCATCTTTTACGCGACGTCCAGCATCCCGTCCGCCATCGCGGGCACCATAGTGGGCGTGGTCCTCGCGTTCTGCAGCCGCTCGCTGCTCACCGTCGCGCTCGGAGCCAGCGGCGCGGCACTCCTCGCGCAGATCATCCTGCAATATATCGTATAGTGCGGTGCGGAGTGCAAAAATACACTTGACAAAACCCGGTATATCGTTTATAATCATTTCAATACATACGGAAAAGAGGTATATGCCATGTCTGACAACAACATATACGATCTGTACGGCAGCATGGTCTTCAACGACGAGGCCATGCGGCGCCGGCTGCCCAAGGAGGTCTACAAGTCTCTGACGCGGACCATCGCCACGGGCGGCACCATCGACGCCTCGATCGCCGACGTGGTGGCCAACGCCATGAAGGATTGGGCCATCGAAAAGGGCGCGACCCACTACACGCACTGGTTCCAGCCGCTGACCGGCGTCACCGCCGAGAAGCACGACGCCTTCATCTCCCCGCTGCGGGGCGACAAGGTCGTCATGGAGTTCTCCGGCAAGGAGCTGATCAAGGGCGAACCGGACGCCTCCTCGTTCCCGTCCGGCGGTCTGCGCGCGACCTTCGAGGCGCGCGGCTACACGGCGTGGGATCCCGCGTCCTACGCGTTCGTCAAGGACAACACGTTATACATCCCGACCGCGTTCTGCTCCTACACGGGTGAGGCGCTGGACACCAAGACGCCGCTGCTGCGCTCCATGGACGCGATCTCGGATCAGGCGCTGCGCATCCTCCGGCTGTTCGGCGACACCGAGACCTCCCGCGTGACCACGACCGTGGGCGCGGAGCAGGAGTATTTCCTTGTCAACAAGGAGTATTACGACAGCCGCAAGGACCTGATCTACTGCGGCCGGACGCTGTTCGGCGCGCCCGCGCCCAAGGGTCAGGAGATGGACGACCACTACTTCGGTCCGCTGAAGCCCAAGGTAGCCGCGTTCATGGCGGAGCTGGACGAGGCGCTCTGGAAGCTGGGCATCAACGCCAAGACGGAGCATAACGAGGCCGCTCCCTCCCAGCACGAGCTGGCGCCCATCTACGCGACGACGAACATGGCCGTCGACCAGAACCTTCTGATCATGGAGTATATGCGCCTGATCGCACCGCGCCACGGCATGGAGTGCCTGCTGCACGAGAAGCCTTACGCGGGCGTGAACGGCTCCGGCAAGCACAACAACTGGTCGCTGACCACGGACGGCGGCAAGAATCTCGTGGACCCCGGCAAGACGCCGCGTGAGAACACCCGCTTCCTCCTGATCCTGTCCGCGATCGTACAGGCCGTTGACGAATATCAGGATCTTCTGCGCGCGTCCGTCGCGTACGCCGGGAACGACCACCGGCTCGGCGGCAACGAGGCGCCGCCCGCGATCCTGTCGATCTTCCTCGGCGAGGAGCTGCAGGGCATCGTGGATTCCATCGTCGAGGGCACCGACTACATGAAGCCGGGCACCGCGACCATGAATCTCGGCGTGCCGTCCGTCCCGACCTTCCGCCGCGACACGACCGACCGCAACCGCACGTCTCCCTTTGCCTTCACCGGCAACAAGTTCGAGTTCCGCTCGCTCGGCTCGTCGCAGAACATCGCCATGCCCAACGTCATGCTGAACACGGCGGTCGCCAAGGTGTTCCGTGAGATGGCGGACAAGCTGGAAAAGGCCGACGATTTCAACGCGGCGGTCAATCAGCTGATCCGCGACACGCTGACGGCGCACAGGCGCATCCTGTTCGACGGCAACGGATACTGCCCCGAGTGGCAGGACGAGGCCGCGCGCCGCGGGCTGTCCAACTTCAGGACGACGGTCGAGGCGCTGGAGCATCTGACCGACGAAAAGAACGTCTCCCTGTTCACTGAGTTCGGCGTGCTGTCGCCGGTCGAGCTGGCCGCCCGCCGCGAGATCCTGCTCGAGAACTACGCCAAGGTGCTGAACATCGAGGCGCAGACCATGATCGTGATGGCAAGCCGCCAGATCATCCCGGCGGTGGAAGCCTATATCGGAAAGATCGCCCGCACGGCCGAGCTGAAGAAGTCCCTCTGCGGCCCCGAGTGCACCGCGATGGAACGGGATATCGTATCCCGCCTGTCCGCGCTGAACACGCAGGCTTACGAGGCCGTCGAGGCGCTCCGCAAGGCTGACGCGGATGCCCGCGCCGCCGGAGATGAGATCGCGGTCGCCCGCGCGTTCCGCGATACCGTCGTTCCCGCCATGGCAGCCCTGCGCGCTCCCGTCGACGAGATGGAGACTATGATCGCCTCCGAGGATTGGCCTCTGCCGACATACGGGGAAATGACGTATAAGCAGTAACAAAAAAGGGAGGGCATCGTCTGCCCTCCCTCCTATTATCATGATTCGGAGGTATTCACAATGAACAGATCCATCGGCATCAGCTGGGGCTGCTTCGGCAGTCTTTCGATCGGCGAGCAGATCGGGCTTATGAAGGAGAACGGCTTCACGGCGACCTTTACGGGGTCCGAAAACAAGTTTCTGGACGAGATCATGCCGGCGCTCCGGGCCGCCGGGATCCGCTGCGACAACTACCACGCGCCGTTTGACGGCATCAACGGGATCTGGCGCGAGGGAGAGGCGGGTGACGTGATGGCGGAACGCCTCTATGCGTCCGTGCGTACCTGCGTGCGGTGGGAGGTGCCTGCGCTGGTCGTGCATCTGTCGTCCGGGATGACCCCGCCGCACGTCAACGACGTCGGTCACGCACGGTGGGTGACGCTCATGGAGCTTGCCGACCGGGAGGGCGTGACGATCTGCTTCGAGAACCAGCGGATGCTGTCCAACCTCGCGTACGCGTTTGAGACCTTCCCGACGGCGAGCTTCTGCTGGGACGTGGGTCACGAGGGTTGCTTCACGCCCGGACGGCAGTATATGCCGCTGTTCGGGAACAAGCTGGCAGCGCTGCACATCCACGACAACCACGGCGTGTTCAACGCGGACGAGCATATGATCCCGTTCGACGGCTCGCTTGACTTCGACGCGGCCGCGCGCATGATCGCGGCGTCCGGCTACACGGGAACGATCATGCTGGAGCTGATCCGGCGCAACTCCGACCTTTACGCCGATTGGACGCCGGAACGGTACTATCGGCACGCCGCCGAAGCGGCGCGCAGGATAGCCGAAGCGGTGGAACGGTACGAGTGACGAATAAAAGCTGGAAATTTCTTTTCCCGCCGCTGTTGACAAAAAATTCCTGATTTGCTATAATAGAGTGTGATGAACGGGCCGACCGAAAAGGTCCGCAAAGGAGGAAAATGATGAAAAAGTCGTTAAGTTTGCTTTTGCTCCTGCTCCTGCTTCTTCCGTTGTTTTCTTTATTCTCCTGCGCCGAATCCGGCGAAAACACCGAGACCGCCGGAGCCGCGTCCGGGGATGGCAGCGAAGCCGAAACGAAGGAGTTCTTCCCTGCCGTCGAGCGCAAGGATTACGGCGCCGAATTCAACATGATCGGCTACGTCTCGCCCGGACAATGGTATTACGCCGACGAACTGACGCAGGAGGTCCTCAACGACGCTGTCTACGACATGAATATGCGGGTCGCGGATCACCTCGGGATCGAATTCTATTACGAGCAGATGTACGAGGTGAACGGTCACGAGCTGGTCGACAAGGTGCTGCCCACGGTAGAAAGCGGTGACGACTCGTACCAGATGTGCATCCTGCACCCCTACTACGGCTACAACTCCATCATCGGAAAGAATGCCGCTTACGATTTCTACGATCTCACCTCGCTCGATCTGGATCAATCCTACTGGAACCGCGAGGTCATCGACTCTCTGGCGATCAACGGTCATGCCTACATCGCGCTCGGCGACCTGTGCAAGTACACGCTGAACATCATCTACGCCAACAAGAACCGGCTGACCGACGCCCAGCGGGAAATGCCCTACGATTCCGTCCGGAACGGAACGTGGACCATGGACGAATTCTACGGGCTGACGAAGGACCTGTACGTCGATCTTGACGGTGACGGCAAGCGCACCAACAGCGACATGTACGGCTTTGCCGGGCTTTGGGACGCCAACGGTGCGTCCATGCTGCAGGCTGCCGACATCTACGTGGCCACCCGCAACGAGGAGGATCAGTTCACGATCTCTCTCGAGGGCGACAGGCTTATCGACTTCTACGACGGCTTGTATACGTGGTCCAAGGACGAGAGCGTCTTCCTTTGGGACTTTGCTTCGGCCATGTCCAATACCGGCACTCTCTCCTTCCTCGACAACAGGAGCGTCTTCACGCTCAACCCGCTCGGCACGTCGTACCTGTCCGCTGATTTCGACGTCGGTATGCTGCCCCTGCCGAAGTATGACGCCGAGCAGGAGAAGTACCGCCACGTCAACTGGGGCAACAACATCGTTGTACCGACCACCATCTCGGACGAGCTGCTCGTCGGAGACGTGCTGGAGCTGATGGCCTTCTACTCCCAGACCATCGTTCAGGAGGCGTACTACGACACCGTCCTGCAGTACAAGGTCTCAAACGCGCCCGCCGACCGTGAAATGGTGCAGCTGATCTACCACAACGTCGTGTACGATCCCGGCATCGCCTTCTGCGACGGTGTTCCCTCTCTGAACAGCCTCGTCTACGTTGCCTGCTTCGGCATCCGTCAGAACACGCCGAAGCTGACCTCTTACCTCAAATCAAACGTAAAATCGGCGCAGAAATCGCTGGACAAGCTGTTCAAGACCAAATCATAGTAAAAAAGAGCAAGTATACGCGGGGCACTGCCCCGGACCCCGCTTAAGCCCTTCTTGAAAGAAGGGCTTAAGGCATCACCGCACAATGCACGGCTGATGCCTTAAGAATCCCAAGAACTTTATGGGTAAAGAATGAACGGAAGTCCGGTTTACGCTGAACGAGATTGGTGGGTGCCGTCACAGGTACCCACCTTTTTAGGTACCATCGCGCATCGCGCGGTGGTACCATAACGCCTACGCGGGTCCCGCTCGGGATCGGGCAGACGGCATCAGCCCGATCCGTGCAGCCCCGCGGGAACGCCTCGCGCTTTTCAACTGCGCTCGGGGACCTACCCCCCAACCCCCTCCCGTGC
>JAKSPU010000099.1 GCA_024404505.1 Clostridia bacterium
CCGAGACCGACCTTGCGGTTCTCGGCGACGGAGCCGGGCACGCAGAATGCCTGCAGGCCGACGCCGATGTTGGCGGCAGCGGTAGCGGCGGACTTGTCGCCGGTCTTCTCGGCGGCCTTGATAGCGATGGCGGCACCGACGATGTAGGCCCACTTTGCGTTCTCAAAGCAAATGGGCTGGGTCTCGGTGACGATGGTGTAAGGATCGATGCCCTTGGCGTCGCAGATGTCCTTGCACTCGTCGATGGAGGAAATACCGTACTCCTTCAGAACGCCGAGGATCTTCGCCTCGCGTCTTTCGTAACCTTCAAACTGTGCCATTTTGATACTCCTCCTTCAATTACTGTTTGCGGGGGTCGATGTACTTGACGGCGCCGTCCTCGGGATTGAAGCGGCCGTAGTGACCCTTGGCCTTCTCGTAGGCCTCGTTGGGCTCCATGCCCTTCTTGATGAAGTCGGTCATCTTGCCGAGAGAGACGAACTCGTAGCCGCAGACCTGATCGTCGGCGTCGAGTGCCATTCTGGTGCAGTAGCCCTCGGTCATCTCAAGGTAGCGGACACCCTTTTCGCGGGTACCGTACATCGTACCGACCATGGAACGGGCACCCTTACCTAGGTCCTCCATGCCGGCGCCGATGACCAGACCGCCCTCGGAGAAGGCAGACTGGGAACGGCCGTACACGATCTGCAGGAACAGCTCACGCATAGCGGTGTTGATGGCGTCGCAGACGAGGTCGGTGTTGAGCGCCTCGAGGATGGTCTTGCCGGGCAGGATCTCGGCAGCCATTGCGGCGGAGTGGGTCATACCGGAGCAGCCGATGGTCTCGACCAGGGCTTCCTCGATGACGCCGTTCTTGACGTTGAGGGACAGCTTGCAGGCGCCCTGCTGGGGAGCGCACCAGCCGATACCGTGGGTGTAACCGGAGATATCGGTGATCTGCTTTGCCTGGATCCACTTGCCTTCCTCAGGCAGCGGAGCGGGACCGTGATTGGGGCCCTGAGCAACGGTACACATGTTCTGAACCTCCTGGCTCATCATGTAACCGCACTTGTTTTCGTTACTCATGATTTTTGCTCTCCTTATGTAAGTTTTCCAGTTGGGTATGCTGTTGTGTCAGGTTTCACGATACGCGTGATCAATCTTCATCGTCGGAGTCATCCCGAAGGATATCCTCGATCAAGGGCATGACTGTCTTGAGGTAAGCTTCTCCGATGAAGAGTGCGCCGTCCGCGTTGGGATGTATGCCGTCCTCGGAGTATTGAGTCGGATCGGCCGGCTGCTCTCGGAACAGATCGTCCATCGGAAGGTAGGCGTCGGCGAACTCGTCGGCGAGTTTCTTTAGGACAGCCTGCTTCCGCACCAGCTCCTCGCGCAGTCCGAACGCTTCCCCGCCGAACAGCAGGAAGGGCTGGATCACGAGGATCTTTGCGTCGGTTCTTGCGCGGACGGCGCCGAGCACGAGGCGGAGGTTGGCTTCAAAGGCCTCGTCGGTGGTTTCGCGCCAGATGGCTACGCGGTGCCAGACGTCGTTGATGCCGATCATGACGGATACGATATCAGGCTTGACGTCGATGAAATCGCTTTCAAGCCGTTCTACGAGGTTTTCGGTGCGGTTGCCGCTGATGCCTAAATTGAGAAACTCAAACTCGGTATCGGGGCAGGTGTCCTGGATCATCGCGGAAGCGTACCGGCAGTAGCCGTCTCCCATATCGTGCGGGTTGGATCGGTCACGGCCGCAGTCGGTCACGGAGTCACCTTGAAACAGTATTTTCATGGCTTTGTCAGAAACAGAGATTCCCTTTCTTTGTCAGTAAGATTCAGTCGTGAAAATGCAGACGGAGCGGCAGCGGATCAATCTACGATCTCACCGAAAACGGTGCCGAAGGCAGCGGCGGCGTTGCACTCATCGGTGTCGATGTGCATAGCCAGCGCGTACTTGGTGGAAACGCGGCAGACGACGTCATCAAAGACGGTCGCACGGCCGTTGCCGGAATCGACCAGCACCTTGACGATCTGACCGTTCTCGATACCGAAGGCGGCAGCCTCCTCGGGGTTGAAGTGGATGTGGCGCTTTGCGATGATGGTGCCGTACTCGATGTCCAGCTCGCCGGCAGGGCCGACCAGCTTCAGACCGGGCGTGCCGAACACGTCACCGCTCTCGCGGACGGGAACGTCCTTGAGGCCCAGCGTGCGGGCATCGGTGAAGGACAGCTCGACCTGATTCTCGGGACGGGTGGGGCCGAGAACGCTGACCATCAGCTCACCCTTGGGACCGACGAGCTTGATCTTCTCGTTGGCGGTAGCGAACTGACCGGGCTGGCTCAGCATCTTCTTGACGATGAGGGTAGCGCCCTCGCCGAACAGCGCCTCAACGGCAGCGTCGGTCAGGTGGATGTGGCGGGCAGAGGTCTCGACCAGAAATTTCTTTTCCATTCTTTCATTCCTCTTTCTGAAAATATTTCCAATATTAATGGCGGTTAATGACACGATTCTTCATCAAATCGCATTCTACATTATTATAGCATAAAACTTTGTGAATGTAAATACTTATCTTGCGTTTTTTCTCGGAATCATTCCACTTTCTTTTGTCCATACTGACCAAAAGGGGCGGTCAGGCTCCGGAAAGCGAGGCATCGGTATGCGTACGGAAAACATTGAAGGCGGAAACGGACACGGTACGGGAGAGGAAAACGTGGACAGAGATCAAAGCAGATTCTGCGGCAAGCTTGACAATATCGAGCGGTCCGCGTCGGTGGTGACGGGCAACAGCCGGGAATCGATCTACTGCCTGTCCGTCATCGGACAGGTGGAGGGACACTATATCCTGCCGGAGGGGCAGAAGTCGACCAAATACGAGCAGTTGATCCCGCTGCTCGTGTCGGTCGAGGAGGACGAAAAAACGGACGGACTTCTCGTGATCCTGAACACGATGGGTGGGGATGTGGAGGCCGGCCTTGCGCTCGCGGAGCTGATCGCGTCCATGAGTAAACCGACCATCACGCTCGTGCTGGGCGGCGGTCATTCCATCGGGGTGCCGCTGGCTGTCGCGGGCAAGCGTTCCTTCATCGTCCCGTCCGCCACGATGACGGTACACCCCGTCCGGATCAACGGGACTGTCATCGGTGCGCCGCAGACCTATAAGAGCTTCCGGGATATGCAGGCACGGATCACGCGCTTCGTATCCTCGCACAGCCGCATATCCGAGGATAAGCTGAACGAGCTGATGATGCGCCCCGACCAGATCGCCAACGATATCGGCACCGTGCTGGAGGGGCAGGAGGCCGTGAGCATCGGGATCATAGATGAGGTCGGCGGACTAGAACAGGCACTTGCCTGCCTGCGGCGTATGATCAATCAGAAATAAAGCGGGAAGGGCTCCCTTTGGCGGAAGCCCTTCCCTTTTCGGTTACTTATTGATGACCTGCAGGCGTGCGAGCTGGAACAGATACCCGTCTCCGCCGCCGTTCTCGCGCAGCTTATCGGCGTACAGACGGACGTAACGTCCTCTGACGTTCCCGTCAGGCACGATCTCGATAACGTGATCTCCGCGCTGTGTTTTCACATAGTCCAAAACGTAAACGGTGCTGAAATGCTCTCCGTCGTCGGAGACCTGCACCTCAAGATGCTCCGGGAAATAGAGGTCGTCACCGCGCGGCTGCAGAAGGACCTTTTCTATGTCGTAGGAGGTCAGCAGATCGACCGTGACCCACTCCACGCTGTCCGCCTTGCGGTTGCGGGCGAGAGCGGAGGACCACAGCCCGGAATCCGCCGTGACGTTCTGCGCCGGCCACGAGGCAAACTCGCTGGACGCCGTAACGGGACGGTTGAAGGCGACGTCGGTGCCTGCGGCTTCCTCGCCGTATTGTGCATACCGGCTGTTGTCGGGCGCGGGCAGGCTGCCGTCGTCGTTGTAGACCTCGATCTCGGCGATCTCAAAGCCCTTCTCTGCCCCGCTCGTGACCGTCAGACGGACGTACCGTGCGTTTGCTGTGTCGAAGCGGAAGGACGGAATGGCGGTCTCGGCGTCGTGATAGTCCGTTGCGTCAGCCACGCAGACCCACTCCGTACCGTCGGCAGAGATCTCAAGTCTGAATGCCGTCGGGAAGCTTCTCCCGAGGTTGAAGGGCGTTCCGCATGGGTAGATGTCGATGCGGTTGATCGCGGTCACACGGCCGAGATCCACGCCGATCACGGCATCGTCACCGCTGCATTTATACCCCTTGGCTGTGGTGTCGGATTGGTCGCGCAGACCGTCGGTCATGCAGTAAGCGTACCAGCCGCTGCCGGGATTGACACGATCGCAGGAAACGGCTTTCCCCTTGGCAAGATTGACCGGATCCTCGTCGTAGACTTTGTCCACGATATTGTCGTGCTGACCGACGGCCAGCAGGACGAATCCGCCCTTTTTGAAGGAGAGCGATACGGTTCCGCCCGTGATATCCAGCTCCTCATAGGTGCCGTCCGAGCAGTTGTACAAGTGCGTGATGTCGTCGCGCAGCTTGAAATCGACCGTATACTCGCTGTTGTAGTTTTTGTTGACCAGCATGATGTAGTCGCGGCCCGTTTCACGGTCCTGCATCAGGGAGACGATGAACTTCTTTTCCGTGGGCAGGATGGGCGGGTTCATGTCGGCCTTCAGCTGTATGGTGTTCTGGTCGCGGGAGCCGTAATGGTACACCTCCAACGCGTCCAGACGATACAGGAGTCGTCCGACCTTCAGTACGTCCGCGTTGACTTCAGCGACGCCGTCATAGATGTCGGTCTTTTCTCCGTAGGGAGAGATGATGCCGTAATCCTTCGGATCGCAGAAGCCCGTCGTCCACCACGTGAAGTAGGTGTAGGACTTGATGCCGTACGCGAGACCCGCGGACACGTGGTAACGGATCTCATTCTCGTTGGTACGGCGGAAATTGCCCGCTTCTCCGATGGATTGGATGTAGAAGGCGGTCTTCACGTCGTGCTTGAGGCCGATCTGCCGGACAAGGTCAAGGTTGCCGTACATAGCGGACGGCTGACCGCCGCTGTACGGGAACGGGTACTGATCGTAGGACAGGTATCCGTAATTCTCGCGCCCGGTGGCGATGATCGTATCCTCGATGTGCCCGCGGTAGTTCTCGAATACCCACGTTGCGAAGGACGGCAGGAAGTTGAGGCGCGGGGTCAGCCCCGCCTTGGTACAGGACGCGCAGATGCGGGCGTACGCCCACGGGTTGACAGGCTCGTCGACGATATGGACGCCGACGATGCCTTCGTCCTCGGCGAGCTTTGCAAAGTAGGCGTCGAGCTGCGCGTCACTCATGTTGGTGAGTGTCGCGCCGTCGTATCCGGGGATCCAGCTGACGCCGATCCCGCGGGCCTCACACATATCGCGGATATACTCCTCGGTGGCGAGATTCTTATGTGCCGGCCAGTTTGTCATCTCCACGAAGGTGATGTTGGCGTCGCGGATCCAATCGTACTGCTCCTCCGGATCGTATCCCTCGGTAACGGACAGCTCGACGGGCGGCTCGTAGAAGATGCCGATCTCGACGTTTTGCCCCTCTGTCGGGAATACGTTCAGCGCGGGATCCTCCGGCGGGAGCGTTTCAGGCTCGGTGTCGGTCGGAGTCTCCGTTTCGGGAGTACCCGTTTCGGTTTCGGCGGGATCCGTCGGCGCGTCCGTCTCCGACGCGGTCGGGACAGCCGGCTTGTCTGTGGTACAGGCGGCCAGAAGACAAGCGGCGGACAGCAGAAGAAGGCTGCCGACCAGAAAAGCGATGCGGGCTTTGTACGTCATGATATTCTCCTATAGCAAGAGTTGAAAAAAGTCGGTTGTCAGACCTCGTCGGCGCGGTACATCCAAATCGGAAGCGGGAACCAATCACGGGCAAACGCGGGGAGATCGAGACGGTTGACGTCGATCGGCGCGAACAGAAGGGACAGCGCGTCGACGTGAGACAGCTCGATCTCGGGGACTATTCCCGCGGGGGCGTCCGTGACGGACGGAACGCCGTCCTTGACCGCAAAGGTGAGCAGCTCATCGCCGGCAAAGCCGTGGATCAGCATGGTCAGCGTGCCGTCGGCCGGGACCGAGTAGGTGGCGCGCAGACGGAAGAAAGCGTCGCAGACGAGACGGTAATTCAGCACGGTGAAGCTCATGCAGCTGCTGATCTCATAACCCTCGGCGAAAAGCGAAAGGGCGTTGATATTCTCCCGCTGGTGCAGGGGCAGCGAAAGCGTGATCGAACCGCCGCCCACCTGCTGCATCATGGCGATGACGAAATCGGTGAAATCGGCGTTATCTACGACGCGAATCTCCGAGATGGCTGATTCCGGCTCGCGGATGCAGTAGCCGATGAAGCGCCCGTCCTTAAGCCCTGCGTACAGGCAGCCGAACCAGCTGGACGCGATATCGTGGAAGTCCTCTGCCTTTCTGACCGGCACGAACGGTCCGGAGGCACACAGCGCACGGATGCTGTCGAGAAGAGCCGTGTCGTCCGCACCGACCTGAACGATATCGATGCCGGGATTATAGTCGGCACCGTATGTGTGGCGGACGTTGTCGCCGTTGACCCAGAAGCCGTATCTTGTGCCCGCATGGTCGTAGGAGAAGTAGCGGTACCGCTGACGGCGTCCGCCTAACGTGGAAATGGCGATGCCGTCCCATGCCATATCACGGAGGGCCATGGTCATGCAGTCCTTCATGTATCCCTTGGAACGGTACTCCTTCAGGACGGCGACGTTTCCGATGCCGCGGCAGGGGATGCGGGTGCCGCAGACCTCGATCTCATGGCTGTACGCGCCGATGGCGGCGACGCATTTGCCGTCCTCCACTGCAACGTAGTTTTCATCCTGCGGACGTCTGCCGGGACGGTAGAGCTTGGGCAGAAGGTGGGTGAACTCACGGGGATGGCCGTTGATAAAGCCGAAGGCTTCATTGATGACCTGCATATACTCCTCGTAGGGGACGTTGTTTCCGAGACCGCGATAGATGATCATAATGACGCTCCTTTCGTGTGCTTATTTGTTTTTCAAAAAGTTGTCGATCGCGGCGGCGGCGGTTTTGCCGGCGCCCATGGCGAGGATCACGGTAGCGGCGCCCGTCACGGCATCGCCGCCGGCGTAGACGGCCTCACGGGAGGTAAGGCCGTCCTCGTTGACGATGATGCCGCCGTGGTCGTTGACCAGAAGACCTTCCGTAGTGGTTTTGATGAGCGGATTGGGCGACGTGCCGATGGACATGACGACGCAGTCCACGTCAAGGTCGAATTCGGACCCGGGGATCGTAACGGGTCTGCGGCGTCCTCTCGCATCGGGCTCGCCCAGCTCCATGCGGACGCAGCGGATGCCGGTGACGAAGCCGTTTTTCGGGTCACGCTTATCTTCGGGATTGTGATAGCCGAGGATCTCCGTCGGGTTGGTCAGAAGGCGGAACTCGATCTCCTCCTCCATGGCGTGTTCGACCTCCTCGCGGCGCGCGGGAAGCTCGTCCATGGAACGGCGGTACACGATATATACCTTCTCCGCGCCGAGTCGGCGCGCGGTGCGGGCGGCGTCCATGGCGACGTTGCCGCCGCCGACCACGGCAACGTGTTTCGCGTGCATAATGGGCGTGGCGGAGCCGTCACGGTACGCCTTCATGAGGTTGCTGCGCGTCAGAAACTCGTTCGCGGAGTAGACGCCGTTGAGAGATTCGCCGGGAATCCCCATGAAGTTGGGGAGACCGGCGCCCGAGCCGATGAATACGGCCTCGTAGCCGTCCTCGAACAGCTCGTCGACGGTGACGGTGCGCCCGATGACGACGTTGGTGCGGATCTCGACGCCCATGGCCTTGAGCGTGTCGACCTCCTTCTGTACGATGCGCTTGGGGAGACGGAATTCGGGGATGCCGTACATCAGAACGCCGCCGGCGACGTGAAGCGCCTCGAATACGGTGACGGCGTATCCGGCCTTGGCAAGATCGCCTGCGCAGGTCAGACCGGACGGGCCGGAGCCGACTACGGCGACACGGTGACCGTTGGGAGCGGGCGTCACGGGCGTTCCGGACGCAAAGGTATTGTGCCAATCCGCCACGAACCGCTCAAGCCGTCCGATGCCGACCGGCTCACCCTTGATCCCGCGCACGCATTTGGACTCACACTGCGTTTCCTGCGGGCAGACGCGTCCGCAGACGGCGGGCAGGGACGACGACTGATGGATGACCTGGTAGGCGCCCTCAAAATCGCCCTCGGCGGTCCTGGCGATGAACTCGGGGATATGGACGCGGACGGGGCAGCCCGTCACACAGGAGGGATTCTTGCAGTTGAGACAGCGGGCTGCCTCGTCGAGCGCGGTCTGCTCGTCGTAGCCGAGCGCGACCTCGTCGAAATTGTGTGCGCGGACCTCGGGGTCCTGCACGGGCATAGGATTCTTTTTCGGAGACATATTCTTTTTGACAGCCATATCAGTTCGCCTCCTGCTTCAGAAGATTGCAGCCCGCCTCACGCGCGTGGCGCTCGAAGTCGCGGTACATACCGCCGCGGGTCATGGCCCCGTCGAAATCGACCTCATGACCGTCGAACTCGGGACCGTCCACGCAGGCAAAGCGCGTCTTCCCGCCGACCGTCAGGCGGCACCCGCCGCACATCCCGGTGCCGTCGATCATGATCGGATTCATGGATACCACGGTTTTTATGCCGTATGGCTTCGTCGTCGCGGCGACGAACTTCATCATGATCAGAGGCCCGATGGCGATGACCTCGTCGTACGCTTCCCCGGCCTCGATCGCTTCCTTGAGCGGCACGGTGATGACGCCCTGACGGCCGTAGGAGCCGTCGTCGGTCATGATCGTCAGACGGTCGGAGCAGGCGCGGAACTCATCCTCAAGGATCAGAAGATCCTTTGAGCGGAAGCCGATGACGGTATGTACCTCGCAGCCAAGGTCGTGCAGCTTCTGCGCGACGGGCAGCGCGATGGCGCAGCCGACACCGCCGCCGACTACGCAGACCTTGTGAAGTCCCTCGGTTTCGGTGGGCCTGCCGAGAGGTCCGACGAAGTCCTGAATGCTGTCACCCTCGGACTTGCGTCCGAGTGCGTCGGTGGTCGCACCGACCAGCTGGAAAATGATCTTCACGGTGCCCTCGTCCGCATTGACACCGGCAACGGTGAGCGGGATGCGTTCGCCGTCCTCATCCACGCGAAGGATGATGAACTGCCCTGCCTGCGCCTTGCGTGCGACCAGCGGGGCCTCGATATCCATCATGACGACGGTAGGATTCAAAGCTCTTTTATGAACGATTCTGTACATGATACGATTCCCTTTCATGCAAAATACAGATATTTGTATTATAACACACCTAACACAAAAATGCAAGAAAAAAGTTTTCAATTTTCAAAACTGATTTGTCGACTTGACGGATCCGGAAAACCGTAATACCGTAATATAATCTTCAAAGCCAAGAAAGGGTAAATGGGAGCATATCAACGCCATCATCGGGATATGCAGCGTATTCCTCACTTGCGTCATGCTCGGAAGTTCCCTTATGGGTATCTTCACCATTGCGGACCGGTACGTCAATTTCGGCGCGCTTACAGAAACCGGAGAGCCGCATCCGGCAGCCCTCCGGTTTATCTTTTTATTTCATGAAAGTCCTTGAGCGGGGCGTGGGGCAGCGCCCCACACGTTCCTTATTTCCCGAGAATATCCAGCGACTCCCGAATGCTGCCGGTCCGGTCGATGAGAGCGGCGGCAGTGGCGCGGTCGCAGTCACCGAGCTCCATCAGGATGCGGATGCAGCGGTCGCGGAGCTTGACGTTGGTCGGGCGGACGTTGATCATCAGATTGCCGAGAGCGGGGCGTGGGGCAGCGCCCCACACGTTCCTTATTTCCCGAGAATATCCAGC